>JAILCN010000227.1 GCA_024680365.1 Solobacterium sp.
GAAGTAACTACTGATTCCGGCGCTTTCGGCCGTGCTATCGTTCCGAGCGGCGCCTCCACAGGTGAAAGAGAAGCTCTCGAACTCCGTGACGGTGATAAGAGCCGTTACTTAGGAAAGGGTACTCTGACAGCTGTCAGCAACGTCAACAAAGTCATCGCTCCGGAGATTCTCGGTATGGATGTTACCGATCAGGTCGCGATCGATGAACTGATGATCGAACTCGACGGCACAAAAGACAAATCCAAACTCGGCGCCAACGCGATCCTGGGTGTTTCCCTGGCATGCGCAAGAGCTGCTGCTGACTACTACGATATGCCGTTATACAAGTACCTTGGCGGCTGCAACGGTAAAGTCATGCCGGTTCCGATGATGAACGTCCTCAACGGCGGCAAGCACGCTGATTCCGCAAGCGATGTTCAGGAATACATGATCATGCCGGTCGGCGCTGACAGCATTCACGAAGCAATCCGCATGGGTGCTGAGATCTTCCATCACCTGAAGAAGGTCTTAAAGAAATACGGTTACAACACTGCTGTCGGTGACGAAGGCGGTTACGCTCCGTCCTGCGTTCCGGGCAACGATGGTCCGTTAGAGAAGCTCGGCAATGCCGGCCCGCTGGCTTTAATGCTGGAAGCTGTTGAAGCTGCCGGTTACAAAGCAGGTAAGGAAGTCTTCTTTGGTCTCGACTGCGCTGCTTCCGAATTCTATGATGCAGAAAAGGACAAATACGTTCTGAAGAGATCCGGCGAGGGTGAAAAGACCTCCGATGAAATGATCGAAATGTACAAGGAATGGGTCGACAAATACCCGATCATCTCGATCGAAGACGGTCTTGCAGAAAACGACTGGGACGGCTGGAAGAAGCTCAACAAGGCTCTCGGCAGCAAGATTCAGCTCGTTGGTGATGACCTCTTTGTTACCAACACGGAATACATCGCCAAGGGTATCAAGAAGGGCGTTGCGAACGCTGTTCTGATCAAGGTCAACCAGATCGGTACTGTTACAGAAACGATCGACGCTGTCGAAATGGCTAAGAAAGCCGGCTGGACTGCAGTCGTATCCCACCGTTCCGGTGAAAGTGAAGACACAACGATCGCTGATCTCGTTGTCGGTCTGAATGCAGGTCAGATCAAGACAGGTTCCCTGTCCAGAACCGACCGTATCGCGAAGTACAACCAGCTGATGAGAATCGAAGAAGAACTCGGTCCGTCCGCTCAGTACCCGGGCATCCACACTTTCTACAACCTCAAGAAGTAGGATTAAGAAACGATTAATAAACAGGGAGGGCTATTGAGCCCTCCTTTTTTTAAGGTTAGAATATAACTGTCTATCCTGTGACCGGATGCTGGTTTTCCCGGTCTTTTATGTTAAAGGGCATGTTCCGTTAAAGGCAATAACGAAGGTTGACATTCCGATAGAGTGGAAGTATACTAGATAGTACAGTTAGTACAGATGAAGGAGAGATCGCGAAATGAGTGAAAAAGACTTTTTGAGCCAGTTTTCCAGTGAAAATAAACCAAAGAGCTTCCAGGAGGAGGAAAGAGTCCCCGTCGAGAAGCCGAATAAGCCGATACCGGTCAAGGGGATCGTGATCGGCGTAGCCGCTCTGGCAGTCATTGCCGCTGCGGTCTATTTTTTGTTCTTCCGTCCGAAGATCGTGATGCCGAATTTTGTCGGCCAGAAAGAAAGTGAAGTCGCGATCTGGGTCCGTCAGCAGCAGATCGATGCCCAGGGCGTCGTCATGAAGGGCGAATACAACTTCGAGAACGACGAAGGCATCATCATCGAGCAGAGCGTCAAAGAGGGAACGAAGGTCAAGAATGACGTAAAAGTCACCTTCATCGTTTCCAAAGGCGCGGATCCGGACGAAAAGGTTCCGGTCCCGGATATCGCTTCCATGAACCGTGCGGAGATCGATACCTGGATCCGGGAAAACAAGATGCAGAAAGTCCGTATCACAACTACCTACAACGAGGAAGTCGCGGAAGGAAACGTCATCTCCTTTGATCTGAAGGGAACCGATCCCGCCGAATTCACCCGCGGCAGCGCTATGAATATCTCGATCTCCAAGGGTCCGCAGCCGGCAGGCACAGTCACCGTCCCGGAATTCACCAGCAAGGAACAGGCGGAAGCCTGGGCCAAGACCAATAAGGTCAAGCTCGAAGTCATCGAATCCTTCAATAATGACAAGCTGGCCGGCGTCGTCTACGACCAGAACCCGAAGAAAGACAAGACGATCAAATCGACCGAGACCGTCACTATCTATGTATCCAAAGGCAAGGGCGTTACCGTCCCGAACCTCTTAACGATGACGAAAGTCCAGTCCGAGGAGTGGCTGGCCAAACATCCGGTCAATCGTAAGGAACGTTATGCAAACACGACGAACCACATCGTTTCCCAGAGCCTCCGTGCCGGAACGATGGTATCCGAGAGCGAGCTCGCGGAAATGGAAGTCGTCGTCAACCTTGGCAGCACATTCTATGCGGATGATGTCGGGATCACTCTGGTCGGTTCTGATTACCAGAGACTGGTCGATAAGCTGAATGACCTCCGCGGTCTGGGCATCGATGCCTTTGCCGCCAACTGGACATCCGGCAACGAGATCTACTCCGATAAATACTCCAGAGGCCAGATCATCTCCGCGGAATGCACCGGCTACAGCAATAACCAGGTCTATGCCTGCGATGGTCCACTGCCGCTGGACGCGCGTTTCGATGTCGTGATCTCCAAGGGTCTCGTATCCACGATCGCTACCGAAGGCACAGTCAATGACCTGATGAACGAACTGAGCGGGAAGGTGACCTTCAAGCTCGATTCCAACATCAAGACGGAATACTACGGTTACTACGCGAAAGTCGTCAATGCGGACGGCAGCGCC
>JAILCN010000031.1 GCA_024680365.1 Solobacterium sp.
TGTTTATTTCAACCCGGTTATCAAACACTTCACCTTTGAGATAATCAGAAGAAATCACTTTTCCGGCAGTGACATCAAACGATGTATCTGTTGGAATTATGACTGTTTCGCTTTCATAGCGGAGTGCGATCTCGCCTTTTAGGGAAAGTGTATAACCGAAATTGTTATGCCATCTCCACCAGCCGTCCCCGACTGTTGTCTGCCAGACATTTGTCCCTTCGTTTACAAAATTCGTAATGTCATAGGTCTGATACTGAATACGATGATAATAGCTGGTAAAACCAGGCGTGAACCGATGATCTGTCACTTCTGTGCCATTGATCTTTGTATGATAGATGCCATGGGAAGTCACTTCCAGAGTGGCTGAAAGCAGTCCTTTTCTGACTTCAAATGACTTCCGGAATACCGGAATCAGAGGATTCTGTTTTGTGTCCTGCGGATGTGAGATCCACAGCGCGTTTGTTCCGATCATGATAACTCCCTGCTGAGCGTCAGGATTCTCTCAGCGCATGTTTCAAGATCCTCTCTTGAGATTTCTTTCTTTTCGAGCGCCTGTGCGATCCGGTCGCAGTCAGGCTGTGAGCCCGGCATGATCCAGTCATTGCCGTTTTTGATGCACAATGCAGCGTCACTTGCGCCATAAGTTCCAAGATTCAGACGGTCGCTGGTCGTACCCCAGTCAGTCATGACGACACCGCCGAAGTCCCATTCCTTTCTCAGAACGGTTGTCAGGAGATCATAATGGTTTGCGGTATGAGTTCCGTTAAGAAGATTGTAGGAAGACATGATGCATTTCGGTGCTGACTGCTTGATGCAGAGCTCAAAGCCTTTTAAATAGATTTCTCTCAAAGCTCTTTCGGAAACGATACTGTTGGAGCCGAAACGGTTGTATTCCTGATTGTTGCAGGCAAAGTGCTTGATCGTTACAGCACACTTCTCATGTTTCTGTACACCTCTCACAACCGCTGCAGCTGTCAGACCCGATACCACCGGGTCCTCGGAGCAGTATTCAAAATTGCGGCCGCATAACGGCATTCTCTGAATATTCAGAGCTGGAGCCAGCCAGATATTGATTCCGTAAATTTCCATTTCTTCACCGACGATGTCACCGCAGATCTCCGGAACCAGCGGATTGAAAGCCTGAGCCAGGGCAGTGCCGATCGGGATCGCGGTTGTGAACTGATAATACTTTTCTTCAGATTCACTGATTTTTTTGATCATATCGATTTTTGCCTGCACAACAGATCTGAGCGGTTCATCAAGGAACCGCACAATGCTTTCCATTGTCGCAAATTCATTGCCGAAAGCCGCACCGTCTTTGAGAATGTAACTAGTTGCCAGACGCAGTCCGGCCGGGCCGTCCGCAAGGATTAGTTTTCCAAAGCCTTTTTCGCTGAAGAGATCCGGGCTTTCCGCTGCCGCGCCTGCCACTGCGCTGCCGGCATTGCCGATAATGGAAGTGCTGCTGTTTTCATCATATCTGCCGACACATGTGTGAATCAGCTCATCATCAGTAAAACCTGAAAGATCGATCTGTTCTTTCTCCGGATAAGACACTCTGTTTCTGTCATAGTGGCCAATGTCTTTCAGGCTCTGACAATCTGCTTCAAAGATCTTCAATCCTTCTGTATCTGCCGCAGGAAGAGAAACAATTCTTTCCGCAAAACCGGTATTGATATGCAGGTTTGTGGATCCAAGGACTCTGACTGTCTCATTCAGTCTGACTGCGCAGACATTCATGCTGTCTGCTTTGATCCGGTAGTCTCCCTTTTCCAGGATCCAGGCAGACTGTTCCTCGCTGTATGATGCCATGTTTTCCAGCGGCAGCCGCAGTGTGATCTCTTCACTCTCACCAGGCTGCAGTTCATGGGTCTTGCCATAGGTCCCAAGTTCCCGAAGCGGCTTATTGAGTGTTCCTTCCGGAGCTCTGTAATAAAGAAGAACCGCTTCTTTTCCCCGGAAATTGCCTGTGTTCATAACTCTGACAGTAACAAAGAGGTCATTGTCTTTCAGTTCTGTATGGCTGATCTCTTTACAGAATTCTGTATAGCTGAGTCCATAGCCGAACGGAAACAGAGGCCTGTGATCTGTTGTATCGTAATAGCGGTAGCCGGTATAGATTCCTTCTTTGTAGCAGGTATCGTTGAGATCGTAATTCCGGATCACATCACAGTCTTCCGCTTTCACCCAGGTGGCAGTGAGTTTTCCCGAAGGATAGCTTTTTCCAAGAACAATATCCGCAAGTACGTCACCTGTCACTGTTCCCAGCTGTCCCAGCAGGAGAATGTTTTTCACGCTGTCCATAACCGGTGAGAGGTCGACCGGTCCGCCCACATTCAGTACAAGCAGGAACTTTGTATACTTTTCAATGCAGCGATGAATATCTCTGACTTCGTCATCGGTCAGAAGAAAATCGCCTTTCTTGATCTGCCGGTCGGATCCTTCGCCGCTGTTTCTGGCAAGGACATAGACGCAGACATCCGCTTCCGCTTCAATGGGAAAATCATATTCCGGTTCATCCGGGGTTTTGCCTAATGCCGCGGCGAAGACCGGTATCTTTTTCTCTTCCGCTTCTTTCCTGATCTTTCCATAAAACTGGACAGTATTATCAGCCTTGCACGCGTCGTATCTGTCCATCCAGTTTTTTGAGACGATCGTAAAACCTGCTTTTTCAAGGCCTTCTTCACAGGTTGTAAAATGACGGACATTCACATCGCCGGAGCCGGTGCCGCCTTTGATTGTCTGTCTTGCGCCGCTGCCGTATAAAGCTATGCAGCATGGCTGATCCAGAGGAAAATCACCATTTTTCCTTAAGAGAACGGTGCACTCCGGAGCAGTCTTTCTGAGTGTTTCATTATGCTTTATTTCAAAATCTCTGACTGTCTTGTCTGTAAATCTCTGCATTGTTTTTTCCTCACTCCAGTTCATTGACAATACTGTGCAGAACCGTATCGATCTCTTTGATCTGTTTCGGTGTCATCTGCAGCATCTCCATGATCTCGCTGACCGTATTTTTGCTTAAGACAAGCTGCAGTCCTTCCAGCTGGTAGCCTCTTGCCATTGCGACAAGAGCCATGCCGTCGTACATCGGTTTTAATAAAGCCTGCACTTCTTCATTCTGTTTTTTCATATGTCCAAGCGAACATGCGATACTCAGAACCGGTGCATAGTCTGCATTCAGCGACACTCTCTGTTCCGGCTCTTCAAAGCCGTGATAGGTCAGTTTGCCGAGTGTCTCGTTCAGCCAGCCGATACTGTCTTTTGTCCAGTTGGGAACTCTTTCCGAGACGCCGTTGGTGATGACCCAGTCTTCACCGGTCGAGAAACCATGACCGCCGAAAGAATAAATATGGCTTTCAAACGGAATATCGTGTTCGGCTAACGCAAGTTCCATGCGCAGGGTGTTTGTGATATCCACTGTCTTGTCATCGCGGCAGGCAGCGAAGAAACATGGACATGTTTCCCTTGTGACGTTCTGATACGGATACGGCATGCCGGGCTGGCACATATCGACGATGTCCTCAAGGATCGCCGGATAGACCAGAACTGCGGCAGCAGGTCTGTGCTTTGCCTGGGTGGCAGCGACAGCCGCCAGATGGCCGCCGGCGGAGAAACCGGAAATGACGATCTTATCAGCATCGATATGCCATTCTTCGCTTCTGCTCCGGATGATTTCCATCGCTTCTTCATAATCTTCCAGAGGCATCGGCCACTTT
>JAILCN010000034.1 GCA_024680365.1 Solobacterium sp.
GGATCCGCTGCTGTGAACGCTTTTACCTTGAATTCCGTATAGATCTTCGGGTTGTCTTTGTAGGCAGCTCTGATCGTTACTTCACCCGGTTTCACATACTGCAGTGACGCACCTTCCGCCTTGACGATCTTGTCATCGGAAGATGTATATTCAAACGGAGCCATGCCGCAGGTGCTTGGCTGGATCCCCGGGTAAGGATAGTACGGCAGCCAGTCATTGTTCTGATCGACATAGTATGTTTTTTCTTCGAAGACCAGCTTTTCAGGATCTGAGTACACCATCACTTCAAACTGACCCCTGTAGCCAAGACGGGTTCTCGCTTCCACCATCGCGTAGCCGGGATTCAGCGCTGTGATGGAGCCGTCTTTTTCAAGTCTGACAACATCCTTTTCACCGACCAGAGGAATGTTCTCTGTCACACTCACGGTAAGTTTGTCATCCTTGCATGTACCCTCAGAAGATTTCATTATAAACGGATCCGGTGTTTTCGTTCCGACTCTGACAGTCACAGAGCTCTTGTCATCTTTGACAGTGACGTAGTCCGCGTAATCTCCTTCCGGAAGCACTGTCAGTTTGAGTGTTCCGTTCAGCTTTTCGCTTTTCAGTGTGATCGTTGTCGTGCCCGGTTTTTTCAAATCCATGTCCAGATATCCCAGAGGCATGACAGGCTTTTCAGGCGCGGCAACAGATGGATCGGATGACGTCACAGTCACCGGCATGAACAGTGATACGTCATATGGCGTGCCGACATAGATACGGGCCATCGTATACGTGATCAGAACAGCCTGATCTGCCAAAGGCTGGATCAGGTAGAAATTGTCCGTGTCGTACACAAAGACTTCGATCGTATCTTTTACTTCACCATCGACAGTGACATCGATCTTTGCGCGGCCATGGGAATTGCCGGCTGCCGCTTTGATCGTAAAGGAGCCCTTGCCTGCAGTTACCGTGCAGATGTTATAAACATCACCCATGTTTTCAATGGTATTCGGTTCGCTGAATTCAACCGTTCCGGAGCCGGTGTAGGTGTATTTGCCTGTGACAGACTCACCGGGATGCAGGAAGAATGAATTCTTCTCCAGTTTGAACGACGATCCTGCCGCTCTGACAGGCAGAATCGCGAAGCAGACGAAAAGGACTGACAAAACAGTCACGATTCTTTTGAATGATCTTTTCAGTTTCATAGCCTATTCCCCTTCTTTCTTTCAATTATATAACATGCATTTATGCTTTTTTCCGTCGATATAACAAATGCTTAAATGTTCCAGAAAAGAAGGATCATTTTAAGTCTGGTCTTCTGAAAACAAGACAGTTACTGCCGGGAATACTTCTGTACCTGAAACGCGAAAGAAAAAGGCATCGGCTGGTACGGACTCAGAAATGAACAGGATCCCACCAGAAAAAAGGACAGACGGAATGTGATGCAGAACATCACATACTGGCTGTCTTTCTTCTCTACTTTCAGTACAGGATGATATCGGAGAATTCATAGGATGAATACAGGCTGCCGGTCATGTCTGTAAAGCCGCCGTGGAAGAGGATCGTGATCTCCCCTTTCAGATCTTTGAGATCCAGGAAATACATATGTTTCCGGTAATCGATATGAATGAAGCTGCCGAAGTGGGATGCCGCAAGATTTCCCTCACTGTCATAGACGCAGACAGTGGGCTGTCCCTGGTTTGTGATCTTTCGGCCTGAGAATGTCAGGAATCTGTGGCCTTCATCCAGATACAGCTTCATCCGCATGCCGGCAAAGTCATCGCCTTTGAGATATTCACTGATCTCTTCCGCGCTGTCTCTCTGCAGCGTTCCTGTGCACAGAAGTGTTTCACCATCTGTTTCAGCGTTGCGCACGTCTCGTGTAATGCCTTCCGCCTTAAGCAGATCCACCGGTTCCTGTTTCGTGATCTCACGGTTGAGCAGCGCCGCGGCGTACAGGTCTTCGGTATAGTCTTCCTGCGTGTTCAGGCTGGTGTAGTCATATGTCCGGAAGAAGTCTGCTTCCTGTTTCAGATATGCTTCACAGTTGTCTGGTGTAATACGGCAGGTGCCTTCTTTCATGTATCTCAGCAGCAGGCTGTTGATCCAGTCCGCGTAGTGCTGGTTGTCTTTATAATGGTTCAGATCCGTGATGATATCGCTGCGCAGGTTCAGGGAATACAGCTGGATATTGGGATGGGAAACGATCAGTCTGGTCGCTTCCTGTTCTGCTTCCAGCTGTTTTTCCAGCAGACCTTTGCCGGCGGTCTCGTTCCACCAGGCAATGCTGTAGGGAGTATAGAAATACAGGAACTGTGCTTCCGGATGTGCGTCCGCTAGATCTGTCACATTTTTCGTGATGTTTTGTCTGAGGATCTCTTTTTCTGCTTCGCTCAGGTGTTCCTGTGTCTCAGGACGGTATGGATTGATGCCGTTGGGACAGACAGTCTTTCTGCCGAACGGGAACAGATCGTGCCATCTTCCGTAATCATCAAAGGATGTGATGCCGGCTTCTTCCTGCATGGCAGGAATGATCCTGCCGAGCAGCACGTCTTTGTTCAAAAGGTATTCAATGTCATTGAACGGATCATCGTCATACAGATATTCCGGATAGGTGCCGAGGTCTGTTCTGATCAGATCCGGGTCATCCGTGAAACGCATCATGTCAAGGCCGCGGATGACCAGCTTCAGATCACTGTTATAGGAAAATGCCTGAGCGATGTTGTCATTGATCTCTTTGTAGGTGCCTCCCATGAAGGATACCTTGACTGTCTGCGTACCGAAGATGCGGTCGGCTTCAGATGTTTTGAAGTTCTCCGTCATGGAGGTTCCCGTGATCAGCGCATTGTAGTCGAAGTGACGCAGGATGCCGTTGTTCTGTGCCCGCTCGTTGTCCAGCGTGTAGGAGTATTTCTCAGGATCTGGTTTGTGATAATGGAAATAGGGATCAATGGTATAAACGGTAACACCGGAAGGAATCAGGATCAGAAGTGCTGCGGCCAGCCAGCCGAGAAGCCATGTCTTTGGTTTCATCTGTCTTCCCCCTTCCTAGAACCCGAAATACAGGAATACAGATTCTGTGCCGAGGAACAGCACGCTGAGCGCGAACGCTGCCGCCGCAAGGATCATATTCCAGCCGTTTCGTCTGTTTTCTGTATGTTCCGGCAGAATGCTGAGGACAAGTCCTGAACCAAGGAACAGGATCATGGCAGTATATGTGCCGGGAAGGACGTTCCCAAAGATGCGGAATACTTCCGGGATCTCAGGACGGATCGCGATATCTTTCCACCGGAAGATCTTCATGATGAGATCTGTCCATTCACGGACCGATGACGCGCTGAACAGCAGCCACAGGAAACTGACTGCGATAAACGTAACGATCCAGCGCAGGATCTTCGGTATTTTATCCTGGATGGTCTGCGTCATGCGGTCAAAGCAGCTGAGCAGACCGTGCAGGAATCCCCACAGAAGAAAGGTCCAGTTTGCCCCGTGCCACAGACCGCTGATCAGAAAGACGATCATGGTATTGCGGTATGTTTTCCATGTGCCGTTTCGCGAACCGCCGAGCGGGATATAGACATATTTTGTAAAGAACTGCGTCAGGGACATATGCCAGCGTTTCCAGAAGTCCCGGATGTTCACAGCCCTGTATGGTCTGTTGAAGTTGACCGGGATCTCCAGGTTCATCATCTTTGAAGCGCCAAGCGCCATGTCGCTGTAGCCGCTGAAGTCGTAATAGATCTCAAAGGTGTAGAACACCATCATGAGCAGGCATTCCGCGGCTGTCGCAGTGCTGAGGTCTGCGTTGATCAGGGCGATCGCTCTGGCAAAGGTATCTGCCAGGATCACCTTTTTCAACAAGCCGTAAGAAAACAGACGGACGCCTTCCGCGAACGCTTCTGCTTCAAATGCTTTTCTCTCTGGATCGCTGAACTGTGTAATCAGGTCTGCGGGTTCGGCAAGCGGCCCCATCAGAAGCTTCGGGAAATACAGGATATACGCAAGATAATCCAGCAGTGCCGGTTCGATCTGTTTTCTGTCAACACTGACAAGATACGCGATCTGCTGGAAGGTGTAGAAGGAGATGCCGACCGGCAGAAGGATCTGCAGTGCTGTCTGAGATCCCAGTATGGAAAGAAAGAAACCGGTGTACTTGAACCAGAACAGAATGGCGATATTCACAATGACCGGTACATACAGCAGCTGTTTCAGTGATCTCTTTTTCAGAAGCAGCGCACATAAATATGTAAGTGCTGAACTGGACAGCAGCGCATATGCTGTTTCCAGTCTTCCGCACGTATAAAAAACAGTACCGGCGATGATCAGGACCAGCTTTCCGTACAGGGGCCGGATCCTGTGTGCCAGACCATACATCAGTACTGTAATGGGAAGAAATAAGAATATGTACAGGTAACTGTTCGGAACCATGTCAGGTTCAGTATCTGACTCTGCCTTCCGCGACAGCTTTCAGGTGGGCGCCGTACGGACTCTTTCCGTATAACGCCGCAGATTCCAGGAGTTTTTCTTTAGTAATGAATTCATTGATGAACGCGATCTCTTCCGGTGCACTGATCGTGATTCCCTGTCTCTTTTCGATCGTCTGCACGAATTCAGACGCTTCGATCAGACTGTCCATCGTACCGGTATCGAGCCACGCAAAGCCTCTGCCGAGGATCTGCACATCCAGCAGTCCGTCCTGAAGATACATCTCGTTCAGCGTTGTGATCTCCAGTTCGCCTCTCGGGCTCGGTTTGACCTGATTGGCGCGTTTGCAGACGTCGCCGGGATAGAAGTAAAGGCCTGTCACAGCGTAGTTGGATTTTGGTTCTTTCGGCTTTTCCTCAATGCTGGTAGCCTTGCCGTTTTCATCAAACGCCACAACGCCGAAGCGTTCCGGATCCGGTACATAGTATCCGAATACCGTTGCCCTGCCGTTGTCTTCCGCGTTTCTGAGTGCCTGTTTCAGCAGTGTCCGGAAGCCGTTTCCGTAGAAGATGTTGTCACCGAGGATCATGGCGCCCGGTTCC
>JAILCN010000096.1 GCA_024680365.1 Solobacterium sp.
GTCGCCGCGGATATAGGATACTTCACCGGAAGCGAAGTGGGCACCGTCCATGATCTTTCCGTCATGAATGACAGCGCCGCCGATGCCGGTGTTCAGGATCAGCAGCATCACGCCGTTTTTCACGTTCTTCAGCGCGCCGTAGCCCAGTTCCGCCATTGCCGCGGCTTTCGCGTCATTGGCGATCACGACCGGCATATCGATATATTCCGACAGTTCCTTTGCATACGGGAAATTCCTGACCCATTCGTAGACACCGCCGCTGTAGGCAATGCCGTTTTTCGAGTCAATGACACCAGGCATCGTGATGGAAACACCTTCCACCTGTCCGCGGTACAGATCCGCTACCTTTTTGATCGGGTCAAAAACTTCTTCCTTTTTTTCGATTCCCGTATATTCATTGCCAACTTCCAGTACATCGAGGCAGTCACTGATGACGCCATATCTCAGCTTTGTACGTCCGAGATCCATTACAAGATATTTTTCCATATGATATTACTCCAGGTTTATTTTCTAACGTTATTCTAGCGCAATTCATACAAAGCTTCAATTTTGAATGAACAAACAGCTGAAAGAATGTATTGAAAAATCAGAGAACAATTTTGAATTTTCATCTTGCAATAATCGATTAACAGTATATAATAATTCATGCACGAATCATTGGGATATAGCCAAGCGGTAAGGCAACTGGCTCTGAACCAGTCATCTCGGGAGTTCGAATCTCTCTATCCCAGCCTGAAAAACACCGATCCGGTGTTTTTTTTCGTCTCCGAAAAAAAATTTTGTATATGTCTTTTACATGTTCTATAATGATTGCTGGAAATGGAGAATTAACTATGGAACGAATCAGTGGAACAGTTTCACGCGGCCTCAGAGCTCCGATCGTCAAGACCGGTGATGATCTGAAATCAATTGTTACCCAAACCTTACTGAAAGGTGCAGAAGCTGGAGAATATGTAATCCGTGACCGGGATGTATTAGCAATTACGGAATCGATCGTTGCACGTTCCCAGGGCAACTACTGCTCGATCGATGATATCGGTGCAGATGTCAGAGCCAAGCTTGGCGGAGGACATATCGGCGTTATCTTCCCGATCATGAGCAGAAACAGATTCGCGATCTGTCTGCGCGGAATCGCACGCGGCGCAAAGAAGATCACTCTGATGCTCAGCTGGCCTTCTGATGAAGTCGGCAACCATCTGTTTGATGAAGACCTGCTTGATGACGCAGGTGTCAATCCTTACACAGATGTTCTGTCCAGAGAACAGTTCGAATCCATCTTCGGCAAATCCAGACATCCGTTCACAGGCATGGATTATGTTGAATACTATCACGATCTGATCGAAGAAGAAGGCTGCGAAGCAGAGATCATCTTCGGAAATGATCCCAAAATGATCCTCGGCTATACAGATTCTGTTCTGGCATGCGATATTCATACCAGAAAGCATACAAAGAAAATGCTGCTCAAGCACGGCGCAAAGATCGCTCTCGGCATGGATGACATCATGACTTCATCCATCAACGGTTCCGGCTTCAACAGCACATACGGACTGCTGGGATCCAACAAATCCACAGAAGATACTGTCAAGCTCTTCCCTGTCGGATGCGACGAACTCGTCAGAGACATTCAGAAAAACATCTTCGAGAAAACAGGAAAGAAGATCGAAGTCATGGTCTACGGCGACGGCGCCTTCAAGGATCCGGTCGGAAAGATCTGGGAGCTCGCTGACCCGGTGGTCTCCCCCGGCTATACAGACGGCCTGAACGGAACACCGAACGAGCTCAAGCTCAAGTATCTCGCTGACAACCAGTTTAAAGACCTCACAGGTGATGAACTGAAAGAAGCGATCAGAAATTCCATTACCGAGAAAGATGCGCAGCTCTTCGGCAAGATGGATTCTGAAGGAACAACACCGAGACGTCTCACCGATCTGATCGGTTCGCTCTGCGATCTGACCAGCGGCAGCGGCGACAAGGGAACACCGTTCGTATATATTCAGGGCTATTTCGACAACTACACTGACTGATGAACAGACACAGATCGCATGATCTGTGTTTTTCATTCACAAAAGTCTGTGTTAGGAGTAGAATTGACAGGTAAAAGGAGTTTTTTGCAATGGCTATTCGTACTAGATTCGCACCAAGTCCGACCGGATATATGCACATCGGCAACCTTCGCACAGCGCTGTATGCCTACCTCGTTGCCAGAAAGGATCCGGAAGGAGTATTTATTCTCAGAATTGAAGATACTGATCAGGGACGTCTTGTGGAAGGCGCGACCGATATCATCTATGATACGCTGAAGGCATGCGGTCTTGAACATGATGAAGGACCAGATGTCGGCGGTGATTACGGTCCCTATGTTCAGTCTGAAAGAGTGAAGTCAGGCATCTACTTTGACCACGCTGTCAAACTGATCCAGCGCGGCGGCGCGCACTACTGCTTCTGTGATGAAGAAACACTGACAGCGGAAAGAAAAGCTGCCGGCGACAGCTTCAAGTTTGATGATCCCTGCAAATATCTGTCTCAGGAAGAGATCCAGAAGCGTCTCGACAGCGGCGTGAAATATGTCATCCGCCAGAACATCCCGACGGAAGGAACGACTTCCTTCGAAGACGAAGTGTTTGGAACAGTCACAGTTGAGAACAGCACACTGGATGAACAGGTGCTGCTGAAGAGCGATGGTTTCCCGACCTACAACTTTGCCAATGTCATCGATGACCATATGATGGGGATCACTGACGTTGTCAGAGGCATGGAATACCTTTCTTCCACACCCAAATACAACCTGATCTATGAAGCATTCGGCTGGGATATCCCCCGCTACATTCACTGCCCGCCTGTCATGAAGGATGAGCATAACAAGCTTTCCAAGCGCAACGGCGACGCATCCTTCCAGGATCTGATGGCCAAGGGCTATCTGCCGGAAGCTGTCCTCAACTACATTGCCCTGCTCGGCTGGTCACCGGAAGAAGACCGTGAGATCTTCACGATCAAAGAACTGACACAGGCTTTCAATGTAAAGCATATCGGCAAAGTCGGTGCGATCTTCGATCCGGAAAAACTGAAATGGCTCAATGGCATGTGGCTCAGAGCGATGGACCTGGATTCCTATACCGCTCTTGTCACACCGTATATCGACCAGGCAGTCAGAGGAGACTTTGACAGAAGAAAGATCGCTGCGATCGTCCAGCAGCGTGCCAACACCCTGAATGAGATCCCTGAGATGCTCGGCTTCCTGGATGAATTCCCGTCCTATGACAGCGAGCTTTACCGCAACAAAAAGATGAAGACTGATCCGTCGGTTGCCCTGGAGTCTCTGAAAGCTGTCAGAGAAGCGCTGGCCGAACAGGAAGACTGGTCGGATGAAGCACTTCATGCGAAGCTCATGGAACTGCCGGCAAAACTCGGAAAGAAAAACGGCCAGGTCCTGTTCCCTGCCCGTCTTGCCATCACCGGCGTACAGGTCACTCCCGGCGGAGCGATCGAGATCGCATCCATTCTCGGCAAGGAAGAAACACTTCGCCGTCTGGATCTTTCCATCAGTCAGCTCGAAGCACTGCAGTAATGAGAAAAGTCAGTTCACTGCGAACTGACTTTTTTAGTACGGTATAAGACAATATGTAATGACCTCCCTATAACTTGTAGCTCCGAGGATCATCACAATATACTTGTTGTTGGCTAAAACAGCAGGCACATGAGAAGTTGCCTCAATACAAGAGAAAGGAAGGCCACTACAAATGAAAGTATAT
>JAILCN010000110.1 GCA_024680365.1 Solobacterium sp.
GTAGTCGATCCGGAACGGGTCATGGATGGAGCCGTCTTCTTCGACTGTATCGTAAGCACCGAGACCGTTCTCAACGACCATCAGCGGCAGATGATATCTGTAATAGATGATTTCCAGATAGTATTCCAGACCGTCAGCGTCGGTAGCCCAGCCCCAGTCGCTGTACTTCAGATATTCATTTCTTGCGCCGAGCGAGAAGTTTCCGCCGACCATGTCAGAGACTTTGTGAGTCGTTACAAGGTTGGACATGTAGTAGGAGAATGTGTACATGTCGACTGTACCTCTTGCCAGGTCATCGAGATCGTCTTCCGTGATGTCGAGCTGGACATTGTGCTCATCCCACAGTCTCTTGCAGTAGGAGCCGTATTCACCCTTGCACTGTACGTCAGAGCAGTAGAAGATGTTCTTTTCCCATGTGTGGCGGCATGCCAGGATGTCTTTCGGATCGCAGGTTGCCGGGTACCATGTAATGCCGCAGATCATATTGCCGATCATGTTGGACGGATCGATCGCGTGGCCGATCTGTACTGCCTTCGCGCTGGCAACGAACTGATAATGCAGATGCTGGTAAGCTTCCTGATATGCGGAATCCGGCAGATCGCCTCTCATGTCAAGGAACTGGATCGTGTTGTTGATCTCGTTGAATGTCAGCCAGTTGTGAACCAGGCCTTTGAATTCTGTGAAGCAGGCTGTCGCGAATCTGACAAAGTGCCCGATCGTTTCTCTGTTCAGCCAGCCGCCGCAGTGTTCTTCCAGATACAGCGGTGTGTCAAAGTGCCAGATGGTGACCAGCGGTTCGATGCCGTATTTATGCATCTCTTTGAACATGTCTCTGTAGAATTCGACGCCTTCTTTGTTCGCTTCCTTTTCCAGGCCTGTCGGGAACAGTCTGGACCAGGAAATGGACATTCTGAACTGTTTGAATCCCATCTCGCCGAACAGAGCGATGTCTTCCTTGTAATGATGATAGCCGTCAACTGCTTCATGGTTGGGATAATGATACTCATCGAGAACTGCGTAATGCGCGCCTTCCGGCAGCTTCTGTCCTCTTGTCAGTGTTCCGTGATTGCCGTCCTTGTCAATGTAGGTGATCAGTCTTGGTGTATTGACGGTTCCTCCCGTCGTGACGTCTGTCATGGCCGGACCGCGTCCGCCGATGTTCCATCCGCCTTCCCACTGGTTCGCAGCGACTGCTCCGCCCCAGAGAAATCCTTCCGGAAAATGTGCCATATTGTGTTTTCTCCTTTTCTGATATCTCTATTATACATTGTGAATACATCGGAAAAAAGCAGAGTCTCTCAGCGCTCCCCTCTCTAAGCTCTGAAACGGTTTTTGCAAATAGTAGTCCTTACATACAAAATGTTATGTCTTTACATTTCTTTAAAGATGTATAATAGAGTCAACAAACTCAGGGGGTATAGATAATTATGACAGGTTTGCCTTTGATCGTGGCATTTGTGCTTGCGATCGTGATCATGATCGTCATGATCTCAAAATTCAAGATCCATCCTTTCGTTTCCATCATGCTGATCAGCGTTGTGCTGGGTATTCTTGCCGGTATTCCGATCGTTGACAAAACACTGGAAGACGGCACGAAGATCAGCGGTCTTGCCAATGTAATCGGCTCAGGCTTCTCAGGAACCTTCTCTTCCATCGGTATCGTTATTATTCTCGGTGCTCTGATCGGAAGCGTTCTGGAAGAAACAGGCGCAGCTCTGAAACTCGCTGACATGGTCATCAAACTCGTCGGTGAAAAGAATCCGGTTCTGGCAATTGAGCTCATGGGCTGGGTCGTTTCCATTCCGGTATTCTGCGACTCCGGCTTCGTTATCCTGAACCCGATCCGCAAAGCCATCGTTCAGAGAACAAAAGAGTCTTCTGTCGCGATGACAGTCGGTCTGGCTTCCGGTCTGTACATTTCTCACGTATTCATTCCGCCGACACCGGGTCCGATCGCTGCCGCGAATACACTCGGCATCGGAAACAACCTTCTGCTGGTCATGGGACTTGGTGTTGTCTGCTCCATCTTCCCGCTGGCAGCCGGACTTCTCTACGGAAAATTCATCGGCCGCAAAGTCAAGGCAGATGATGAAGCTGATGCCGGTGAGATCGTCAAGACATATGAAGAACTCGTCGCTGAATACGGCAAGCTGCCGAGCGGATTCTCCTCTCTGGCTCCGATCATTGTTCCGATCATCCTGATGTCCTTCTCCTCCATCATCGCAATGGCAAAGCTGAAGGGAAGCGTCGCTGACCTGTTCACATTCTTCGGCACACCGATCATCGCTCTGGCAGTCGGTTCTGCATTCGCAGCTGCCCAGCTGGCCGGCGCAGGCAAGATGAACAAGTTCTATGACATCACAAACAACACACTGAAGACTGTCGGACCGATCCTGTTCGTTACAGCAGCAGGCGGTGTTCTCGGAAAAGTCATCTCCGCTTCCGACATGGTCAATTACATTTCTCAGCATGCGACGATCCTGTCCGCAATGGGTATCTTCTTCCCGTTCCTGCTGTCGGCGATCCTCAAATCCGCACAGGGTTCCTCAACTGTCGCACTGACAACAACAGCGGGCATCGTCGCTCCGCTTCTGCCGGTCCTCGGCTTCACATCTCCGGTTCAGATCAGCCTCGTCTGCATGGCGATCGGCGCCGGTGCGATGACTGTCTCCCATGCGAACGACTCCTACTTCTGGGTCGTCACAAACTTCGGCGCGATGTCTCCGGACCGCGGCTACAAGACACAGACCATGAACACACTCGTCATGGGTGTTGCCGCAATTCTCGAGATCGCTCTGTTAAGCATGATCCTGCACTGATTTAGGGAGTTTTTATGAAACTGTTATTTGCGTCAGACTCATTTAAGGGAAGCCTCAGCAGCGAACAGACAGTTTTCCTGCTGACAAAAGCAGCGAATGAAGTATTCGGCGAATGCGAAACATCCGGCGTTCCTGTTGCGGACGGCGGTGAAGGAACCGTAGAAGCAGTCATCGGAGCAGAAAACGGAACGATGATCGATGTTCCGGTACACGGCCCGCTGATGGAAGAGACTACCGCACATTACGGTATCTTCTCGGACAGCAAAGCAGTCATTGAAATGGCTGCAGCATCCGGACTGCCGATGGTCCCGAAAGAAAAGCGCAATCCGCTCAACACCACGACATACGGCACCGGTGAACTGATCCTTGACGCCCTGAACAGAGGCTACAAGGACATCTCCATCGCGATCGGCGGTTCTGCCACCAATGACGGCGGCATGGGCTGCGCGAGAGCGCTCGGCGTAAAGTTCCTGGACAGCGAAGGAAACGAGCTGGAAGGGTTCGGAAGAGACCTTGAAAACATCGCTTCGATCGATGTGTCCGGTCTGGATCCGCGCATCAAAGATGCGAAGATCACTGTCATGTGCGACGTCACCAA
>JAILCN010000137.1 GCA_024680365.1 Solobacterium sp.
ATCAGGATGGTCCATTCTTCGATTACCGCGCTGACGATCAGCGTCTATGATCCGACGGTCATGGATCTCAGCCTGCTGAAGCGGCTTGGTTCACATCGTGTCTATGAGACCAGAGCCGGCTACTCGATCTGCTTCGGGGCAGCGAGCACAATGATCCGCATCGGCATTCAGAACGCGATGAAAGAAAGCATCAGGGCAGTAAACCTGCACTGAGAAAGGACAGATATGAACATTTCTGAAGCGATCGCCGAAAGGCACTCCGTCCGCAGGTATACCGAACAGCCGATCGAAGGGGAGATCCTCAGCGAACTTCAGAACGAGATCGAAACATGCAATGCGGAAAGCGGGATGCGTTTTCAGCTCATTGTGAATGAACCGAAAGCATTCGCGTCACTGCTGGCAAGATACGGCCATTTCACCGGTGTGAGAAACTATATTGCTCTGGTCGGGGAGAAACGCGCAGACGGCGAAGAGATCTGCGGCTATTACGGCGAGCGGATCGTATTAAAAGCGCAGATGCTTGGTCTGCGGACCTGCTGGGCGGCGCTGACCTACGCGAAGATCCCGGGCACATTCACCGTGAACAAAGGCGAAAAGCTGTACTGCATGATCGCTGTCGGATACGGGGAAAACGACGGTACTGAACACCGCTCGAAACCGATCAGTGAACTCTGCCGGATCAGAGGGTCTGTTCCGGACTGGTTCTATGCCGGCATGGAAGCCGCTGTCAAAGCGCCGACTGCCATGAACCAGCAGAAATTCATGATCGGACTGGATCATGGAAACGTGAAAGCGACAGCCGGCAGAGGCATCCATTCAAAAATGGATCTCGGCATCGTGAAATACCATTTTGAACAGGGTGCGCAGCGAAAGATCGACTGAAAGTAACAGGTTCATCAAAACATTGAGAAATACATTCAGGAATTGACGGGAAAGTGTGTACAATCCGTCAATTCTTTTTGAATGCGTGATATAATAAGGAACACTTTGAGAGGATCAGCCATGGCACAGGAACAGTATTCACCGATGATACAGCATTATCTGCAGGTTAAGGAACAATATCCTGACGCGCTGCTTTTTTATCGTGTCGGAGACTTCTATGAGATGTTCCTGGAAGATGCGAAGGTTGCCTCGAAAGAGCTGGATCTGATCCTGACTGGAAAGAGCGCCGGCCTGAAAGACAGGATCCCGATGTGCGGCGTTCCGCATCATGCGGTCTCCTCCTATGTGCAGAGACTTGTGCAGAGAGGCTATAAGATCGCCATCTGTGAACAGCTCTCTGATCCCAAGGCATCCCAGGGACTGGTGGAAAGAGACGTGATCCGTGTCATTACACCGGGAACCGTGATGGAAGAGATCACCGATGAAAAGGCGTCTGTGTATCTTGCGGCAGTGACGGACTATGGCTACGGCTACTGTCTGGCGATGGCGGAAATGAGCACCGGCGAAAACATGATCGAGGATGTTCCCCATAAGGACAGCACACTGATCCAGACACTGTTAAGAAACAATGTACGGGAAGCAGTGCTTCCGAAGGGATTCCGGGAAAAGATCGTAAAGTCACTGCGGGAAGCGCAGGTCGTGATCTCATATTGTGACGATACAAAGATCAAAGAAGAATATCTGCCTCTGACGGAAGGCATTCTCAAAGATTATGAGATGGAATCCTACGGCAGGATGCTGAACTATCTGGAAGCGACCCAGAAACATATGCTGGCGCATCTGCAGACCGTGCGCATTGAAAAAGAAGAAGAGATCCTGTACATGGATTATGCCACCCGGCAGAATCTTGAGCTTGTCACACCGCTGCATGATACCGGCAAGGCTGTCACTTTGTGGTCGTTCCTGGATACCTGCCGCAGCGCGATGGGCTCCCGTCAGCTGCGAAGGTGGATCGAAAAACCGCTTGTTTCGCAGTCTGCACTGGAGAAGCGCTATGACAGGACTCAGTGGCTGATGAAGAACTTCATTGCCAGAAGAAAGGTCAGGGA
This sequence comes from Solobacterium sp., assembly GCA_024680365.1. Taxonomy (GTDB): domain Bacteria; phylum Bacillota_I; class Bacilli_A; order Erysipelotrichales; family Erysipelotrichaceae; genus Bulleidia. The sequence goes on from JAILCN010000137.1 coordinate 1,992, forward strand.
AGCTCTGTCCGGCATCTATGATCTGCAGAGACTGATCGCACGGTGCGCGATGAATACAGCCAACGCGGTCGACTGCCTGCGGCTGTCCCGGACACTGGGCGAAGTGCCGAAGATCCTGGAAGCCATCCAGTGCAGTGAATTCGCGGAATACAGCAGCACCGATCCGTTAAGCGAACTGTATGACAGGATCAAAGACGCGTTTGTGGATGATCCGCCTGTGTCTCTCAGTGACGGCGGTGTTTTCCGCGACGGCTATGACAAAGAACTGGACGAAGCCCGTTCGATCCAGCGCAGCGGACGCACGTTCATCGCGTCACTGGAGAATAAAGAACGGGAAAGGACCGGGATCAAGACACTGAAGATCGGATACAACAAGGTATTCGGCTATTATATTGAGATCTCCAAGGCGGCAGCCCAGCAGGTGAAGGATGAATGGGGCTATATCCGCAAGCAGACGCTGACAAACAACGAACGCTTTATCTCCGCTGAGCTGAAGGAAAAGGAAGACCAGATCCTGCATGCGGAAGAGAACGCGGTCCGGATCGAAAAACAGCTGTTTGCGAAGATGCTGGCAGACATCCGTGTTTACCTGCCGAGACTGCAGAAGCTGGCCAAAGTGCTGGCAGAGATCGACTGCTATGCTTCCCTGGCGGAAGTCAGCGCGTCTCACGGCTATGTGCGTCCGGTCTTTACCGATGATGAGCTGGAGATCGTTTCCGGAAAGCATCCGATCCTGGATGACATGATGAAGGATCCGAAATATGTTTCCAACAGCATCGTCATGGACAGAGAAAAGAATATCCTGCTTATAACAGGTCCGAACATGGGCGGTAAATCGACCTATATGCGGCAGACTGCCCTGATCGTGATCATGGCGCAGATCGGCTGCTTCGTGCCGGCAAAGAGCTGCCGGATGCCGGTGTTTGACAAGATCTTCACCCGCATCGGTGCCAGTGATGACATTCTTTCCGGCCAGTCGACGTTCATGGTCGAGATGACGGAGGCCAACCGGGCCCTGCAGGAAGCGACTGACAGATCGCTGATCCTGTTTGACGAGATCGGCCGCGGCACAAGTACGTATGACGGCATGGCTCTGGCCCAGGCAATGATCGAATACATTGCAGCCTGCATTCATGCCAAGACCATGTTCTCCACCCACTACCATGAACTGACAAGTCTTTCCGACAGCATCGGATGTGTCAGAAATGTGCATGTGGTAGTCAAGGAAAACAACGAGGAAGTTACCTTCCTGTATAAGATCAAAGACGGTCCTGCCGGACATTCCTACGGTATCAACGTTGCCAGACTTGCCGGTCTTCCGGATTCTGTTCTGGAACGGGCAAAAGGTCTCCAGAAAGAACTGGAGTCTTCGAAACGGATCGTCCAGCAGAGCTATCAGCTCATTGAAATGAAGAAAGAGGATCCTGTGACCGAAGCAGTAAAGGATAAACTGCTGGCAGTGGATCCCAACGACCTGTCTCCCCGCGAAGCCTGGGTCATGTTGAATGACCTGGCAGAGGAAGTCAGGAAGAAATAAAGGAGGTGCCAAATGAATAAACTGATCATCCGCGGCGCCAGAGAAAACAACCTGAAAAACATTGATCTGGAGATCCCCCGCGACAAGCTCGTCGTTATGACGGGTCTGTCCGGCAGCGGCAAGACATCTCTGGCTTTTGATACGATCTATGCCGAAGGACAGAGAAGATATGTCGAATCTCTCAGCGCCTATGCAAGACAGTTCCTGGGCGGCGTGGAAAAGCCGAACGTTGAGCTGATCGAAGGTCTTTCTCCGGCTATCTCCATTGACCAGAAAACAACATCCAACAACCCCCGTTCCACAGTCGGAACAGTGACTGAGATCTATGATTATCTGCGTCTTCTGTACGCCAGGACCGGTACGCCGTACTGTCCGAATCACAACATTCCGATCACCGGTCAGACGATCACGGAAATGGTGGCTGCCGTCATGGCAAGAGAAGACAGGGCAAGACTGACCATTCTTGCACCGCTGATCCGCAACCGCAAGGGAACCTTCAAGGATCAGTTCGCGAAGCTGATGAAAGACGGCTACGTCAGAGTCAGAGTCGACGGCGAGATCAGAATGCTGGAAGACGAGATCGAACTGGATAAAAACAAGCGTCATGATATCGATGTGGTCATTGACCGCATCATCAAGACGGAAGAATCTTCTTCCCGTATTCACGATTCCCTGGAAACAGCACTGGCGCTGGCAGACGGAAAGGCAGTCGTGCTGGACGGCAGTGAAGAGCTGGTATTCTCCTCACACTTTGCCTGCCGGATCTGCGGCTTCTCCGTACCGACGCTGGAACCGAGACTGTTCTCCTTCAACGCTCCGCTTGGTGCGTGTGATGTGTGCCATGGTCTTGGCATCACTGAAGAAGTCGATGTGGACAACCTGATCCCGGACACTTCCAAAACGATCCGTGAGGGCGGCATCCGCTATTACAAGAACATTGTCGATACAGACAATATCGAATGGCAGACATTCAGCGTTCTTCTGAAACATTACAAGATCTCGGAAGATACGCCGATCAGAGACTTTACAAAGAAACAGATGCACGCTGTTCTCTACGGCAGCGATACGCCGATCAGCTATTCCATCACGTCTTCCGGCGGCAACCAGTATGTCCGCAACGACTATATCGAAGGCGTCAAAAGCATGATTGAACGCAGATATGTCGAAACACAGTCAGCGATGTCAAAGGAATGGTATCACTCCTTCATGGTGGAATCTTCCTGTCCCAAGTGCGGCGGCAGAAGACTGAACGAACAGGCGCTGTCCGTACGTGTCGGAGACAAGAATATCAATGAATTCACGAACCAGTCTGTTATCGCGGCACTGAAATGGGTCGACGCACTCAAGCTGGAAGGTGAAAAGGCGCAGATCGCGGACATGGTCCTCAAGGAGATCCGCAACAGACTGCAGTTCCTGAAGGATGTCGGTCTGGAGTATCTGACCCTGGACCGTCTGGCCGGCACACTGTCCGGCGGCGAAGCGCAGCGCATCCGCCTGGCGACCCAGATCGGATCCCGGCTTTCCGGCGTTCTGTATGTCCTGGATGAACCGAGCATCGGTCTGCATCAGAGAGACAATTCCAAGCTGATCAGCACACTGAAGAACATGCGCGATCTCGGCAACTCCCTGATCGTCGTCGAGCATGATGAAGAGACCATGCTGAATGCGGACTGGATCGTAGACATCGGTCCCGGCGCGGGCATTCATGGCGGTGAGGTGATCGCCAACGGCACACCTGAAGACGTCATGAAATGCGAAAACAGCATCACCGGCCAGTACCTTTCCGGCAAAAAGATCGTTGAGATGCCGAAGAAGAGAAGAAAAGGCAACGGCCTGTTCGTGGAAGTCAGAGGCGCGGAAGAACACAACCTGAAAAAGATCAACGTGAAATTCCCGCTTGGCAAATTCATCGCTGTCACCGGTGTATCCGGTTCCGGCAAATCCACGATGGTCAACGAAGTGTTCATGAAGGCAGTCCTGCAGAACCTCGGCAGACAGAAGGTCAAACCGGGCAAACACAAGTCCATCAAAGGCCTGGAAAACATCGACAAGCTTGTCCAGATCGACCAGGATCCGATCGGCAGAACACCGCGTTCCAACCCGGCAACCTATACCGGCGTCTTTGACGACATCCGCGATGTCTTTGCCAAAACACCGGAAGCCAGACTCAGAGGCTACGACAAAGGACGCTTCTCCTTCAACGTCAAAGGCGGCCGCTGCGAAGCCTGCTGGGGCGACGGCATCAAGGTCATCTCCATGAACTTCCTTCCTGATGTATACGTACCATGCGAAGTCTGTCACGGGAAGCGCTACAACGAAGAAACGCTGCAGTGCACATACAAAGGAAAGAACATCTACGACGTTCTGGAAATGCCGGTCGAAGAAGCGCTGACCTTCTTTGCCAACCATCCGAAGATCAAAAACAAGCTGCAGACGCTGTACGATGTCGGCCTTGGCTATATCAAGCTCGGCCAGTCCTCAACGACCCTTTCCGGCGGTGAGGCACAGCGTGTCAAACTGGCCAGTGAACTGCAGAAAAAAGCAACCGGCAAGACGGTATACATCCTCGATGAACCGACCACCGGTCTGCATACCCACGACGTGAGACATCTGATCGATGTCCTGCAGAGGATCGTGGACAACGGTGACACCGTCATCGTGATCGAGCACAACCTCGATGTCATCAAATGCGCAGACTGGATCATTGACCTTGGTCCGGAAGGCGGCGATGACGGCGGCCAGATCATTGCCCAGGGAACACCTGAACAGGTGGCGGAAACCGAAGGTTCCTGGACCGGACAGTATCTGAAAAAAGCCCTGCAATGGACAAGAGAACACATGAGAGAAGAGTAAAATCTTCTCTTTTTTCACAATTTCTGCATGTGCAGAAAAAACAGCTTCCAGGGCAAAAACAGAAAACATGCATGCATGTTTGCATGCATAAAAGTCAGTGTTTATGCCGCTTTTTTGTGATACTGATCAGAAAGCCTGAAAATACAGGGTTTTTCTAAACGCTTTCATATATTTATATTAAGGAAAAACATGCATTATTCTTATTAAAAAACATGGAAAAATAGCGTAATATTATAGTATCGTTTACTGCGCCCTTTTTGTGATGCAGTATTACAGTTACAGACGAATAACTAATCGCCTCTTCCAAGGGAAGAGGATTAGAGGGGAGATAAATTATGCGTACTGTGAGAAGGAAAATGTTATCTGCAGTATTGTCTGCACTGCTGGCAGCAAATTCCCTGTCGAACTACGCTATTGTAGCGGAAGACGGAGATGCTTCGGAGGAAAAACAGGAAGAAGTTGTTCCTGCGGAAGAAACACCTGAAACGTCGGCCGAGGCGACAGAGACAGAACCGGAGAAGGAGGCAGAAGTGACACCGGAGCCTGAGAAGGAAGCGGAAGTTACTCCTGAGTCTGAAAAGGAACAGGAGCCAGAAGCAGAAGCTGAGCCGGAGAAAGTACCGGAAAAGGAACAGGAGCCGGAGAAAGAATCCGAACCTGAAAAGGAAGCGGAGAAAACACCGGAGACAACTCCTGAGTCTGAACAGGAACCGACAGCAGAGACTGAGCCTGAAAAAGAACCTGCGGCAGAGCCGACACCGGAAACAACACCGGTGACAACTCCTGAGCCTGAGCAGGAACCTACAACAGAGCCAGAGCCTGAAAAGAAACCTGAGACAGAGCCTGAACCGGAAAAGACACCGGAAGCAACTCCTGAACCGGAGAAAGAACCAGAGCCTGTATTCTACACGCTTACTTTCATTGCGGCTGAAGGCGGAGGCTTGATCCTTTCACCGACCGGTCCGCAGGACGGATCAGACGCAAAAGTCAAACTGGAACAGAAGGTCGATGATCTTGC
>JAILCN010000079.1 GCA_024680365.1 Solobacterium sp.
ATCGATATCATGTCAGTGATCTGTGAAACACTGTTCATGGAATCCTGCCGCAATGAACTGATCATGGAGATCGACGCGGCTCTGCATCCTGACCGGATCTTTATCGAAGACGGCATGGCGCTTGTCGCGGTCGTCGGCGAAGGCATCGATGCCAACGTCGGTGTTGCCGCAAGAGTCCTGCAGAGCATTGCCGAAGCAGGCATCAACGTCCGCATGATCGATGCCGGATGCAGTGAGCTGAACATCATTATCGGCGTCAACGACACGGATTACGAAAAGACGATCCATGCGCTGTATGACGGCTTGTATGAATTCCTCTGAAGAGACTCCGGTCTCTTTTTTCGTTTATCAAAAAAAGACGCTTTTCAGCGTCTCTGGAATGCTTATTCTCCCTGATGCACAACGACCTGCGGGAACGGGATCTCGATGCCTGTTTCTTTGAAGAGAACGAGCAGATCACGGTTGAGCTGCCGCTGGGCAATGAAGACGTTTTTCTCCATGACATCAGCTGTGAACTTGAGTTCAACACCGCTGTCCGCAAGCTTCTCCACACCGAGATACTCAGGTGCTTTCAGATAGATATCCCGGTGCATCTCATACATCGCAGGAAGATTCTTTGCCAGGATCCGTTCCATTTTCTGGATGTCGGTGTCATAGGCGACAGATACGATGCAGATCGCCTTGGACGTGTTTTTGGAACGGTTCTGGAAATTGCGGATATCAGAGTTGTTGACAACTTTGAGGTTGCCGCCGGCATCTTCGATCACAGTCGTGCGGACGCCGATGCTGCGGACGGTTCCGCGGAAATCATCAAGGATGATGATATCGCCGATGTTGTACTGGCTTTCAAAGATGATGAAGAATCCGGTGATGATGTCTTCGATCAGGCTCTGTGCGCCGAAACCGATGATCAGGCCGAGAATGCCGATTCCGGCCAGGACAGCGACTGCGTTGACGCCGAAGATGGAAAGCACCCAGACAGCTCCGAAGATGATTGCGATATATTTCAGCAGAGCGCTGACCATTGTCGTGACAGTGCCGGATCTCTCATTTGCTTTTCCGAGGGCGTACAGAATTCCTTTCAGCACAAGATAGACGAGGATGACAGTGCAGACTGCCATCAGTGCTGTGAGGAAATGCGCGGCCGTGATCGGTGTGCTTCCGCCGAACAGCAGATATTCAGTTTTCAGCTTCTCAATGCCGGCAATTGTTTCGGCAGAAAGCGGAAGCCATTCCGGATGCGAGAGCAGAATGATCAGGATCAGAGCAATGATCCCCGCAATAATTGATTTGTACTGTTTCATATTTTTTCTCCTTTATCTGCTGATGTCAGAAACTGATGTCAGTCATTGCTATTTCAAAGTCCCAGGAAAGATTCTCCAGTTCGGTTAACCAGATGTAGCCGTAGAATGTCATATTTCCCGATTCATAATCCGGAAGGTTTAAAGTGATGATCATATGTGTGCGGCCGTCTTCTTTTTCCAGAACTTTGACGTCTGTCACTTCATATACCGGAGTACTCCAGTAGTTATCATTGTCATAAATATCACATGTATCTAATTCCAGATCAGTTTCCGGTGTAATGAATTCTGCTGCGACAAAGTCCAGCGTCAGCGTTCTTGTTTCTCCATCCCACATATACGGGTTTTCTTCTGCCGGAACAAGAATGTCGTCACCGTAGAAATAGAAATCCTCACTGTCCCATGATCCTTCTGTTCCATCCGGATATGTGTAGTCAATATGGACGTATGCTGTCAGTCTCGGCGGAAGCGGAACAGAAATATAATCTCCTGTTTCAGGATCCTCTTCGAAGGCGGACAGAACATGATATAAATTGAACGTCCAGTCGTCCTGATCATCACCCTCATATTCTTCATAAGACGGCCAGCGGGGGTTGAATTCATCTTTGTAAACAAGTGTGGCTTTTGCTGAGCCGCCTTTCAGATCATTCAGTAAAGAATCAATCGTCAGCATGACGCCGAGTCTGTCACTGTCTGCTTCGTACGGCATCTGGAGTGTAAACTCCGGCTCATTGTGATACATAAACAGCGGTGCGCTGGTGGAAGTCCAGGCGATCTTTCCGTCCTTATCGTAATAATCCAGGAAGAAGATCAGATGGTTGCTGTCTCCGGTCACCAGTTTTTCATCATTCAGCTTGTATTTTACTGTGACGATGCCATCTTTATCCGGGCCGGACATTTCTGTATCTTCAGAGTCGGTAACGTCCCAGTAGTTATCAAACATATCATACTCACCGGCCATGATCGCCAGGTAGTCCATCGTAAATTTATCAGGATCCATGTCAGCGAACAGGGACTTGTCTATCTGGAATACACCGGTGATGATTCCGTTTTTGCACTCAACGGAAACAGCTTCGTGATAAACGCCGTCGTAAGAATACAGAGTATCGCAGTCTGTGGAAGAGAGCGTTCCCTCCGTTCCGTCAGTCAGCGTATAGTCACATACGATCCGCATTTGATTCAGAACACCCAGAGCATCGCCGTAGTCTATATAGGCCATGTTATAGAAGAGAACCGATGACCATGTCGTACCGGTGCCGTCCAGTGTCACTTCGCCGTCTTCCACATCCTGCCATCCTGATCCGTCCATACTGCCGATCTGAAGTCTTGCAGTAACGGGTTTGGAAGTATCGACATCATTGAGTTCAATCACAAAATGATAGTCAAATCCGACACGGCTTTCCTCACTTTCCAGTCCGTGCTTCAGACGCTCCTGGCTGACGCTTGTGAACTCCGGCTTTGTCAATGGCACTGGAGTCGGAGTCGGCGTCGGAGTAGGTGTTGGCGTTGGCGTAGGAGTCGGCGTCGGTGTAGGAGTAGGTGTTGGTGTAGGAGTAGGTGTTGGTGTCGGCGTTGGCGTCGGCGTTGGAGTCGGTGTTGGTGTCGGAGTAGGTGTTGGCGTTGGCGTCGGCGTTGGAGTCGGTGTTGGTGTTGGAGTAGGTATTGGCGTTGGCGTAGGAGTCGGCGTCGGTGTTGGAGTGGGTGTTGGTGTCGGCGTCGGCGTTGGCGTTGGAGTTGGTGTCGGCGTTGGTGTGGGCTTTGGTGTAGGTGTAGGCTTAGGCGTCGGCTTTGGCTTAGGTTTCGGCGTCGGCGTCGGTTTTGGTCTTGGACCAGGTTCTATTGTAGGAGTCGGTGTCGGTGTCGGCTCCGGTGTAGGTTCCACTGTGATATCCGGGGTAGGAGTAGGCGTGATCTGAGGAGTCGGTGTAGGAGTCGGTTCAGGCGACTCGGTCGGCACCGGTATGGGAGTAGGTTCAGGCGGAGTCGGCTTCTGCGGAGTCAGAAGAGTGACAAGCAGGATAAATACAAAAGAAGCGGCATAAAAAGGACGTGAGCTTCTCGGAGTTCTGCTGATTCGCGAACCGCCGACTGTCTTTCCGCCGAATTTCAGACCGCTGTAATGTTTGCCCCTTCTGACCGGTTCATAAGGTTCTGCAAACTCAGGGAACCGGTTGTCTGACTCCCTTATCATGGAAATATCCTCCGCTGAAGATCTGGTTGGAACTGGAGTGATCTCCCCGGCTTTGCCTCTGCCGCAGCAGAGATTATATTTATCATACCATGCATGACAGCAGAAATGATACTGCTCTTTATTACAGATTTCTTTTCCGGAAGATAAATCTCTCATATAACAAAGATATGATTCACGTTATACTGAAAGTGAGAAAGAAGGAGAAATATAATGACTGATCTTGTAAATGAAGGCATCATTGTTTTTTCAGAAGCGTCAGCTTCCAAAGATCCCGTGCCCGGAGGGGGAGGGGTCAGTGCTCTCTGCGGAAGTCTGGCTGCTTCACTTGCTGAAATGGTCACGAATCTGACCATCGGAAAAAAGAAATACCTGGAGTATACGGAAGAACTGACACAATGCCGTGATCAAGCCGACATGCTACGTCAGAAGCTTCTTGCCTGCATTGAGGAGGATGCCGAGGCATTTGCACCGCTGGCTGAGGCATATGCGCTTCCGAAAGACAGTGAAGGATATGCGGAAAAGATGGAAAGCTGTCTGAGAAAGGCAGCTCAGCCTCCGTTTGAGATCATGCGCTTATGCACACAGATCATCGAAATGGATGAAAGGCTGGCAGTCATCGGATCCAAGCTTGCGGTGTCTGATGCTGCAACATCCGTTGTTCTTGCCAGAGGGGCGATGTACGGCGGCTATATGAATGTTCTGGTCAATACCAGACTGATGAAGGACAGGGAATACGCAGCACGCATGGATGCGGACGCGGATGCGCTGCTAAAAGAGTATTCCAGAAGGGCGGATGATACGTTTGAAGACATCCGCAGGAGGCTGACAGATGGCTGAGCTGCTGAAAGGGAAGCCGGTTGCTGATGCGATTCTTGCAAGATGTGCAAATCAGGCGGAAAAACTGAAGGAAGAGCATATCATTCCTGTTCTTGCGATTCTGAGAGTGGGAGAAAACGAAGCGGATATCTCCTATGAAAAAGGAGCGGGAAAGCGCTGTGCACAGGCCGGTGTGGAAGTGAGAAACGTAATTCTTCCTGCCGATGTCAGTCAGGAAGAGTTCGATGAAACACTGCAGAAGCTGAATGAAGACGACAGCGTGCACGGGATCCTGATGTTCCGTCCGCTGCCGAGGCATCTCAACAGCGAGAAGGCAAGAAACATGATCGCGCCGGAAAAAGATGTTGACGGCTGCACAGACGGGTCGCTGGCCGGCGTCTTTACAAATACCCGGACCGGATTCGCACCGTGCACTGCCCAGGCTGCGGTAGAGATCCTGGACTACTACGGCATTGAGATCAAAGGAAAGAACGTCACTGTTATCGGCAGATCGCTCGTTGTCGGCAAACCGCTGGCACTGCTTCTGATGAACCGCAACGCTACTGTGACCGTCTGTCATACGAGAACGAAGGATGTGCCTGCCGCATGTCAGAACGCTGATATCGTCGTTGCGGCGACCGGCAAGATGGAGACCGTCGGCGCTGAATATTTCCACGAAGGGCAGACAGTGATCGACGTCGGCATCTCGTGGAATGAAGAAAAAGGAAAACTGTGCGGCGATGTCATATTTGATGAAGCAGAACCCATTGTCAGAGCGATCACACCGGTGCCGGGCGGCGTCGGTTCCGTTACAACATCCGTACTGGTCAGTCATGTGGTTGAAGCTGCCATGCGAAAGGCAGGCTTCTAGAAGGAAAAAGATGAAAAAGATCACAGGAACCTTTGACATTTTTGTTCAGGGATACGACTGGGGCTGCGGCGTCAGTGTCATCTGCCTGAAGCTGGATCAGAAACTGGACAGTCTGAAGAAAGAAGATGTTCAGGTACTGGAGAAAAAGAAAACGACAGATTTTTCCAGAATACCGGAGTTCCCTGTCATTGATACAGAATCATACAGGACAATACTGGATGCGTATCTCACAGATGAAAACGGAAAACGGACAGAAGGACCTTCCGACAGCGCTGTCATTGAAATGGCCTGTACGCCGGCGGAAGGATCGCCGCTGCTGTTCAATATGCATACTCAGCTGAATACATGGTCAGATCCGTATGAGCTTCATGTTTCAATTGATGGATATGAGACGGACATTGATCCGGTGTACAGAAAGAAATACACATCCGCTGACATGTTCGCGGAAGAAACATTTACGGCTTCCGACGGAACAGTCTACCGCTATGTTCACTATGAACCGGAAGGCGGCTCAAAAGTCCTGTTTGTGTGGCTCCACGGTCTGGGAGAAGGCGGAACAGAGAATACGGACGCATATGTTACCGTGCTTGCCAACAAAGCTGCTGTATTTGCCCAGCAGAACTTCCAGGAGACTGTCGTAAAATGCAATGTGCTTGCCGTGCAGTGTCCGACGTATTGGATGGATGATGACGGAAAGAAGACCAACTTCTCGGGCGGCAGGATCAATGCCGGAAGAGATTCGTACTATACAGAATCACTGCTGGAGCTGATCGAAGCATACAAAAAGCAGACCGGTTCAGAAAAGGTCATCCTGGCTGGATGCTCCAACGGCGGCTACATGACGATGGTGCTCACGATCCGCAGACCGGAGCTGTTTGATCTCTGCATTCCGGTATGTGAAGCACTGGCTGACAAGGACATCACAGACGCGGACATTGAAAAGATCAAAGACAAGCCGCTCTACTTTGTCTATTCCAAAGATGATACAACAGTCCCGCCTGCCCTGCATGAGATCCCGACGATCCGGCGTCTCCTTGAAGCCGGCGCGAAGGATGTTCACTGTGCTGCTTCGGAGCATGTCTTCGACAAGAGCGGAACCGTCAAAGGCCCGGACGGAAAACCGTATGTGTATATGGGACACTGGAGCTGGATCGATCTCTACAACAACGACTGCGACGCTGACGGACTGAAGGCATTTGCCTTCATCAGAGATCATCTGAAGTGATGATCCTGTCAGAATATGATATAGCAGAAAGAAAGAGGAGGAATGTGTGATGAGTGAAATGAAAAGCGGACTGAAGCTTGGTTTCGGACTGATGCGTCTGCCCAAACTGGAAGACGGATCGATCGACGTGGAACAGGTGAAACAAATGGTTGATCTGTTCCTGGAAGCAGGCGGAACCTATTTCGACACAGCGTTCGCGTATCCGGGAAGTGAAGAAGCGATCCGCAAAGCGCTGATCGAACGCTATCCAAGAGACAGCTACACCCTCGCAACAAAACTGATCGTCAACAATGACAGCTACACAGAAGAAAGCGCAAGACAGGAATTCTATACTTCACTGGAAAGAACACAGGCAGGATATTTCGACTACTATCTTCTGCATGCCTTCCAGAGAAGCAACTATCACTACTACGATGATTTCAAGCTGTGGGACTTTGTAAAAGAACAGAAGGAAAAGGGACTGATCAGGCATATCGGCTTCTCGTTCCACGCGGATCCGGAGCTGCTGGAAGAACTGCTGAACAAGCATCCTGAAGTGGAATTTGTACAGCTTCAGATCAACTACGCAGACTGGGAAAACCCGGGCGTCAACTCAAGAAAAAATCTTGAGATCTGCCGTGCGCACGGCAAGATCGTCACAGTCATGGAACCGGTCAAGGGCGGTATCCTGGCCGATCCGATCGACACCGTCAAAGCGATCTTCGACGCGGAAAACAACGGCATGTCCTACGCGTCATGGGCGCTGCGGTTTGTTGCCAGCCAGGAAGGTCTTCTGACTGTTCTCAGCGGTATGAGCTCGCTGGAACAGATGAAGGACAATCTGAGCTTCATGAAAGATTTCAAACCGCTGGACGAGCATGAAAACGAAGTGATCAGAAAGGCGCAGGAAGCGCTGAACAAGGATCAGTCGATTCCCTGCACAGCCTGCCGCTACTGTACCAAAGGCTGTCCGATGGACATCCCGATCCCGGATATCTTCGCTGTCGAAAACAGAAAGAAGGGATCTCCGGAATTCCGGACAAAGAGAGAATACACGATCGTTACGACAGGCCACGGCAAAGCCAGTGACTGCATCCAGTGCGGTCAGTGTGAAGGTGCCTGCCCGCAGCATCTGCCGATCATTGAACTGCTTGAAAAGTGCAGAGCAATGGAATAACACAAGATTGAGAGCTTCCGGTACCGGAAGTTCTTTTTTTTCGGAAGACGAAAAGAAGCCTTTAGGGTACAATGAAAGAAAGGTGATCAATATGGAAATCAGTATGACAACAATTCTGCTGGCAGCAGGGGGCGGTGTGCTGGGTACTCTGACCGGCGGTATGGAAGCATTCATCATTTACGGTTTTCTGCTCATTTTTCAGACAGCGATGGCAGCGGCAGGATACCAGACAGCATTTATGGAGCAATATCTGTCCAATCTCATTTTCCTTCCGGCTGTAATGTTCAGCGCGACGGTCCCGGCAACTGCCTACGCAGCCCGCAAATATGACATTCATGAATGGGAAATCGACAGAAGCCTTGCATTTACGCATGATCCTTTTATCGTTCTGATCGGCGCGGTTTCCGGCATGATCGGTTATCTTATCTTCGCACTGGCAGTCAATCTGCACTTTCCTCTGGATCAGGGTGGTTTTTCGGTGGTGATGATGGGAATCTTTTCCCGGCTGATCTTTAAAAAACCGCAGATCATCAACAAAAGCGCAAGGATCGTCATGCGTGACGGCAAAAGATGGATCTGGGAGATCGTCACTACTTCCGCGGTCGCAGCTCTGACAGCGTTCTTTGTACAGATGACCGGCATTTCGACGGCCGGCTTCATGCTCAGTGCAAGTCTTCTCATCCTGCAGCTGTTCCAGCGGACCCAGTTCTTCCCGACAACGCACCAGATCACGATGGTCGCCGGACTGGCAGTTCTTGCCAGCGGCAGTATTCCCGTCGCAATCGGCTTTGCGCTGCTTGCCCAGCTGATTTTCATTCTCTTTGGCGGCTACCTGAACATGGGCTGCGGTGCGCATATTGATCCGCCTGCAGTCGCGATCGTTACATGCAGTCTGCTGATCTCGCTGTTCTTCTGATGAGGTAAAAAAATGCTTGCAAAAATAGTTTCTGAATTATATCAGGTCGAGTGGGTCCTGCGGCTGCTTCTGGCAGCGACAGCCGGCGGAATGGTGGGATATGAACGGCACAACCGCTCCAAGGAAGCCGGGATCCGCACGCACGCTCTGGTCGCCCTTGGTGCCTGCCTGGCCATGATCATTTCCAAATACGGATTTGGCGAAGCGGAAAAATTCGACGCTGCCCGGGTCGCTGCCCAGGTCATCTCCGGTGTTTCATTCCTCGGGGCAGGAATCATCTTCGTTCGGCATGATGTGATCCAGGGACTGACCACAGCTGCCGGCATCTGGACGACCGCAGCGATCGGCCTGTGTTTCGGATGCGGTCTGTTCATCATCGGCGCAGCAGCGACCGCGATGGTCATCTTCATCCAGAAGTATTTCCCGCGTGTGATGCATACCCACCAGACAAGGACGGTCATGACGCTGCGCATCCAGCTGAAGGAACATACGTCAAGCGATTATGTCACAACACTGCTGAATTCGATGGACTGCCATAATATTGAAAACCGGATCCATTCCGATGGAAATGGCGGCTGGTATATGAAGGCGGAGATCTATACGATGCGCGGTATGGAACCGGAAGACGTGATTTCCGGTCTGATGAAAAACCCGAAGATCGTTTCTGTTGAGATTATCTGAAGACTGCACCGGCAGTCTTTTTTTTCCGCGCTTTTCCCATTACAATGGAGAGGCCGGAATAGGAGTGACCTGAATGAAACTTGCAATGGCACAGATGTCCGTGATGAACAACATGGACCTGAATTATAAAAAAACAATGGACTACATCGCCAGAGCGTCTGTCTGCGATCTGCTTTTGTTTCCCCAGCTGCAGATGACACCGTACTTCCCGCAGATGCACGGCCTTGACGC
>JAILCN010000190.1 GCA_024680365.1 Solobacterium sp.
GCGGAATGAACGACGATGTCTGCGCCGTGCTCGATCGGCCGGATCAGATACGGTGTGCCGAAGGTATTGTCAATGACCAGCGGCAGACCGTGTCTGTGAGCGATCTCAGCGATGGCGTCGATATCGGGAATGTCACTGTTCGGATTGCCCAGTGTTTCCAGATAGACGGCTCTTGTATTGTCCTGAATGGCATTTTCCACTTCTTTCAGGTTATGGGCATCTACGAATGTTGTTTCAATGCCGTACTGCGGGAAGGTATGCGCCAGCAGATTGAAGCTGCCGCCGTAGATCGTTTTCTGAGCGACGATGTGGCCGCCGTTTGCGGCGAGAGCCTGGATCGTGTAGGCGATCGAAGCGGCGCCGGAGGCAACTGCCAGAGCTGCCGTGCCGCCTTCCAGAGCGGAGATCCTCTTTTCCAGGACATCCTGGGTGGAATTCGTCAGTCTGCCGTAGATGTTGCCCGGATCCGCCAGACCAAACCGGTCTGCCGCGTGCTGGCTGTTATGGAAAACATAGGAGGTCGTCTGGTAGATCGGAACGGCGCGGGCGTCGGTAGCCGGATCGGCCTGTTCCTGTCCGACGTGAAGCTGCAGAGTCTCAAATTTGTAAGCTGTCATTTTCTTTTTCTCCTTTTTTCAGTCTGTGCCGCAAAATAAAACCGGGATCGCTTCAATACTCTCCCGGGCAGACGGCATCACCGATGTCTTCCATCAACATCGTCCGATACAGAGGCGCTTATGCGGTACAGGAAAGCGCCAGGCCATCAGATCCGCCCGGGAGTCAAGCATTCGTCCGCACATACATCTGTTCTTCAGGAACATAAGACACCTCCGTTTCTTTGTTATGAAAACGATAATACTAATTACCTACTATGTCAATAGGTGATTGAGAAGAAAACAAAGTGCGTTATAATGAAGGGCAGGAGAACATGGGTATGATCACAACAAGAGGAAGGTATGCCCTCCGCGTCATGGCGGATCTGGCGCAGAACGGAACAGACGGACTTGTCCCGTTAAAAGACATCGCCGCAAGACAGGGCATTTCAAAGAAATATCTGGAGATCCTGATGAAGGATCTTGTGGCCGGCGGTCTGGTCAGAGGGGCCAGCGGCAAGGGCGGCGGCTATCAGCTTCTCAGAAAACCGGAAGAATACACAGCCGGTGAGATCATTGAGATCATGGAAGGATCGCTGGCTCCGGTCGCCTGCCTGATAAAAGGCGCGCCGCCCTGTGAAAGGGCAGAACACTGTCCCACGCTTCCCATGTGGAAAGAATACGACAGGCTTACAAGAGATTTCTTTTACGGAAAGAAACTGAGTGATCTGAAAGAAGGAGACATCGCATAGCAGATGCCTTTTTCTTTCTCTGTATCTCCGATATAATGAAGACAGGAAGTAAAGGAGAATACATAATATGAGTTTCCCGAAAGGTTTTTTATGGGGCGGAGCGACAGCTGCGAACCAGTATGAAGGCGGCTACCTCGAAGGAGGAAGAGGCCTTGCGACATCTGACGCCATCAAAGGCGGCGACAAAGATCATCCCCGCAAATATACGGTAAAGACAAAAGAAGGCGAGATCCTCGAGCTTTCCCGTGAAGAATCCCTGCCGGAAGGCGCTGTCGGCTATATCATTCCCGATATCTATTATCCTTCCCATCAGGCTGTTGATTTCTATCATCACTACAAGGAAGACATCGCTCTCTTCGCTGAGATGGGCATGAATTCCTTCCGTTTCTCCATGTCCTGGTCCAGAGTTATTCCGGACGGCAAAGAGAAGGTCAATGAAGAAGGTCTGGCGTTCTATGACGCAGTCGTTGACGAGTGCCTGAAGTACGGCATCGAGCCGGTCGTCACCATTGCTCACTTTGACGTACCGATGGTGCTGGCGGATGAGCTGGACGGCTGGCACAGCCGCAAGCTCGTTGACTACTTCGTCCACTTCGCGGAAGTCCTCTTTGAGCACTTCAAGGGACGCGTCAAATACTGGATGACATTCAATGAGATCAACATTCTGAGATCCTGGATGCAGCTGGGCATCCACTCCGTGGCACCGCAGGTACGCTATCAGGCAGATCACCATGTCTTCGTGGCAAGCGCCAAGGCAGTCCTGAGAGGACATGAGATCGATCCGGATGCGAAGATCGGCATGATGGTCGCTTACGGACCGGTCTATCCGAGAACATGCAAGCCGGATGACGTCATGAAAGCGATCGAAGAAATGCGCAAGAAGGAATTCTACATTGACGTACAGGTCAGAGGCTACTATCCGAGCTATCAGCTGAAGTGGTTCGAGAGAAACAACGTGAAGATCGAAATGGAAGAAGGCGACCTGGAACTGATCGCGAAGGGTACCGTCGACTACATCGGCTTCTCCTACTACATGTCCAGCACCGCATCGGCAGATCCTGATGCAGAGATGTCCGCCGGCAACCAGATGATCGGCGGCAAGAATCCGTATCTGGAAGCTTCCAGATGGGGCTGGCAGATCGACCCGATGGGACTGCGTGTTTCCCTGTGCCAGATGTATGAAAGATATCATCTGCCGCTGATGATCGTTGAGAACGGTCTCGGCGCGCTGGATGTCGTGGAAGAAGACGGCAGCATCCATGATGACTACCGCATCAACTACATGCGCGACCACATCAAGGCGATGAAAGACGCGATCGAACTGGACGGCGTTGAGCTCTGGGGCTATCAGCCGTGGGGCCACATCGACCTCGTTTCCGCCGGAACCGGTGAAATGAGAAAGAGATACGGCTTCATCTTCGTCGACAGATACGACGACGGAACCGGCGACTTCTCCAGAAGAAAGAAGGATTCCTTCTACTACATGCAGAAGGTCTACAAGTCCAACGGCGAAGACCTCGACTGAGCACATTGAAGAGGCGTGGATCATTCCTGATCTCGTGCCTCTTTTCTTTCACTATGCTGTGCTAAAATAGAAATATACGAAAAGAGGAAATATCATGAGATTTGTTGATCTGATCGAGAAGAAGGCAGAAGGGGCCGTTCTGTCCGAAGAAGAAATACAGGAAATGATCAGCGGCTATGTCAGCGGTGAGATCCCCGATTATCAGATGAGCGCGATGATGATGGCGATCCGTCTCAACGGCATGACGCCTGAAGAGACTGCCCAGCTGACCCTGGCCATGATGCACAGCGGTGAAGTCGCCGATCTTTCCGCTCTGCCCGGCATCAAGCTGGACAAGCACAGCACCGGAGGCGTCGGCGATACGACAACGCTTGTTGTCGCTCCGCTGGTCGCAGCCTGCGGCGGCACCGTCGCGAAAATGAGCGGCAGAGGCCTTGGCCATACCGGCGGCACCCTGGACAAGCTGGAATCCATTCCCGGCACATCGGTCGAGATCCCGATGGACCGCTTTGTCGAGATCGTCAAAGAAAACGGCGTGGCTGTCATCGGCCAGACCCAGGACCTGGTCCCGGCTGACAAGCTGATGTACGCGCTGCGCGATGTCACCGGCACGGTCCGTTCCATTCCTCTGATCGCTTCCTCGATCATGTCCAAGAAGATGGCGTCCGGCGCGGATGCGATCATCCTCGACGTCAAGACCGGCAGCGGCGCCTTCATGCGGAACTGGGAAGAAGCGTTCCGCCTTGCCCAGACGATGGTCGACATCGGCACCAATACCGGCCGCAAGGTCAGAGCGCTTGTCACTGACATGGATCAGCCCCTGGGCATGGCGGTCGGCAATGCCCTGGAAGTCAAGGAAGCAGTCGAGCTGCTTTCCGGAAAGATCCCGGAGACCGATCCGCTGTTTGAAGTGTGCATGCTGCTGGGCGAACACCTGCTGGTGATCGGCGGACTTGCGGAAGATGAAGACCAGGCGGAAGAAATGCTGAAAGAGAATCTGTATAACGGCGAAGGTCTGCGCAGACTGCAGAAGATGGTCGAACTGCAGGGCGGCGACGCTTCCTATCTCTGCCTGGAGAAGATCGATGAACTGGTCAATGTCAGAGTGAAGATCGACGTGCCCTCACACAAGGACGGCTATGTTCATAACATGGACGCCGAAGCCATCGGCACCTGCGCCCAGATGCTCGGCGCGGGAAGAGCGACCAAAGCAGACATCATTGATCCGGCGGTCGGTCTGGTCATGAAAGTCAGAAACGGATACAAAGTGAAAAAGGGCGATCCGCTCTGCACACTGTATGTCAATGACGCAAAGAACGTCGCGGAAGTCACCCGGAAGATGCAGCACGCGGTGCATATCGACAGCGTGAAGCCGGAAGTCAGACCGATGATCTACGGCGTCGTCACAGAAAGCACAGA
>JAILCN010000223.1 GCA_024680365.1 Solobacterium sp.
CATCGCATGTGACTTTGACGAACCGGAAAAGCTGTTCGATTTCCTCGACCTGTTCCGGGATAAAAAGCCGTTCGTAAAGATCGGCATGGAGCTTTTTTACGGCAACGGACCGCAGATCGTCCGGGAGATCAAGCGCCGCGGACACAAGATCTTCCTGGATCTGAAACTGCACGATATTCCCAATACCGTCCATAAATCCATGCGGAAACTTGCGGAACTCAACGTCGACATGGTCAATGTCCATGCCGCCGGCTCGATCGCCATGATGGAAGCAGCCGCAAGAGCGCTGAAAGAAAAGAATTCCGATGCCGTGCTTCTGGCAGTTACCCAGCTGACCAGCACGACGGAGGAAGTCATGAATAAGGAACTGTGGATCGATCATCCCATGGAAGATACGGTCCGCCATTACGCAATGAATGCCAAAGCCGCCGGCTGCCGGGGCGTCGTCTGTTCGCCGCTCGAAGCCGCGGCTGTCAAAGAAGTATGCGGGGAGGATTTCCTGACGGTCACGCCGGGTATCCGTTTCGCAGACGATGACAAGGGCGACCAGAAGCGGGTCACGACTCCGGCGAAAGCAAAAGAGCTCGGCTCTTCCTATATCGTCGTCGGCCGTTCGATCACTTCTGCCGCTGATCCGGTCAAAGCCTACGAAAGAGCCTGCGCAGAGTTTGAGGAGGACTGACACATGAAACGTAGAATCGCAAGAGACTTACTGAAGATCCGCGCCGTATTCCTGCGTCCGGAAGAACCGTTTACCTGGGCCAGCGGCATCAAATCGCCGATCTACTGTGATAACCGCATGACTCTGTCCGATGTGGAAGTCCGGGACGATGTCGAGCAGGCGCTGGCCAAACTCATCACCCGTCACTATCCCGAATGTGAGATGGTCATGGGGACCAGCACCGCCGGGATCGCGCATGCCGCGCTGGTCGCCGATATCCTGGAGATCCCGATGGGCTATGTCCGCAATAACGCAAAAGACCACGGCCGCAACAACCAGATCGAAGGAAGATGCGAGCCGGGAACCAAGGTCGTCGTCGTCGAAGATCTGATCTCCACCGCCGGCAGCGCCGTCGATGTCGCGGAAGCTCTCCGCGCCGCCGGTGCGGAAGTGCTGGGGATCGTTTCGATCTTCACCTACGGCATGAAAGCCGGGGAAGACCGTTTGAAGGAACATAATCTGAAAAACGTCTCCGCCTCGAATTACGACGTCCTGCTGGAAGTCGCTTCCGGGGAAGGCTACATCAGCAAGAAAAGCATCCCGGCGCTGAAAGCGTTCCGGGACAATCCGTCCGACGAAAGCTGGATGAAAGGCCTGAAATAAAAAGAAAAGAGAAAACCGGCGTTCCGCCTTGTCTCAAAAAGAGTCAAAGCTGGAGCGCCGGGTCTTTTTTGTATGGGTCTCTTCCTTTCTGTATCTCGCCGAGCAGATCGATCTTCCACGTATATGCTTTTATAACTGCATTTATGCGTTTTTCGCTCTGCAGAGGATCTCTCCTGTACAGCTCCCTTACCCATTCTGCAGACGGAAGCTTATTGAGATCGATTGCTTTTTTATCCTCAACATACGAAAGCAGCTTTCTTTCGCTTGCCGCAAAACTGTTTGTACGGATACGCAGGAGGTCTTTTTTTGTGTTTGGCAATTCTCTGCCCGCGAACAGAGATCCGCCGCTGTCGAAGACGGGTGCCAGACGTTCAAAACGGAGCGTTTTCGGGTCCCGTAATATGCCGAGATTATGCAGATGTCTGTCAAACCCCGACAAAACGTAATCACACAGCAGCATGACATCCACATCGTGCTGCAGCAGTTCTCTGTCTGCGCCGTTTTTTTCTGCGAGTTGCAGGAAATGCTCAAACCAGGAAAGATGATTCGGTTTCTGTTCGGATGTGACAAGGTCATAAGCAGAGACAAATTCCTTTTCCAGAGAGGTAAAGGCAGGACAGGAGCAGCCGAATTCATATTCTTTGTCTTTGATCCGGACAAGTTCATACGGCGTGTAATTATCATATTTCTGCAGACGGTAGATCTCGGCAGCAAGCACTTCGTTCAGACTCTCGCTTGACAGATCACCTGTGTTTCCTTTGATCAGCTTTCGGACCCCGTCTTCAATGATCCATGTCTTTTCAATATCTCCCTGAAGAGAACTGTTGGCGGAGTAAACGGGCACAGAAGCTGACGGCGGCATCGCGGAAGTTTCAAGAGCATCTGAAACGAAATCATTCTCAAACAGATTTATCTTTTTCCAGGTCAGTTGAGAATCGATCGGATTGATCCAGTAATGATCTGTCAGACTCAGCCCGAGATTCTTTTTCAGGTATTCCAGCGGTCCGCTGTATCCGTTTCCGATCAAAAACTCTGTCAGGCCGTGCCGGCTTGCCGGTATGGCTCTTTCTTTCCACCAGTTTCGCAGACCGTCCGGGGAAGCCCGGTATTTCAGCGGAAGCAGTTCTTTGTTTATGCTTGTGTTCGCAATGTTCATAAGGTTGCCGGAATCGTCTATATCGATCGCCGTGATCGGATCATTTGCGTGCATTAAGTAATAGATCATTGGCTTCCTCCAGTTTGCGTTTCGTTTCCAGTTCGTTGTATTTCCATGAGGCAATATCGTGAATAAACAGATCGTTAAGAGCAGTAACTTTACAAAGATATATTCTGTCTGCCCTCCACAGCAGATAGTAGCTTTTGTTCCGGATCATGATTCCGGAGGCGGGTTGGTTTCCAGCAAGGGCGCTGTCCCCCGGAAACAGTTCGCAAAAAGCATTCATATCAAGACCAAGATAAGCGGCGATTTTCCGGATCATGCCAAAAGACGCTCTGTCAGGATCGGTCTTGCCGTTGATCAGATCGTTCAGCGTGCTGTATGCGATTCCGCAGGAAAGCGACATTTTCTTTACGGAGATTCGGTTGGTCTTGCAGTATTCTTTCAGGTTCATAGGATCTTCAAAGTCAGTATACCGCTATAGCGGTATAAATCGCAAGAAAAAACCGCCGTTTTGCCGGCGATCAAAAAAGTCACTGAGAATGAACCAAACAGATCAGACACGTATCATCTGGTAGCCGATCCCGACCCGGGTGCGGATCAGCGGTTCCTCTTCATCAGAACATTTCAGCTTTTTGCGGAGCGAAGTCATATAGACGCGCAAGGAGACGATATCGGTATCGACCGCGTTCCCCCAGATATTGCTGATGATGAAGGAATGGGTCAGTACTTTACCGACATTACGCGATAAAAGGCAGAGGATCTTGTATTCGATGGGGGTAAGATGCAGTTCGTTCCCATCCAGTTCAGCGGTGCCGGCGGCATAGTCGATCTTCAGCCGCCCGTTCTCAAAGACGCTCTTCTCCTGTTCGGGGGAAGGGAGATACTGCTGGCGGCGCTGCACTGCGCGGATGCGCGCCAGCATCTCCTGTACGGAAAAGGGCTTGGTCAGATAGTCGTCCGCGCCGCTGTCAAGCGCTTCGATCTTGTCACTGTCCTCGTCCCTGGCGCTGATCACGACGATCGGCACATTCGACCAGGTGCGGACTGTTTTTATGACCTCGATCCCATCGATATCCGGCAGCCCGAGATCGAGCAGGATCAGGTCCGGGTTGTGTGACATGCAGTTCGAGATCGCCTCGTTGCCGTTATAGGCATTGAGATAGGTATACTGATTGATCTTCAGGGCAGTGGTGATAAGGTTCTGGATCGAACGGTCATCCTCCACGACCAGGATCTTGAATTCAGGCATATTCTTCCACCTCCTTGCTTTTGAGTGTGAAACGGAAGATCGCTCCATGAGGCTGATTATCCAGCACTTCGATCTCGCGGCCGTGCGCGTGCAGGATCATCCGGCACAGATGCAGGCCAATGCCCATGCTGCGGTAGCTGTCGCTATTGCCGGCGGAGCCGGTGTAGTAGAGATCGAAGATATGCGCCTTGTTTTCATCCGGGATGCCCGGTCCGTTGTCTTCGACACTGACGGCGATCTCGCCGTCTTCTTTCTGCAGACGGATGATGATCTCGGAACCATCCGGAGTATACTTCACCGCGTTGCTGAGCAGATTGACCAGGACCTGGGTGATGAGTTTCGGATCCATTTCCGCGAACAGCAGATCATCGCTGCCGATGACCCGGATCGTGTGACCGCCGGCGCGTGCGTCGATGTGCTGCAGGCTTTCGTTAACTACGTCCTCCACGCTTTCGACGGAGAGGCTGGGATAGGGATGGCTCTCGAGTTTGGTCATCGACAGGATGTTCTCCATCTGGTTCTTCAGCCATAAGGAGTCTTCCTGAATGTCCTCATAGATCTTCTGCCTGTCCTCCTCGGTCATGTAGGCGTGGTTTTCCCGGAGGTTCTCGGCATTGCCGTAGATCGAGGTCAGCGGTGTGCGCAGATCGTGGGAGATCGAGCGCAGCAGTCCGGCACGGAAACGCTCTTTGCCGGCGCTGATCTCGGCTTCCGTCTTTTCCTGACGGATCTTTTCGTTGTTCAGCGCCATCGTGAATTCATTGATCACCGACAGCAGGATCGTATTCTCCATCTCGCTCAGCGGTTCTTTGCCGATCCGGACGGAAAGGACACCGAAACGGGTCTCGTCTGAAGCGACAGGGAAATAGACCTGTCCGCCTTCCGCGGTCTTGCCGTCCGGCATGCTGCTGTAAACAGAAAGGACGGCGTTCTTTTCTGTTTCGGTGAACTGTTCTTCTTCGGGTGTCTCCCGGTTCCAGACCGCGCGTGTTTTACGTTCCGCACATCCGTCGTTTACGGTATAGAACGAGACCGTGCGTTCGAGGAGGTTGGCCAGCTGACTGCAGGTGATGCGGATCATCTCGCTGCTGTCGCGCGCCGCTTCCAGCTGATCGGAAGTATCGAGCAGGACTTTTGTCTGATACGCGGTCTCCGCCGACTGCTTCGCCACATTCTTCAGCTTAACGGCCAGCGAGCCGGTGATCAGCGAGGCGATGATCGTTACGAAATAGGTCATCAGGTAAGCGGAATCGTAGACCAGCAGGGTAAAACGCGGTTCAATGAAAAGGAAATTGAAGAGCAGGATATACAAAACGGCCGCCAGAAAGCCATAGAAACGGTGCGAAGTCAGCACTGAGGCAATCAGCACGGCCAGAATATAGATCGTAACGATATTGGAGTTGCTGAAACGGGAACGGTCGAATAAATAGGACAGAAGAGTTGCCGCCGCCATGATCCCGGTGACCAGCAGAAGGTCGCGGAGGTTCCAGAAGCTTTCCCCG
>JAILCN010000231.1 GCA_024680365.1 Solobacterium sp.
CTGGTCAGAACAACAAGGCCTTCGGGGATCATGCCGACCGCCGCAGCAGCCGTCTTCAGCACCGATTCCTGCCATGTCATTTCCAGATAGATCAGCTGGAAGAAATACAGCGCCAGTCCGGCCGGGATGATCAGAACGGAAACAAACTTCAGCAGTTTTTCCAGATCGTTGTGCAGGACGCTCTGAGCCCGCTTGTATTTCCGCGCTTCCGCCATGATCTTTGCGGCCGCGCATTCTTTGCCGACGCGGACTGCCCGTGCGCAGGCATTGCCTGATGTCACGATCGTACCGGCGCTGATCTGTGAACCGGCCGTCTTTGCGACGTTGTCGCTTTCTCCCGTCAGCATGCTTTCATTGACTTCCAGATAACCTTCCAGCAGTTCGCCGTCGACCGGGATCTGACTGCCCGTCTCCAGCAGAAAGAGATCGCCCTCGACCAGTTCCTCCGCCGGCACGCTTTCCTGTTTTCCTTCCCGGATGACGGTCACTCTGGCAGCGGTCATGATATACGCCTGATCCAGAAGCTTCTTTGCCTTCAGTTCCTGGTAGATGCCGATCAGCGTATTAAAGATGACAGTGCCCATGAACAGACCGTTTCGCAGCCTTCCGGTCAGCGCGACAAAGATGAACAGACAGATGTTCATCAGGTTGAAGTATGTGAATATATTGGCCCGCAGGATCTCAGACTTTGTTTTCGTCAGCCTGCTTTCTGTCACGTTGGATCTGCCTTCCGCAGTCAGTCTGCTGACTTCTTCCCTGCTTAATCCTGTATATGCTTCGTAGTTATGCATGCTGTATCATCTCCACAAGTCTTTTTCTGAGCGGCTCCGCGTCTTCCTCTTCCGGCGTGAAGGAATCTTCAAACTGGGCAGAAGCTTCATCCGCGAAGACGATGCTGTTCTTCAGATCGACGCCGGCTGTCAGCGCAGCAGAAAGCGCTGCCGCAAACCAGCACGGTTCCGCCGGATCTTCGCGTTCCGACATGCCGCTGCCGTCCTCATCGATGAAGTAGCTTCCTTCTTCGGTCAGGATCACAACTATGTTTTCATTCATTTCATGCAGTGCCTCCGCCCGCACGGAAAGTTCTTCTTCCGCAACGCCGCTGATCCATGATTCATTTTCATTCAGGATCAGGATCGGATGCAGAGCCATCACGGCATCCATAACATTTTCATCGATTTCCTGAAGCCGGTCTTTCAGGACCAGAATAACAGGCTTTTCCGCTTCTTCCAGGAACCAGATCAGTTCATCGGGATCCTGACCGCTCAGGATCTCGGAGTTTACCAGGATATAGCCTGTCTCATCCAGATCCGTCTCTTCCGCTGCTTCGCTGTCAAAGTCATATTCATTGCCGGCTGCGCAGAAGACACCTTCATGCCCTCCCTGATCGATCAGGCGATACGTGCATCCGGCAGTCTCTTCTTCCTGTTTCCGGAAAGAAATGCCGGCTTTCCGCAATGCCTGCACAGTCTGGTCGCCGTATACGCCGTTGCCAATGACACTGATCAGCTCATACGGAAGCTTCAGCTTCGCATACAGCAGAGCGCTGCGGTATCCGCCGCCGTCTGTACTGACATCATCCCTGATCCGGATCACTTCCTCGTTGCCTTTCGGAAGTTCTTTTACATATGTGATCAGATCTGCATGGCAGGATCCGATAATGATCGTCTTTTTCATATTAAAACTCTCCCAGAAAAATCTTATCTGTAATAAAGATAAAATAAAAGTCTCCCTTTCGGAAGACTTTATGGTGGTCCCAGGCAGAATTGAACTGCCGACACCGGCATTTTCAGTGCCGTGCTCTACCTACTGAGCTACAGGACCAATGGTTGCGAGGGAAGGATTTGAACCAACGACCTCCGGGTTATGGGCCCGACGAGCTACCAGGCTGCTCTACCTCGCGATAATAAGTGTCTTGCTTTTCAGCACCTTTAATAAGAATGGCGGAGGAACAGGGATTCGAACCCTGGCGCCGGTTTCCCGACCTACCGGTTTTCAAGACCGGACCCTTCAACCACTTGGGTATTCCTCCAGATAAGGTGGACCCTGAAGGACTCGAACCTTCGACCAATCGGTTATGAGCCGATAGCTCTGACCAACTGAGCTAAGGGTCCAAGACCCGGATGCAGCACATTTGGGAGAATACTTGGGGAAATGGTAGCGAGGGTGAGACTCGAACTCACGACCTACCGGGTATGAACCGATTGCTCTAGCCAACTAAGCTACCTCGCCATATGATCAAGTCGGGATGGCAGGATTTGAACCTGTGACCCCTTGATCCCAAATCAAGTGCACTACCAAGCTGTGCTACATCCCGATGGCGCGCCGAGCAGGAATCGAACCCGCAACCTTTTGATTCGTAGTCAAATACTCTATCCAGTTGAGCTATCGGCGCATCGCACATAAAATCAGTGCTCACCTATAATAACAAACAACGAAACTCTTTGCAAGAGTCTTTTTCTGTTTTTCAAAAAAGAAAAGCAGCTGATCTTTCAGCCGCTTCCTTCGGTTCACTTTTCCAGTTGTTTATGCTTCGGCACGTCCCATGGATCTTGATGCGATCAGGTCAGCTCCGGTCTCCAGCAGATCGTGCACGATGACCTGTCCTTCCTTCACAGGCGCTTCGATCTCGATCTTTCTGACTTCATCCATAGCCGCAAAGATCATATCCAGCGGGATCTCACGGTCGGTGATCACCGGAAGCACTCTGTGCGTGCCGCCGCTGATCTTTACGGTCGTCGTCAGGATCCTGGCGGGTCTGACGCATTCCTTTTCCGCGTATGCCTTGCCGCGCGGACAGCTGTTTCCTGTCACGCTGATCACAGCGCCGTTTTCGATCTGTACATGAAGACGGCATCCCATCGGACAGTTGACGCAGATCAGTTCCTTTTCTGTCATGAATTTACCTCCTTCATATGGATCACGACATCTTCCGTCAGTGATCCGATCTCTTTTGCGGTCAGCAGCGCACGTTCCATTTCACTTGGCATCAGTTTGCGCTTCTTCATGGTGCGCAGGATCCTGTCACCGCTCATGATCACAAGTTCCGCTTCCTCCATCGGCTTTCTGACCCGGAAGAAGAATTCCACATTTCCTTCCGCTTCATCAGGATGAACGCAGGAAGGAACCATATAGCTGACGTTCTCCCCTGCCTTTACAGAAAGCTTTCTTCCGGTGTGCGCGCCTTTTTTCAGATACCGCGCCGCACCCAGCGCAGCCCGTTCTGCCTGCAGGGAAACAAAGTCCACGAGGTCATGGACGTGCAGTCCGTTGCCGCAGGCAAAGATTCCTTCCGCACTGGTCATATAGGTATCGTCGACAACAGGTCCGCGGGTCACGGGATCCATCACGATGCCCGCTTCGTCTGCCAGGTGGTTTTCAGGGATCAGTCCGACCGAAAGCAGAAGCGTATCGACGTCGAAGTACTGTTCTGTGCCCGGGACAGGATTTCTGTTTTCATCGACTTCCATCAGTTCGATCTTTTCCAGTCTTCCCTTTCCGAACACCTTCGTCACGGTATGGGACAGATACAGCGGAATATCAAAGTCTTCCAGACACTGCTTGATATTTCTCGGCAGGCCGTTGGAGTACGGCATGATCTCTGCCACGCCGTAGACTTTCGCGCCTTCCAGCGTCATTCTTCTCGCCATGATCAGACCGATATCGCCCGATCCGAGAATAAATACTTTTCTGCCGACAAGATAACCTTCAATGTTGAGATATCTCTGCGCCTGTCCGGCAGTAAAGACGCCCGCCGGTCTGGTTCCGAGTATATTGATGCCTCCTCTTGCCCGCTCATAGCAACCGACAGCCAGGATCACCGCGTCAGCGCTGATGGTCACTTCGCCTTCCTGCGGGTTGACATACGTGATCTTCCGGTCCGCTGTCATCCGGATGACCATCGTATTCAGCAGGATCTTAACATTCTGTTCTTCCGCCATGCGGATATAGCGTTCCGCATAGGCAGGACCGGAAAGCTGTTCTTTGAATGTCTGCAGACCGAAGCCGTTATGGATGCACTGTTCCAGAATACCGCCGGCTTCCATGTCTTTTTCCAGAACGATAATATCTTCGATGCCGTTTTTCTTGAGTGTTACAGCAGCTGACAGTCCGGCACTGCCGCCGCCGATGATCACAGCCTGATAATTTCTCATAGTCATCTGTTCTCACTTTCCAGGATCCTGGAATCCCTGCTGTCAAGAACGATCTCCAGCGGTGATTTTCCAAGTTCTCTTGCAAGGATCGCCAGCACCAGCGGCTCGCAGAAGCCGCCCTGGCATCTTCCCATGCCCGGACGGACACGCTTCTTGACTCCTTTGACGGTCGTTGCTCCGCACGGTCTGCGGATACAGTCAATGATCTCTCCCTCCGAGACCTGCTCGCAGCGGCAGACGATCCTGCC
>JAILCN010000058.1 GCA_024680365.1 Solobacterium sp.
GTCATGCTGGTATGCTGGTGCGCGGTCCGTGTCATCGTACTGATGACGATCGGACAGACGATCCACCGGATCGAACTGACACATGTGCTGTATCCCATCACATGGACGCTTTCCACGATCGTGTATCTGTTTTACTACCGGCATATCCGGTCGGAAGTATTTGCGGATAACATGGCAGAATAGAAAAAGACCGCCGGTCAGCCGGCGGTTTTGCTTATCTCGGGATACGGGGATCGCGCAGATAGACATTCTGATAGTCTTTCGGTGAGATGCCGTATTCTTTTTTGAATGCCCGGAAAAAGGCGGAATAGTCCTTGAATCCGAAATACTCGTAGACTCTGTTGATCTGCCTGCCGGAGGCGATTGCGGATGCGCACCGCTCCAGCCGTTTCTTTGTGATGTACTGATGCATCGACAGGCCGAGACGGCTTTTGAATATATGGGCGATATGATACTTCGATACATAGAATGTATCGGCGACCGTATCCAGGGAAAGATCTTCACTCAGATTCTGTTCGATGTATTCCATAATGCTTCGGAACAGATCGGTTCTCTCATCGCTGCGGTCCGGATGGTCGTGCACATAGGCGATCCGGCTGATCGTCATGATGAGGTCGCTGATGCATACCCGCGCAAATGCCTCGGCGCCGTACTGTTTGGAGCGGTCCTCCTCCATCAGCCGCAGCAGCTTGGAATGGATCACCGTATATTCGTTCTCGGTGAAATGCGTGATGTACTTTCCGTCTTTCGCGCGCCGGGTCACATAGTCGCACTGATCCGCCTGCGGAAACAGCTTTTCATACCAGGGCCGCGAGATCCAGAAGACATAGCGGCTGTAGGATCCTTCCTCGCTCTTCGTTACGGCACGGTGCACCGTCTCCGGCGGAACGACGACGACATCCCGGTAGGACAGGGGTGTCCGCATGCCGCTGATCTCCATCTCAATGGAGCCGGATGCCGGGAAATAGAACTCGTAATAATCATGCCGGTGGGGCAGGACGCTCTGAAAATGACTGTCGCTGTAGAAGTAGATCTCATAGCTGTCTTTCAGCATTTTCTGACGCTGATTGAACTCGGAACGCAGGTTGTTTTTCATATTTTTATTATACCGCAATTTTTGCAATACTTTTAACAATATGCACAATATGAAAGTGTTCTTATTCCAAGCAAAATATAAGTGTAAAGAGGAAACGGAACGTTTCCCGGTCAATCGAGCCAACGATTAGAAGGAGGACATAAAATGGCGATGCAGATGGGTTTCCGCTGGTATGGCGAAGGCAACGACAGAATCACTCTGAACGATATCCGTCAGATCCCCGGTGTCAGCACAATTGTATGGGCACTGCATGACAAGATGCCCGGTGAAGTATGGCAGCCGGAAGAGATCGCTGAAGTCGAAAAGCAGATCAAGGGCGCAGGCTTCAACATGGATGTCGTAGAAAGTGTCAACGTACACGATGACATCAAGATCGGTCTGCCGACACGCGACCAGTACATTGCGAACTACATTCAGACAATCAAGAATCTGGCACCGTTCGGTGTCAAGGTGATCTGCTACAACTTCATGCCGGTCTTTGACTGGACCAGAACAGATCTGTTCCATCCGGTAGGAGACGGTTCCACAGCACTGTATTATGAAGCATCCATGATCCAGGAAGATCCGAAGGAAATGGCAGACTATGTCATGTCCTTCACAGAAAAGTACAATATGACCTTCCCGGGCTGGGAGCCGGAGCGTATGGCCAAGCTGGACGAACTGTTTGAAAAGTATCAGGGCGTCACAAAGGAAAAGCTCTGGGACAATCTCAAGTACTTCCTGGAGGCAATCATGCCGACATGCAAAGAGTGTGACATCAAGATGGCGATCCACATGGATGATCCGCCCTGGGATATCTTCGGTCTGCCGAGACTTCTCGTTGACGAAGCAAGCATCGACCGCTTCCTTAACATGGTCGATGATCCGTACAACTGCCTGACACTGTGCTCCGGCAGCCTGAACGCAAACAAGGAAAACAGAGTCGCCAACGTTGTCAGAAAGCACTGCGACAGAATCGCATTCGCGCATATCCGCAACGTCAAGCACTTTGACAACGGTGACTTCTCCGAAGCCAGCCACAGAGACTGCGACGGAGATGCCGGTATTCTCGAGATCCTCAAGGCATATCATGACTGCGGCTTTGAAGGATATATCCGTCCGGACCACGGACGTCATCTCTGGGATGAAAAACCCGGAACCGTCAGACCTGGCTATGGTCTGTATGACAGAGCACTCGGCATCATGTACATGCTCGGCGCATGGGACCTGATGGACAAATTAGAAGAAAGCAAATAAGAACGGAGGCTGAAGAAAATGATGGATCTTCCTTACAATGTAAGTTTTAAAGACAAAGTAGTAGTTGTTACAGGCGCAGGCGGAGTTCTGTGCAGCACAATGGCAAGAGCATTCGCTCAGGCAGGCGCAAAGGTTGCGGCTCTGGACCTGAACGAGGACGCAGTAAAGAAGCTGGAAGCGGAATGTGCCGCAGAAGGTTTCACACTGAAGGGATACAAGGCAAACGTTCTGGAAACAGAAGCGCTTGAAGCAGTTCACGCACAGGTTCTGAAGGACCTCGGCCCCTGCGACATTCTGGTCAACGGCGCCGGCGGAAACAATCCGAGAGCGACAACAGACAACGAGTACCAGCATGAAGCGCTGGAAGGACAGAAGACATTCTTCGATCTGGATTCCTCCGGTGTTGACTTCGTATTCAAGCTCAACTTCCAGGGAACACTGATCCCGACACAGGTCTTCGCGAAAGACATGGTTGACGCAAAGCATGGATGCATTCTGAACATCAGCTCCATGAACGCATATACACCGCTGACAAAGATTCCGGCATATTCCGGAGCGAAGGCGGCGATCTCCAACTTCACACAGTGGCTGGCAACACACTTTGCCGGAACAGGCATCCGCTGCAACGCGATCGCGCCCGGCTTCCTGGTTTCCAACCAGAACAGAGCTCTTCTGTTCAATGCGGACGGCACACCGACAGCCCGTTCCAACAAGATCCTGACAGGCACACCGATGCACAGATTTGTCGACAGTGAAGAACTGCTCGGCGGCGTCTTCTTCCTGTGCGATGACAAGGCAGCTTCCGCAATCACCGGCGTAGTACTGCCGATCGATGCAGGCTTCGCGGCTTACTCCGGTGTATAATCCGGTTCGCTGAACAGCATTCCAACAGCTTTGCGCAAAGCAGAGCTGTTTTTCTTTTCTGCGGCATTAACCGGATGATCCGGGTCACATCCATCAAAAAAACCGGCTTTTTCAGTCGGTGCTTTGTTCAGTCGATATTGACCTTTGTGATATCGTCGTATTTGCGTGTGAAGTAATAGGAATAGAGTACATTCAGATAGTACTCCATGCAGGCATGGGAGGAGAAGTTCGCGTATCTGCGGAATTTCTTTTCCCGGTCCGGCAGAAACAATGTCACACCGGCAAGATCCACAAGTTCGCCCTGACGGATCGAAGTCAATGCAATACTCGGCACGTGGTTCTTTTTCAGGATGCGGGCGCAGTCCACGGTGGATTCGGTAACGCCGGAGAAGGAGAGCAGGATGCCGCAGTCGTTTCTGGTAAGCGTCTGGGCCAGATGCCTCTGTTCGCCATAGACCGGCGAACTGAGAAAGTGATTGAAGCCGGCCCGCATCATTCTGGCCTGGAAGGCAAGTCCTGCCAGATATGCGTCACCGACACCGAAAATGACGATATTCTCCGCCTTCATCAGGTAATTGCAGGCTTTGGTGAAATCCTCGGAGGAAGATGTGATCAGTGCCCGCGCCTCCTTCATCGATTCCGCCGTCAGCTTCTCCAGGCGGGAAGCGATCTCGCGGATGCTGTCTTCCTTGTGGAAGGGGATGTTGGCATCGAT
>JAILCN010000116.1 GCA_024680365.1 Solobacterium sp.
GCTAACTCTATTCTAACAGTATTACTCATTTCCACAAGAAAACAGTGTCGGTTTTATCTTTTCGACACTGTCTCTGCAACAGTTATTTCCACTCGTTTCAATTCCCCTTTGGAAGTGGAACTTAACTTTTTACTTCAGCGAACTTTTGGTTTAACTTTTGGTTTAACACTATCGGTTTTATTCAAAAATCCAATTTGATACAATATCAGTATGACAGTACATTTGTTTACAAGAAGCTGCTGCACGCTCCTCGAGAGCACCGTGAGGATCAAAGAACTTGTCTCATATGCCAGAGAACTTGGCTACCGGGATGTTGCGCTGACAGATCATCATGTGATGTACGGAGCGGCAGAATTTATAAAAGAATGCCGGAAAGAAGAAATGCACGCGATCATCGGACTGGAGGCAGACTGTCTTTATCACGATGAGATCGTTCCTTTTCTTCTGCTTGCGAAGAACAACCTCGGATACCTTGATCTCATGCAGCTTTCCAGCAGCCTGTGTGAAGGAAAAGAAACCTGCACCGTGGAAGATCTGAAAAACTGCGCTGCCCATTGCGTCATCATCGCCTATGGCGAAGGCGGATGGATCGACGGCGAACTGATCCATGGCAATCCGGATGAGATCCGTCAGAAACTGATGGTGATGAAAGCAGAACTGCCGCCGTTTTATATGGCGCTGTCCTACATGGATGCATCGCTCTGGAAGGACAGGAACCCGCTGCTGAAGCGGATCTGCCGGTCTCTGAATATCCGTACCTGCGCTTTGAACAAGATCTACTACCTGCGGGAAGAAGACGCTGAGGCATACCGCACGCTGCAGGCGATCCGCACCCAGACAACACTTCAGGACACGACTCTTCCGGTGATCCGGGGAAGAAGCTTTCTTTCTCCGGAAGTGATGAAAGAACTGTATGAAGCAGATGATCTGGCATGTACGGATGAGATCGCCTTCGAGTGCCGGGCAGATTACAGACTTGCGCCGGCCGGGCTTCCGGAGTATGAAACGAAAAACGGGATGCCGGTGGAAGAATACTTTCCGAAGCTGTGCGCAGCCGGTCTGAAGAAGCGCCTTGGCGGCAATGTGACGCCTGCCTACGCGGAACGGCTGAAATATGAGCTGGATATCATCAGCAAAATGCACTTCGAAAACTACTTCATGATCGTATATGATTTCATCCGCTGTGCCCGTCACAAAGATATCTATATCGGACCTGGCAGAGGCAGCGCCGCCGGATCCCTGGCTGCGTATTGTCTGGGCATCACGCAGGTCGATCCGCTGAAATACGGTCTTCTCTTTGAACGCTTCCTGAATCCCGAACGCATCTCCATGCCGGATATTGATACAGACATTCCTGACCGCGACAGGGATGAAGTGATCCGCTATGTCAGGGAGAAGTACGGTACTGATCATACCGGCGGCATCATTACCTTCGGTACGCTCAGTGCCAAACAGGTGATCCGTGATGTTGCGAAAGTCAGGGGACTGCCGTCCCGCGACATCAATATGCTGGCAAGACTTGTTCCGAATATCCCGAAGATCACTCTGAAGGACGCCATGGAACGCAATCCGAGAATGAAACAGGTGATCGATTCCGATCAGCGTTTTCAGTCTGTTTTTGAGATGGCTTCCCGGCTGGAAGGTCTTCCCCGTCATGCGAGCATTCACGCGGCAGGCATTATACTCTCCGGCAGAGCGCTGAATGATGTGATCCCGACGGAAGCACAGAATGGCATGAAGATCAGTCAGTACTCAATGGAACATCTGGAAGAACGCGGTCTGATCAAGATGGATTTCCTGAGTCTCAAGAATCTGACGATGATCGATGAGATCACGAAAGGGATCCGGGAAAGTGAACCGGATTTCGATATTATGAAGATCCCGCTCAATGACAAAGGCGCATATGAGATCTTCAAAAACGCGGATACAGCCGGTGTTTTCCAGTTTGAGTCTGCCGGTATGCAGAACCTTCTGCGGAAGATGCAGCCCGAATGCTTTGATGACATTGTTGCCTCACTGGCACTGTTCCGTCCGGCTTCCGCCGACAGCATTCCGATGTATCTTGCCAACAAGAAAAACCCGGCCGGTATTGTCTGGCCGGCAGAAGAACTGAAAGAGGTCCTGCGTGACACATACGGCGTTATGATCTATCAGGAACAGGCCATGATGACATCACGGATCTGTGCCGGATTTACCCTTGGCAGAGCGGATATTCTCCGCAAGGCAATGTCCAAGAAAAAAGAGAAAGAAATGGAATCCATGCATGAGGCATTTGTCAGCGGCTGCCTGCAGAACGGTTATTCGAAAGAAAAAGCAGAACAGCTGTTTGATCTTGTTTCCCGCTTCAGCGGATACGGATTCAACAAGTCTCATGCGGTCGCGTACAGCCTGGTTTCCTATCAGTCCGCATATCTCAAGGCAAACTATCCGCTGCGCTTCTATACCGCTGTTCTCAACGGCGTGACGGGTGATGAAACAAAAACAGCACAGTATATCTCAGAGTGCCGCAGGCGCGGCATCCGCACTGCATATCCGGATGTCTGCCGCAGTGAAAGGATCTATACATTCAGCGATAATATGATCCTGCCGCCGCTGTCTGTGATCAAAGGCATCGGCACCAGCGCTTCTGATACGATCGTCAGCGACCGTGAGAAAAACGGCACCTATGAAGATTTCTATGAATTTACCGCCCGGATGCTGCTGCTGAAGATCAGCCGCAGTGACATTGAAACAATGATCAAAGCCGGCGCGCTCGACTGTTTCGGAATGGGGAGGAAGACGATGCTGACTTCGCTTGACGAAGCAGTGAATTACGGAATGCTCGTACAGGTCATGAAAGAAGGGCAGATGACGATCGATTCCGGACTGGTCTCCAAGCCGGTCCCGGTGCGCATCAAAGATGAACGGTTTGAAGTCAGCCAGATGGAAAGAGAAGCGCTCGGCTTCAACATCGGTGAACAGCCGATCGTTGCGATCCGCCAGGCAAAAGGGATCAATGTTCCGCCGGTCGCTGCGTTCCATGAGATGCGCGGCGGCGTCAGAGGATTCGCTCTGGTCAGCGATCTGCATCAGCATAAGACGAAACGCGGCGAAATGATGGCGTTCCTGAAGATCAGCGATGAAACAGGAGAAGCTGACATGGCTGTCATGCCAAGACTGTACAGCACGCTCTGGCAGACACTCAGACGTGGCGTGTATATCCTGTTTGATGCTAAAATATCAGAAGATGATTCGCTTCTTGCGGACAGGATCACGATCATCTCGGGAAAAGAGGGTTTATGACAAGAATACTGATTGTAGATGATGAAAAAAATATCCGGGAAGTAGTCAAGGAATACTGCAGCATCAGCGGATATGAGACTGATGAGGCTGCGGACGGCTTTGAAGCTCTGGACTATATCCGGAAGAATATATATGACTGTGTCGTGCTCGATATCATGATGCCGCGCATGGACGGTTTTACGACATGCCGGGAAATCAAGAAAATGGTCAGCGTACCGGTGATCATGCTGAGTGCAAGACAGGATGAATATGACAAACTGCTCGGGTTTGAGATCGGTGTGGATGACTATGTCGTCAAACCGTTCTCGCCGAAGGAACTGATGGCGCGGATCCGCGTCGTTATGGAACGCGGCAGACAAGTCGAAAAGAAGATCATGCGGTTTGACGGTCTGGTGATCGATGTTCTGGCCAGGACGGTTACGGTAGACGGTGAAAAAGCAGCCCTGACGCCGAAAGAGATCGATCTTCTGATCTATCTTGCTTCCAATCCGAATGTTGCGATGTCCAGACAGAAACTGCTGGAAGAAGTCTGGAACTATGACTATTTCGGAGATGACAGGACCGTTGACACACACGTCAAGATGCTGCGTCACAATCTCGGAGCTTACCGCGACCGGATCGTGACCGTAAGAGGAATGGGGTATAAATTTGAAGCTTGACATTCATGGCATCCGGTTTCGTCTCTGGCTTGTCTTCACGTTTCTTGCGGTCGGCATTACGCTGTTTATCGGCGCCCTGCAGACAGGACTGATCAGTCCGTATTACCGCAACAGCAAGATCCGTGCTGTACAGACCATAGCCGACAGCATACAGAAAGACCTTCTCGGAAAACATACGACAAGAGAAGGCATTTCGTCTGCTCTGAGACAGACCGTAAACAACAATGCCTGTGTCGTGATCCTCAATGAGAAGGGAAAGATCATCTATGAAGCTGACAGCATCGGAGCCGGCTGCGTTTTCCGGGAACCGATGAGCTCTGCCGTGCATGAGATCATCTACCACGAAAACGGAAGCACGCCTCTTTCGGCGGAAAACAGGGAATACAGCGTCAATCTGACGAATGCCAGGACCGGACAGGAAATGATCATTTACGGACGGCAGATCAGACAGAATCTCGGCAATTACTACATGTATGTGAATTCACCGCTGGAACCTGTCGACTCCGTCGTGCAGTTCTTTACCAGGCAGTATGGTCTGTATACTGTGATCGCTGTCATTACCGCTTCTCTTGCCGGTCTCGGCCTTGCCCGGACACTTTCTGATCCGATCGTCAGGATGCGGAAAGAAGCACAGAAGCTTGCCGCGGCAGACTACAGCGCTGATTTTGACGGCGGTACGTTCTCAGAAACAAAGCTGCTTGCCAGCACGCTGAACAATGCCAATACAAAGCTTTCCAAGATCGAAGAAATGCGCCGTGACCTGATTGCCAATGTATCACATGATATCCGTACACCTCTGACGGATATCCGCGCCTATGCTGAAATGATCCGGGATATCTCCGGCGACAATCCGGAAAAAAGAGAAAAGCATCTGGATGTCATTATCCGGGAAACGGAATATATGAACCGTCTCGTCAACGATATGAGCGAGCTATCCAAGATGCAGTCAGGCAATGAAACACTGCATTTTGAAAATATTGATCTGAGTGAGCTGATCCGCGATGTCGTCGATATGGATCAGAAGCTGGCGGAAGATGCTGGGGTTGCCATTCATACAGACGTGCCGGATCATCTGACGGTGTTTGCGGATGAACTGAAGATCACCCAGGTCGTTGCGAACTATCTTTCCAACGCGATCAAATATACGCCGGAAGGAAAGAATGTCTATGTCAAAGCGTGGACGCTGCCGGATGAAGAAACCGTCCGGATCGAAGTCGCGGATGAAGGAGAAGGCATTTCTGCGGAAGAGATTCCCTACATCTGGGACAGATATCAGAAAAGCAGCCGCTCTTTCTCCAGAAAGATGACATCGACCGGCCTCGGCCTGAACATTGTCAAAGCGATCGCCGACCTGCATCATGCTTCCTATGGCGTGTCTAGCAAAGAAGGGGAAGGTTCGACATTCTGGTTCGAACTGAAGGAGACACATGAAGCCTGAATATCTGTACGGCACTCCATATTGTCTGAAGCAGTCTGATGAGATGTTCCGGATGAACAGCGATACGGAACTGCTCGGCCGTTTCATGCGTCTGCGCAGAACGGATCATGTTCTGGATGTCGGAACAAACAACGGCGCTCTGCTGCTTTACGCCGCTTTCCAGAAACCTGCTTCTCTGTGCGGCATCGACCTGTTTGAAGAAGCCCTGACGCTTGCCCGGCAGAATCTCAGAGACAACAGGGCGGAAGCAGAACTGATCTGCACAAAGCTCCAGGATCTCCGTCGTGAGCCTTTTGATGTGATCCTGTGCAATCCGCCGTTTTTTCCATATTCCGGAAAGATGGTGAATGAAAATGAATTTCTGGCTGCCGCCCGGCATGAAAAATATCTGACCCTGGAAGAACTGTTTGAACATGTTTCCAGGCTGCTGAAGGATAACGGCAGATTCTATCTGGTACACAGGGCTTCCCGCATGAACGACATCATGGAAGAATGCTTCCGCCGCAGGATGCGCCCGGCGCGGATCAGGATCGCATACGAGACAAAAAACAAAGCCGCAAAAAGCGCAGTTTTTGAAATCGTCCGCGGAACCGGAAGACAGATGGTCATTGAACCTCCTGCGTTCCTGGATGAGCGCAGTACATATTCGGAAAGGAGTGATGAAAATTGGATGTGATTCAATTGTTTCTCATCATCCTTTTTGTCATTCTGGCAGTTCTCCTCATCAGGCTGATCTTTTATCATCCTCCCGCAGCTGAAGTCCGCAGAGTAACGCCGTACAGGGAAGAAGAGGAACCGGTGCTCTGGCCTGTTCCGCATGAGATCCTGAAGCGGAATCTGAAGATCCGCTGTCCGGAAGCTGATCTTCTCTTTGAGCAGACAGAGCTGGAACACGGACTGCTGATGGAATACCGGGGAACAAATGCCGGCGGTGAAAACAGGATGTTCGTTTTCAGTGAAAACGAAACAGCGCCTTCATTCTTCCGGGCGCTTGAAATGTGCCTTGAAAATGGAACGGCAGCCGGCGGACCGTTCTGTACAGTCTACACAATGAATGACCGTCAGCTTTCCGCAGCCTGCAGTGAAGCATGGGAAGTTCTGAAACGGAAAAATGCTGCCTGCCGCACGGTGTTCATGGAAGGCGGCGGTGAACTGCAGCTGAACGGCAGGGTAGTTCCCTATATCTCCACAGGCAGCTGTGCGTACTGCAGGGCAGAGATCAAAGGCAGTGAAGAAGAGATCTTGAAATGGAAAGAAACTGTTTCGGAAAAACTGCCGTTTGATGAAAAACGCGCCGGACGTCTTTGTGCAGTGACGCATGATTCACGGCTGAAAACGCAGATGCGTATTCCGCTGCTGAGACAGAAAGCTGTCCGGAACCTGAAAACCGCCATGCCGGAAGCACGGTTCCTGTACATGCCTGTCACAGAGGACGGGGATATTATACGGGTCTTCTGTCAGTCAGATGAGCTGATGGAAAGAACGATCAGCTGTCTGCGGGAAGAAGCAGAGAAACATCATCTGCTGCTGTACCTGCACAGCCAGAAAAGAGCTTCTGCCGAACCGGACGGAAAGATCCTGGCAGAGGCAGAGAAGGCAGCCTGTGAAGCCTATGGATGTGTAGCGGTCCTTTCCGGCCGCGGCATTCAGAAAAACGAACTGCCTGCACCGGCCGTCTGTTTCCCGTTTGAAAAGGGAGAACAGGCAGCGCTGTATTACGAAAAGATACTGAAACAATAAGAAAGAAACCCGGATCAGGGTTTCTTGTTTTCTTCTGACGGTGCCGGCGATTCACTTTCTGCCGGTTCCGCGGTTTCTGCCGGCTGGGTCTCAGCAGGTTCCGTTTCCTGCGGGATAACGGGTGTTTCTTCCTTCACGTGCTGCAGTGTGTAGAGAACGACTTCCGCGCTGCAGAGGAATCGCTGATCTGTTCCGGTCGTACCGGTGCCGGATGTAATATCAAGCGTGAAATCTGTGAGTTCATATTTGCCGCGGAAATAGCGGACAGCCATTGCCGGTGTGTATTCATAGGAGAACAGGTGATAGGACTGACCGCCGAGACTGTGCCCGGAAAGAAAATAATCAGTCAGCTCGCCTTTGACAGAATCTGCGCTGTCAGGCGTATGGCAGACGGTGATCACATAAGAAGTCGGTGAAACAGATTCATATGCGGCCGTCGGATCAGGGAGCCCGTTGAGACCGTTGTCCAGACCGACGAGCAGAACTGCCTGAGAACCGCGGTTATGAAGAAGTGCCTGGCTGTTGTTCAGAATTTCGAA
This sequence comes from Solobacterium sp., assembly GCA_024680365.1. GTDB lineage: Bacteria > Bacillota_I > Bacilli_A > Erysipelotrichales > Erysipelotrichaceae > Bulleidia. Next base: position 7,659 of record JAILCN010000116.1, read on the forward strand.
ATCACACTTTTCATAGATTTCCTGTGCGGACGCTGCCAGCGCTTCACTGCTGCGGTCGGTGTCTCCCATGACGGCAAACTTGCCAAGCGGGGCATTGATCGAGGAGAAGAAGGTGTACAGCGGCGTCAGATTTTCCGGACGCACATTCTCGTCAAAAATATCTCCTCCGAAGATCACGGCATCGAACGGCAGGAGACTGATCTTTTCCTGCAGGGCATTCAGCCGCTTCTCATCCATGAATGTTCCGTATTTCAGATCTGAGAAATACAGGATGCGGACACCGTCAAGCTGTTCGCCGATCTTTTCGGAAGAAAGCGTTTCTCTTCTGACGCTCCACTGCTTCGGAGCAATGTTTTTTGAATCAAATATCATGAATCCGGCAGCCATGCCGATCACAGCCAGCACAGCGAGGATCCTGTAAAAAATCTTCATAAGCGCACTCCTGCATAACATCATAACACAACAGGTTGACAGAATGGTAAAATGAAACAGAGGTGAAGCATGCTGAAAGGATATTATCTGATTGAACTTGAAACACTGATCCGCCATGGCCGCATCAGGGAAGGAGCAATCGCTTTTCTTGAAAGTCTGCAGGAAGAGGGATTTCCGTATCTGATCATTACCGAGCAGAGTGCCCGCAGCAATGAACAGATCGCTTCCGCCATGATGCAGTCCGGTTTTTCCCATGTGACATATGATCAGATCTATACCGGCGTCATGGCTGCCGTAGACTGGATGATCATGTATGAACCGCAGCGCAGCAGAGCTGCCTATATCGGTTCAGCGGCTCTGCGGGCAACGCTTGAAAGAGGCGGCTATATCATAGACCACAGGTCTCCGGAACTGCTGTTTACCGGTCTGAACCGGAATATGACGTACCAGGAATACTCGGAAGCGCTCGGCTATATCATGCAGGGAGCGATCCTGATCAGCACCGACGGCCGCATGCGCATCCGCAGTGAAGGCGTCGATCAGATCGGCAACGGGGCAATCGTAAAGATGCTGGAGGCTGCTTCCGGTGAAACCGCTGAAATGTTCGGCAGGGGAAGTGAAAAAATGATGCGCATGGCACTGCGTTATATGCAGGCACCAGCGCATCAGGTGATCATGGTCGGATCGGATTTTGAACGGGATATCGTTCCGGCGCTGCTGATGAATATGTCTACCGTGTTTGTGACGGAAGGCAATTCGATCGAAGACCTGGGCATGAGCGATCAGGTGCATCCGGATTATATCGTTGAAACACTGTATGGACTGACTAAATAATACAGAACTGAACAAAGCGTCTGGCAATTTCAAGATGCTCGTCATCAAGGATCATGCGTTCGGGGTGCCACTGCACAGCGATGATATGATCCTTTTCAAATCCTTCAATGAGTCCGTCGTGGCTGACAGCGCTGAGCGTATAGCCGGCAGGAACTCCGGCAGCTGCCTGGTGATGGAATGAATTTACATGGGCGGCAGGGCCGAAGATCTCGTAAAGAAGGGTGCCCGGGATCACTGTATTGTCATGCAGAGGCTTTTCCCGGCTGACGGGCGGTTCCAGTTTTGTCTGATAATGCTGGCCGCCGTTGTATTCCGGGATATCCTGGACAAGTCCGATGCCTTCGCAGACAGCGATCACCTGCATGCCACGGCAGATCCCGAGGATCGGCTTGCCTGCTTTCTTAAAGGCATGGAACAGCAGAAAGTCTGACTGTTCAATATCTGCCGCAATGGGAAAGCTTCCCCGGTTCTCTTCTCCGTAAGCGGCAGGATCTACGTCTTCGCCGCCGGTGATCAGCAGGCCGTCAAAACGCCGGGCAGCTTCGTCCGCTTCTTCTTCAGTATGTACGATCACATCAGCAGGAATTCCGCCTGCCTTGCGGATGTATTCATAGTAACTTTCATTGTTCATGAAAATTCTGTTGTCTGTTTCTTTTCTGTCTCTGACAGTTAATGCGATCAAAGGATGTTTCATATTCGTGTTCTCCATAACAAGAATCATAGCAGAACAGTCGAAAAAACGCTCGAATAAGATTGAAGTTTCCGAAACAAACTGGTAGTATTTTTGTATCGCGTTGAAAAAGAATAGTAGCAGAAGGAACTGGCTTAGAGAGACGGTGCAGGGTGAAAACCGGAGCAGGGAGATCTGTGAACTGAACTTTGGAGCGAAAGCAGTTCCGGCTTTATTGGAAGAAGAGGGTATGCGCGGGAATGTATGCGCGCATAAACTAAGGTGGTACCGCGTACACAGCGTCCTTAGACAAGGGCGTTTTATTTTTGAGACAGGAGGATCTGAAAATGCCATACGACCACAGGAAAATTGAAAAGAAATGGCAGGAGTACTGGGAAAACAACAAGACATTCAAAACGGATGCCTATGATTTCTCAAAGCCGAAGTATTACATTCTGGACATGTTCCCTTATCCCTCAGGACAGGGACTTCATGTCGGTCATCCGGAAGGATACACCGCAACGGATGTTGTTTCCAGAATGAAGAGAATGCAGGGCTTCAATGTCATGCATCCGATGGGATTCGACGCGTTCGGTCTGCCGGCTGAGCAGTTTGCGCTGAAGACAGGACATCATCCCAGTGTTTTCACATATGCGAATATCGACCACTTCCGTGATCAGATCAAATCGCTTGGCTTCTCCTATGACTGGGACAGAGAAGTACGCACATGTGATCCGGATTATTATAAATGGACACAGTGGATCTTCCTGCAGCTGTACAAGAAAGGCCTTGCCTACATTGCCGAGATGCCTGTCAACTGGTGTCCGGAACTGGGCGCGGTACTTGCGAACGAAGAAGTCGTTGACGGCAAGAGCGAGATCGGCGGCTATCCGGTCATCCGCAAGAACATGCGTCAGTGGGTCCTGAAGATCACTGATTATGCGGAAGAACTGCTGGCAGATCTTGATCTGGTCGACTGGCCGGACAGCACCAAGGAAATGCAGAGAAACTGGATCGGCAAGTCTACCGGTGCTGATGTCGTATTCAAGATCAAGGATACAGATAAGGAATTTACTGTATTTACGACCCGCTGTGACACGCTGTTTGGTGCGACCTACTGCGTCATGTCACCGGAACATCCGTTTGTCAATGCGATCACGACTGATGAGATGCGGGCAGCTGTCGAAGAGTATCAGAAACAGTGCGCGACAAAGTCTGATCTGGAAAGAACAGATCTGAACAAGAACAAGACCGGCGTATTTACCGGTGCTTACGCGATCAATCCGGTCAACAGCAAAGAGATCCCGATCTGGATCTCCGACTATGTGCTTGCTTCCTACGGAACCGGCGCGATCATGGCAGTTCCTGCCCATGACACAAGAGACTATGAATTTGCGAAGAAGTTCGGTCTCGATATCATCCAGGTCCTGGAAGGCGGAGATATTTCCAAAGAAGCCTATACCGAAGACGGTCTGCATATCAACAGTGAGTGGCTCAACGGCCTGAATAAAGAAGACGCGATCAAAACGATGATCGCCTGGCTGGAAGAACATAACTGCGGAAAAGAAAAGGTTCAGTACAAGCTGAGAGACTGGCTGTTCTCCCGTCAGCGTTACTGGGGAGAGCCGATCCCGATCATTCATATGGAAGACGGAACCATGCGCACAGTTGATGAATCTGATCTGCCGCTTGAACTTCCGGTCACAGACAACTACAAGCCGTCACCGGACGGAGAATCGCCGCTTGCCAACTGCACTGACTGGCTCAGCGTCACAGTTGACGGAATGCCCGGCAAGCGTGAAACAAATACGATGCCGCAGTGGGCAGGATCCTGCTGGTACTATATCCGCTATCTGGATCCGCATAACGACAAGGAGATCGCCGCAAAGGAACTGATGGATCACTGGCTGCCTGTCGATCTGTACATCGGCGGTGCGGAGCACGCTGTTCTCCATCTGCTGTATGCGAGATTCTGGCACAAGGTGCTGTATGACTGCGGCGTGCTGTCCTGCCGCGAACCGTTCAGGAAACTGTTCCACCAGGGCATGATCCTCGGCGAAAACGGCGTCAAGATGTCCAAATCGCTCGGTAATGTCGTCAATCCTGACGAACTCGTACAGAGCCATGGTGCGGATGCGCTGCGTCTGTATGAAATGTTCATGGGACCTCTCGAGGCATCTCTGCCCTGGAGTTCCAACGGCATGGACGGCGCCAGAAAATGGCTCGAACGTGTATACAGACTTGTCAACGATGACCGCATCGTGACAGAAGAAGCGACACCTGAGCTGAATTATTCCTTCAATTTCACAGTCAAGAAAGTGACCAATGACATTGAAACGCTGAACTTCAATACAGCGATCAGCCAGATGATGATCTTTGTCAATGACTGTTACAGAAACGGCAAGGCGAACAAGGGCATGTTGACAGAGTTTGTCAAGATGCTGAGCTGCTTTGCTCCGCATCTGGGAGAAGAACTGTATCAGTTCCTGACCGGTGAGGATACAGTTGCCTACGCTGCATGGCCTACATATGATGAAACTGCTCTGGAACAGATCCAGGTCGAGATCGTCGTACAGGTCAACGGCAAGGTCAGAGGCAAATTCCAGGCTGACAAAGACACTGATAAAGATGTACTGCAGGAGAAGGCAATGTCTCTTGACAGCGTGAAAGCATACACCGACGGAAAACAGATCCGCAAAGTGATCGTCATTCCAAACAAGATCGTCAATATCGTAGTCGGCTAGAAAGAAGGGTTTATATATGCTGTCATTTGAAAGTGATTATACCGAAGGCGCACATCCGCAGATCCTGCAGAAAATGCAGGAAACCAACATGATCCAGACAACCGGCTACGGAACGGATGATTTCTGCCGCAGCGCTGCAGAAAAGATCCGCAAAGCGTGCGGCTGTCCCCAGGCACAGATCACATTTCTTTCCGGCGGCACCCAGACAAATCAGATCGTGATCGATGCGATCCTGAAGCCGTTTGAAGGTGTTGTATCGGCAGATACCGGACACATCAATTCACACGAAGCAGGAGCGATCGAATATACGGGACATAAGGTTCTTACGCTTCCGAATCATCTCGGAAAAATGGATCCGGGCGAGCTTGAACACTATCTGAAGACATTCTTCGCAGACGGAAACCATGAACACATGGTCTTCCCGGGCATGGTCTATATTACCCACCCGACAGAATACGGCACGATCTATACGAAAGAAGAACTGGCAGCCATTTCCGCAGTCTGCCGCTCTTACGGACTGCCGCTGTATCTTGACGGCGCCCGGATGGGATACGCTCTTGCGTCATATGAGACAGATGTTACTCTGAAGGATATCGCAGAATACTGTGATGTATTCTATATCGGAGGTACGAAAGTCGGCGCACTCCTCGGTGAAGCTGTCGTGTTTACAAAGAACAATGAACCGCAGCATTTCATCACCCGGGTGAAGCAGCACGGCGGTCTGCTGGCTAAAGGCAGAGTGATGGGCCTTCAGTTCGATGTGCTGTTTGAAGATGATCTGTATATGAAGATCTCAGCCCATGCGATCCGGATGGCGGAGATCCTGAAAAACGCACTGAAAGAAAAGGGATACCGGTTCTTCCTGAATTCCCCGACAAACCAGCAGTTTGTCATCCTGGAAAACAGCAAGATGGAAGAACTCGGCAAAGAAGTCAGATTCAGCTTCTGGGAAGCCTATGATGAAGATCATACAGTTGTCCGCTTTGCGACAAGCTGGGCAACAACGGAAGAGAATCTGGAGCGTCTGATCAGTCTTCTGTAACGAACAAAGCAGCGCTGTAAAAACAGGCTGCTTTTTCTGATAGCCTGGTTCTGTAAGATGGTGTAGTCTCTGCATCTGATTTTTGGTATAATCCTTGGATGAGGAACATATGGAAGACTTTAAGGTAACGATCGAACAGTTCGATGGTCCGCTGGATCTGATGCTGCATCTGATCAGGGAAAAAGAACTTGATCTGATGGATCTGGATCTGAATGTACTGACGGATCAGTATATTGCGTATCTCGACAGCATGGCATCTCTGCATCTGGAGATCGCCAGTGAATACCTGGTAGAACTTGCGACACTGATCGAATATAAATCCAAAAAACTGATCCCCGGTGCGAAAGATGAGCTGGAGGCGGAGAGCGAAGAAGAACTGAAGGCCAGACTGGTCAGAAGACTGCTGGAATACCAGCAGTTCAAAGAAGTCAGCAGCGGTCTGCAGTATCTGTTTGACAGCCGTCAGAAACGGATGACGATCCCGGTCAGCAGCGAAGTGCAGCAGTGGGGCATTCCTGAGGAAGAGATCCGCTACAGCGGCAATCCATATGATCTGATGAAAGCGATGCGGCGTGTGATGATGCGCATGCAGCTGGCAAAGCCGATTGAAACGAAGCTGACGGTAAAGGAAATATCCATGGAAGACCGTGAGCTGGAAGTCCGTGCCAAACTCGACAGACTTCCTTCAACGTTCCGGTTTGAGCAGCTGCTGGATGATGTTCATGATCTGCCGATGTTTATTGTTACTTTCCTGTCTGTGCTTGATCTTGCAAGACAGAGAAAACTTGTATTTACGGTTGACGAAGATGAAGTCATCTGGTTTTCCAGAGGAGATCTGTACGCATGAATGAAGACGAACTGATTGAAGACAACACTTCTGTTCTGGACGCTTCCTACGACGATGAGGAAACTGTCAGCACAGAAGAAGAAAATACAGAACAGGGCCCCGGTCAGAGCGATGAAGAGATCTTTGCGCAGATGGCGGCTGTCCTGGAAGGTCTTCTCTTTGTGACAGGAGAAGACGGGATCACGACCGAGCAGGCAATGGAAGCCCTCGGCACGGAGAAGGCATATACGGAAGAGCTGTTTGATCATCTGCAGAAGATCTATCTTGCGGATGACAGAGGGATCGAGATCGCCAGATATGGTGAATCCTACCGTTTCCTGAGCAAGGCTTTTGTCCATCCGTATGCCGTAAACCTGTTTCATATGCAGAAAGAAGCAAAACTGTCCGGAGCTGCTCTGGAGACACTCGCGATCATTGCCTACAAACAGCCGATCACGAGAGTTGAGATCGAGGAGATCCGCGGAGTCGGAGCGGATGTGATGCTGCGGAAACTGGAAGCGCGCGGACTGATCAAGGCAGACGGCAGAAGCGACGCACCCGGCAGACCGATCCTTTACAGCGTAACTGAGGAGTTTATGGATGCCTTCCAGCTGCTGAGTCTGGATGAGCTTCCCGAACTGCCGCAGTTCGCAGATTCTGAAGAAAGTGATGAGCTGTTCGTAAAATGAAAAAGAAATTGATGATCGCAGCCGCTGTCTGTCTGCTTGCCGGCTGCGGAAAACAGGATCAGGGAAGCAGCGGATCCGGGATCGCCTGCCGCTATGTAAACTACTATGACTATTCCCTGCCGGTACCGGAAACGGAGGCTGCTGACAACACGTATTTTGAAAAGACATTCTTCGCGGGCGACTCGCGGATGGGAAGTCTGTTTCTGTATTCAGATCTGAAAGATTCAGGCGCGGAGATCCATTACGCGGAATCACTCTCACTGTGGCGGATCTACGATATGAAAGCAGAAGATACAGACGCATCCCTGTATGATCTGATGCTGAAAACAGACCGGAAGTATCTGTATATTCTGATCGGCATCAACGAAGTCCGTTCCAAAGATTTCTCATCATGGAAAAAAGAGGCCGGCAGTCTGATCGACGAGATCCGGGAAAAGCATCCCGGCATCGTGATCTATCTGATGCAGTCCTACCGTCCCCGCAATATCACCGGACTGGAAGGGGATCAGATCAAAACGCAGGTCGATCTGCTCAACCAGGCAATTGCCGAACTGGCAGCCGAGAAACATGTTTACTTCATGAATCCGGAATCTGCACTGATGGATGACACCGGCGCTGTCCGCAGCGACTATGTCTGGGATGGTCTGCACCTGAATGTCGACGGAACAAAAGCATTCAGTGAATATATCAGAACACATGCTGCAAAGGAGGAAGAATATGTTAAAGAAATTTGTGATTAGCATGACTGCTGCGCTGGTCGTACTGACTGGCTGCTCAGGCGGTTCAAAAGGAGATGAAACAAAGGAACTTTCGATTAAAGATACAGCTGCGAAGCTTGTCTCTGAGCTGAGTCTCAGCGATACAGTCAGCGAGATCCAGGAAAGAACGATGTACGGATATTTCTTTGATATGGACAAAGAGACCGTGACAGAAGGCTCTGTATACCTGAATTCTGACGGCAAATCCGATACAGTCGGCGTTTTCCGTACAACAGATGTCGAAAAATGCAAAAACTATCTGAATACATACATTGAAACGATCAAGAAACAGTCGGAAGTATACAGTCCGGAAGAAGTCTTCAAGATCTCTCATGCACTTGTACAGGATTATGGAAAAGATATCGTTGTGATCCTGATCTGCAATGATATTGAAGCAGCCAGAACAACTGCAGACAAAATTTTAAAGTAAAAAGAAGCATGCGCTTCTTTCAGTAACGTTCATTGCCGTCGTCTTCATAGGAGATGACGGTTTTTTCATATGCGTCGTTTTTCAGCATTGCTGTGTCTTCGCCGCTGAAGACGCGCTGCGTGCCGGGCCGAAGGGAGGCAAGGATCCTTCTGATCCGTTCCGGATCGACCGCAAAGTATGTTCCGCAGTCTTCGCAGGATGATTTGGCAGTCATATGGATCGAACGGCATCCTGTTTTCTGCAGGATCTTTGCGGCATTGTGTTCACTGACACCGCCGCCGGGCAATATTTCCATTCTGCCGCCAAAGCGTGACTGAAGATCCCGGATCACGGGAATTCCCAGTTCCGTGTTTTCTGCGCCGCCGGATGTCAGGATCCGGTCAATGCCGTACTTGGCCAGTGTTTCCGCTGCAGCGAACAGATCAGGCGTCTCGTCAAACGCCTTATGAAAGACAGCTTCTCTGCCGTAAGAATGGATCAGCCGGACCATCTGTTCCGTAAACTGTGTGTCAACGGTCAGATCACTGTTCAGGACGCCGAACACAATGCCGTCAGCTCCGTTTTCCAGAAAGAATTCCGCATCTTTCAGCATCGTATCCTTTTCATAAGCATTGTAAACAAAGCCTGCCGGACGGGGCCGGACCATGCAGAGGATCCTGCCCGGGTAGATCTTTCTGCTTTCAATAAATGTTGCCTGGGACGGCGTCAGGCCGCCGAGTTCCAGCGCGCAGTTCAGCTCGATCCTGTCAACTTCTCTGACGGATGCCGCATGAGCCGCATCAGATGTGCTTCCGGCACAGATTTCAACCGTTATACTGCCGATCATTTCAGTTCCTCCCGCAGTGATTCGTGTATTTCATTCTCAATTATCGTCAATCTGATGTAAAATAGCAACGAGGTGAATAGAATGAGTGAAAATGCGAATCAGAGTAACTGCAATCATCAGTGTGAAGGATGCAGTGTTGAAAACTGCGGAGGCAGAACGAATCCGGCAAGCTTCCGGATCGAACCGAACAGCAGATCTTCCATTAAGAAGATCATCGGCGTTGTATCGGGAAAAGGCGGTGTCGGAAAGTCTTTCGTGACATCGATGCTGGCTGCTGAAATGCAGAGAAGAGGAAACAGAACAGCCGTCCTGGACGGCGATATTACCGGACCGAGCCAGGCAGTGTCTTTTGGCATTCATGAAAAAGCGCTCTCTGACGGTGAAGTGATCTATCCTGCTGTCACACCGGCCGGAACCCAGGTCATCAGCATGAATATGCTGCTGAATGAAGACGATGTTCCTGTCATCTGGAGAGGACCGGTCGTTTCCGGCATCCTGAAGCAGTTCTATCAGGAAGTGCTCTGGGAAGATGTTGACTATATGTTTGTTGACATGCCTCCGGGAACAAGTGATGTCCCGCTGACAATGTTCCAGTCCATTCCTCTGGACGGCATCATCGTTGTGACTTCTCCTCAGGAGCTTGTTTCCATGGTCGTCGCGAAAGCGATCAACATGGCGAAGGCAATGAACGTGAAGATCCTTGGTCTGATCGAGAACATGTCTTACGTGCAGTGTCCCTGCTGCAATGAAAAGATCATGGCATTCGGCCAGTCGCATCTGAATGAGACAGCAGCGAAATATGGACTTCCTGTCCTTGCGAAGCTTCCTCTGGATCCCCGCATTGCGGAAGCGTGCGACAGAGGACAGATCGAAGATCTCGAAGTTGAGGAGATCAAACCGGCAGCTGACGTACTTGAGACTCTCAGCTGAAATTCAAACAGTGTTCACGGAAAGTTCACAGAAGACCGTCAGAATACATAACAGAAAGAGGGCCTGAGATATGACACGAATTCTGATTACAGACGATGAGATCAAGATCCGCGAGATGATCGCCAAATACGCAAAGCATGAAGGTTTTGAAACAGATGAAGCAAGCGACGGCATGGAAGCAGTTGACAAGTGCCGGGAAGAGAACTATGACCTTGTGATCATGGATGTCATGATGCCGAACCTGGACGGATTCTCCGCGGTCAAGGAGATCCGCAAATTCAAACCTGCACTTCCATTTATCATGCTGTCTGCGCTTGGTGAGGAATATGACAGGATCCATGGCTTTGATGTGGGCGTCGACGATTATGTCGTCAAGCCGTTCTCCAGCCGTGAACTGATGATGCGGATCCACGCGATCCTCAAGCGGGTCAGTCCTGCGGCAGCCGCCCAGGACATCCGCGAGATCGGCGGCATGCAGATCAACTATTCCGCCCGGACGGTCACCATTGACGGAGAACGGGTCCAGCTTTCACCGAAGGAATATGAGCTGCTGACGTATCTGGTGAAAAACGAGGGGATCGCTCTGACCAGAGAACAGCTTCTGCAGAATGTATGGGGCTATGATTTCTTCGGAGACGACAGAACTCTTGATACGCATATCAAACTGCTCAGAAAGAATCTGGGCGAATATGCAAAATATATCGTTACATTAAGAGGAGTAGGATACCGTTTTGAAAAGACCGGAGAATAAAAAAAGAATGTCGCTGAAACTGAAAATCGGCAGTTATCTGCTGATTTTTGGACTTGGCATGATCTCACTGCTGGTCGTCTTTCAGATGTTTCTGCTGGAGCCGATGTATGAGTCGAACAAGATCAGATTTGTAAAAGAGATCTCTGATTCTGTTCTGAAATACATGAAGACGGATGAACTGGACGATGTGATCGAAAGCCAGCAGGTCCGCACAGACGCCTGCATCGCTGTATACAGACCGTCAGAGGGAAGCTATGAGGAAGCGCGCTTCTCAAACTGCATGCATTACAGACTGAGTGCGCTGGAGATCCTTGAGAATACCGCGAAAGCTTCAAAGTCTTCAGACGGTACATATCTGTATGTCGGTGAAAGGGAAATGAAGGGAGAATCCCGGAACAGGCTGAAAGTCGTCGTTTATACGCGGATCGTAGCGGAAGAAGACGATGATGACGGAAATGCCGTCATCATGGTGAATTCCACCATTTCACCAATCGACGCGGCAGTGAAGACACTGCAGTCGCAGCTGCTTTATTTCGGAGCGATCGTAGTGATCGGCGTGATCGTGCTGACATATCTGATGAACTGGCGGATCGCAGAACCGCTGATGCATATCAATGAATCAGCGAAGAAACTGTCAGAAGGCGAATATGAAAACAATCCTTCCACGAACAGATATCTGGAAGCGCAGGAGCTTAATGAGACGCTGTCAAGGGCGGCAGTGGATATTCGGAAAGCCGATCAGGCAAAACGTGACCTGATCGCCAATGTATCCCATGACCTGCGGACACCGCTGACGATGATCACAGGATACGGCGAAATGATGCTGGACCTTCCGGAAGAAAAAACGGATGAGAATGTGCAGGTCATTATTGATGAATCAAAACGTCTGAATACACTTGTAAACGATCTGCTTGATCTTTCCCGTCTGCAGGAAGGAAAGATCACGATCTCTTCTGAATCATTTGATCTCGCGTCACTGATCCGCAGTGAAATGCGGAAATATGATGTATACCGGATGAAAGATGGCTTCCGGATCGAGGAATACATCTGTGAAAACGCGGAGGTGACAGGTGATCAGAAACGCCTTGCCCAGGTGTTCAACAATTTCATGACGAACGCGATCAACTACTGCGGTGAGGCAAAGCATATCATTGTCCGCACAGAAACAGACAAAGGCAGGGTAAAAGTGTCCGTGCAGGATTTCGGACCCGGGATCGCAGAAAAAGATCTGAAGAATATCTGGGACAGATATTACAAAGTAGACCGGGAACATGTCAGAGTGTCATCGGGAAGCGGGATCGGTCTGGCGATCGCAAAGGAGATCCTGGATCTGCATCACTGCGGATATGGTGTTGAAAGCAAAGTGGATCAGGGAAGCACGTTCTGGTTCAGCCTGCCGCTTCAAGAAAGAGAACGAGTATAAAACCGGCAGTAAGAAACGGCGCAAAAGGGATCTGTCTTTCAGGCGGATCCTTTTTTATGGCAGCAGCGATCAGTACCAGCAAGGCAGCGCAGGCAGTCGCCGTGCATACTCTGGTTCCAGCGGACAGACTGAACGCGGCGATCAGCTTGACGTCCCCGGCTCCCATCATTCCTTTGCGGGAAAACAAAGAAAGCACTGCATAAATGAAAAGTGCGGTATAAATGCCTTCGGCTCTGACGGATCTGAGATTCAGGAAAATGATCAGAACGTGGCAGAGGTCAGGGATCTCCCGCCATTTCAGATCCTGCCATGAAGAGGCTGCCAGAACAGGAACCGTGAGGATCGTCCGCACAGTCAGCGTGCGGCAGAGAGCATACTGGCCAAGACATACCAGTGCTGAAAACGCCAGTACTGCCGCGTCTTCTCTTCCCGGATGCAGAAAACGATTCCGGTACTCCGGATAGGAAAGGAGCCCTCTGACGGACAGGATCCAGCAGAGTAATAAGGTGATCTTCCAGGCTGTGGTGTTCATACTTCTGTATATGCCGTTTTTCTGCAGATTCATAATAATTTCTTTTATTCAGTAAAGTTGGAGAAAAAACCCAGCGCGAGTATAATAGATGACAGGAGGACAAACGTATGAAAGACATCAAAGGAACAAAAACTGAGAAAAATCTTGAAACTGCATTTGCCGGTGAAAGCCAGGCCCGCAACAAGTATGATTACTGGGCAAGCAAGGCAAAGAAAGACGGCTACGAGCAGATCGCTGAGATTTTTGCTCTGACAGCAGGAAACGAAAAAGAACACGCCAAGATGTGGTTTAAATATCTGCAGGGCGGAAAGATCAAGGATACACCTGAGAATCTGCTGCAGGCTGCGCAGGGCGAGAACTATGAATGGACAGAAATGTACAAAGAGTTTGCCGAGACAGCTGAAGAAGAAGGTTTCCCGGAGATCGCCGCTCAGTTCAGAGGCGTTGCCCAGATCGAAAAGGAACATGAAGAGCGCTATACAAAGCTTCTGGAAAACATTAAGAACGAAGTCGTCTTCAAGAAAGAAGACGCTGTCGTATGGCAGTGCCGCAACTGCGGTTACACGGTAACAGCGATCGAAGCACCGCTGGTATGCCCGATCTGTGCACATCCGCAGAGCTACTTTGAGATCAAAAGAGAAAACTACTGAGATCCGGAAGACATCTTGCTGAGAGATGTCTTTTTTTCAGGGCATTTTGCTTTCCAGTCCGGGATCTTATGCTAGAATACAGGACAGGGAGATGAAAAAAATGAGTACACATTACGAATACAAGCCGAAAGGCGTATGTTCTTCCAGAATGATCTTCGAGCTTGACGGAGACAGGATCGAGTCTCTCGAAGTCATCAACGGATGCAACGGAAATCTGAAAGGGATCGCTTCTCTTGTAAAGGGAAGAAAGATCGATGAAGTCATTGAATCTCTGGACGGGATCACCTGCGGCTTCAAGCCGACTTCCTGTCCTGATCAGATTGCAAGAGGACTGAAAGCATATCTTGCCGGGAATGAGTAAACCTCATTCTTTTTTGTCAGTGATTGTCATTCTTTTCCGTAACTGATAAAATCTATTTTGTTTTACAGGAGCGAAACATGATCACAGTATTTATTTCTACAGCAGTTCTGGTACTGGACCTGCTTTCAAAATATCTGATCCAGAGCAATGAGAGCTGGCATCTGATCACAGTCATTGACGGCTTTTTTCAGATCCGCTACGCAAAAAACACCGGCATGGCATGGTCCATGCTGTCAGGACAGACAGCGTTTCTTTCTGTTGTTGCATGCGCTGCGATCGGCTTCATGGTCTGGTATCTGAAGACATCCCGTCCGGACAAACTGACTAAGATCTGCCTTGCGCTGATGATCGGCGGAGCAGCCGGCAATCTGTATGACAGACTGACGTTCGGCTATGTCAGAGATTTTCTTGATTTCTATATTTTCGGATATGATTTTCCGATCTTTAATATAGCGGATTCCGCACTGTGTATCGGAGTGTTTCTTCTGGTGATCGCATCACTCCGGGAAGGAAAAGAGAATGGCGCTTGAGAAATGGACCGCAGAATGCGAAGATGAACGTCTTGATAAATATCTGAGTACGGTCAGCGGGATCTCCCGGACAAGGATCCAGGAACTTGCAAAAGCCGGACTGATTTTTGTGAATGGAAAAGCTGTCAAAGCCGGCTTCAAGCTGAGCAGCGGCGATGAGATCAGCTGCGATGTTCCGGAAGAAGAAGTGATCGATATCCTGCCCGAGAATATTCCCCTGGATATTCTGTATGAGGACAGTGACATCATAGTGATCAACAAGCCGAAAGGAATGGTCGTTCATCCGGCTGTCGGGAATTATACCGGCACGCTTGTCAATGCTCTGATGTATCACTGCAGTGATCTTTCCGGGATCAACGGTGTGATCCGTCCCGGCATCGTGCATCGGATCGACAAAGATACGACCGGCTGCATCGTTGCCTGCAAGAATGATGCGGCGCATGTATCCATTTCCAGACAGCTCGAAAACAAGACATGCCGGCGTACTTACCAGGCGATCGTCATGGGCAATATCGTTCATGACAGCGGCGTCATTGACGCGCCGATCGGACGTGACCCCCGTGACCGGCAGAAGATGACGGTAACGGATAAAAACAGCCGGAATGCCGTGACCCATTTCCGCGTGATCAGGCGATTCAAAAACGCGTGCCATGTGGAATGTACGCTGGAAACCGGCCGAACACATCAGATCCGCGTGCATATGAAGTATATCGGTCATCCGGTCATGGGTGATGAGAAATACGGGAAGAAATGTCGTTATATGGATACCGAGGGACAGGTGCTGCACGCGTCTGACCTGTATCTTGTTCATCCGTCCGCCGGCGAGGAAATGCATTTCAGCGCGCCGCTGCCGGATTACTTTGAAAAACTGCTGGCGATCCTGGAGAAGGAGTCTGAAAAATGAATCGGTTCAGGATCCTGCCGGGAACGACAGCCGTCGCGGTGATCTGCACGATCATTTTTATCCTGACCCAGGTATGCGGCATGGCCAATCAGGCCGAAGCGGTGATCCTGTGCGGGGCATACTATAAACCGTTTATTTTATGCGGCGAATACTGGCGGCTGCTGTCTGCCGGATTCGTGCATATCGGCATCCTGCACCTGGCGGTCAATATGATGTCGCTGTTCAATCTCGGTTCCTTTATGGAACAGAAGCTCGGCACATTCAAATATATGACGGTTCTGCTGTGTTCCGTAGCCGGCGGTTCCCTGTTTACCTTCTGTATGGACGGCAATACCGTTTCCGGCGGTCTTTCCGGCGGTCTGTATGGTCTTCTGGCTGGGTTTTCTCTGATCATCTTCAGCATGGATCTGGCAAAGGTGCCGGCAGTGCGCAGCGCCCTGATCCGTACGTATTTGATCTGCATACTGATCAATTTCATGCCTTCGATTGCGGTCAGCGCTCATATCGGCGGCTATGTGACAGGTCTGTTTCTGACCGGCATTCTGTCGGAAGATGTCAGAAAAAAGATCAGCATCGTTCATCTCAGGACAGCAGCCGTACTGATGCTGGCAGTCCTGTGTTTCTTCAGCTGGCAGAGGAGAAATCTTCCTGCCGGACAGTATTATCTGATGTCGGATTATAATATACTGAAAAAGGAAAGTGAGATCGGCATGAAAAACTATGCAAAGAATATGGCAGTGCGCCTTGACAGACTGTATGACATGGAAGGCACGCTGGAGTGGCTGATCGGAAAGGAAGACTGAATCATGGCAAAAAGAACAGATGTACTGGACTGGGATGAATACTTCATGGGACTTGCCCATCTGTCCGCGCTGCGTTCCAAAGATCCGAATACTCAGGTCGGCGCTGCGATCGTTGATGAAAATCACCGCGTTGTTTCCGTCGGCTACAATGGTCTGCCGAAGGGATGTTCTGATGATGAATTCCCCTGGGAGAGAGAAGGAGGCACGCTGGAGACCAAATATGCATATGTTGTGCACGCGGAGCTGAATGCCATTCTGAATTCCAAATGGCCGGTTTCCGGCTGTACGATCTATGTCTCTCTGTTTCCCTGCAATGAATGCGCCAAAGCGATCATCCAGTCGGGGATCCGCAGGATCGTCTATGAATCTGACAAATACAACGGTGTTGACACAAACATTGCTTCCAAGCGCATGCTGAGAGCTGCCGGCGTTGAACTGTGCAGACTGGAAAATACGATCAGCCTGAAGGTTGAAAAGAAAGTCAATTCAGAACTGTAAAAAAATGAACCGCTGCGGCGGTTCTTATTTTTGCAATATCTTTTCAGTGTTTTTAAAATGCAGTTTGGCAACCTCACCGAGCCTGTCTGCACCGTATTTCTGAACAAAAAGACGTGCTGATTCATCGGCTGAGGCGCCGGATCCGAAGCTGAAATGCATTCCGTATTTTTCGTCCATGGCGTCCATGACCCTGAGAAAGGCGTATCGGGCGATAACGCTGGCTGCTCCGACAGAAAGATATTTGTCTTCCGCTTTTGTTTCAAAATGAATGCCGCGGATGATTTCTTTTTCTCCTGTCAGGTAACGGTAATAGCTTTTCTCCGGTGTGAACTGGTCGATCACGATCAGTCCGGGAAGCTGGACTTTTTTCTTCAGATTTACATATGCCTGGTTATGAAGCTTTGCCTTGATCGCGTTGAGATTTGTATCCGCATGCACTTTGTTATACAGCGGGTCTTCAACAATGAGAAGACTGTGAGTCAGCTTCTCCATCAGGACCACGGCAGCTTCACGGACATCGCTGTCCTTCATCTGCTTGCAGTCATGGGCGCCTGTGGAGCGGATGATATCCGCGTCTTTCTCACTGCAGTAGACAGCGCAGACGCATACGGGGCCGAAATAGTCGCCGGTACCGACCTCATCGCTGCCGGCCTGGGGAAACTCACCGGTGGTTTCATTCATAAAGGGGGAAGCATACACTTCCGCGTCAGGTCCCTGGAAAACCGTCTTGCCGCTGAGATATCTTGTGATCGTACAGTTTTCACATTTCAGTGACCACTCCGCGTAGGGAGGCGCTGTCCGGGCGCATTCAAAGAATGCCTGATAAAGCTTCTCTGACTGGTCTCTGTTCAGATTCAGTGTTATAGTCGTTCTGGTGTTCATGGCATAATATTAACATCGCATTGCGTCCGATAAAAGATTTGATATGATTAACAGGAAAGAGGTGCAATTATGTTTACAGTTACTAACAGCTGGATCTGGCCGGTCAATATCGGCCTGGTCGTAGTCTTTGCAATATTTATCGCTGTCGGCTGGAAAAAAGGAATTATCCGGATGGCGATCAGCGTCATTGGATCGATCGCGTCGTTCTATATCGCCTGGGCGCTTTCCAGCGTGCTTGGCAAATACTTCAGGCTCTGGCCGAAAGACTGGGCGGTTCTGCAGAATACTTCCTTCGCGGAAGCGGCAGAGCAGTTTCTGAACCAGATCTGCTGGTTCCTTCTGCTGTTTCTGATTCTCAGGGTCGTATTTGTATTCCTTGATATTGCCGCAAAGAACACCCAGAAGCTGCCGGTCGTCGGAACGTTCAGTTCACTTCTTGGCAGCGCTGCGTCAGTGATCGAAGCCGCGGTCATTACAATGGTCGCATCTGTCGTCCTGCAGACACCGATGTTTGTCAACGGAACGCTGGCTGTTACGAAGACCCTGATCAAGCCGGTCAACGATCTGACAGCGGAAGTATTCCATACATTTGCCGAGCCGGTCATCAGCAGCGAAGCGCTCAATACACTGGCAGACAATGTATCTTTCCTGACGAAAAAAGAACAGGATGCGCTGAGCACATGGCTGGATGAGCACGGCTACAAATACAACACAGAGATCACGGAGATCATTCCGTAAGACAGGAGAAGCATGAGCGTAGAAAACAGTCTTGAACTTCATGAGATCATTTCGCAGATGATACCGTTCTGCGCTTTTTCGCTTAGCACGGAACGGCTTGAAAATATTGAACCGTCATATGACAGACTGATCATCAGACAGCGGCTTGTCCGGGTAAAGGAAGCGCTTGACGCGGTAAACCATTATGGACCCATGCCGTTTTTCGGGATCAGGGATATGCGGGAAACGCTGCTTTCCTGTGCGAAAGGCAGAACGCTGACCGGAAATGACCTGGCTGCAGTGATCCGTCTGATCCAGGGGATCCGGGGCATTGTTTCCTACGAACGCTCACTGATCGATATTGAACATCCGCATCTGAAGGAGCTGACAGATACTCTTGTCGTGCATGAGAAACTTGAGAAGACACTTTCCAGATGCATCAATGACTATGGTGAAGTGATGGACAGCGCCAGCGACGCGCTGCGCGGGATCCGCGTGGCTCTGCGCAGGATCGATCAGGAGATCAGCGCAGCCGCCCAGCGTTTTGTTGCGGCACATCCGGATTCTGTTGTTGATTCGATCATCACATACCGGGGATCACGGGCTGTGATCCTTGTCAAAGCCAGCGACAAGAACGCTTTCGGCGGTCTTGTTTACGGCGACAGTGCCAGCGGTCAGGCGTCTTATATCGAACCGGCTGCTCTGGTCACTGTCAACAACCGCAAGCAGGAGCTTGTTCAGAAAGAAAAAGAAGAAGTTGAAAAGATCCTGACCATGTGTTCAAAAGAGTGCGGCGTCTACGCGTATGAGGAAGCAGCGAATATTGAGACCTGCGGCATCCTGGACGAAGTCTTCGCGAAAGCACAGTGGGGCCAGAGAGCCGAAGCATATGCAGCGGAGCTGACGGATGAAAGAAAGCTGGTCCTGAGAAGAGCGAGACATCCGCTGATCGATCCGAAGAAGGTCGTTGCGAATCATTATACGATCGCGGATCCGCATCGTGTTCTGCTGATCACTGGTCCCAACACCGGCGGCAAAACAGTCTCGATGAAGGTGATCGGTCTGTCAGTACTGATGACATACTGCGGCATGCCGGTCTGCGCGGATGAAGCTGTGATTCCATTCTTTGACCACGTCTTTGCGGATATCGGCGATGATCAGAGCGTCGTCTCTTCGCTGTCTTCGTTCAGCGCGCACATCCGCAAGCAGGCGGAGGTATGCAGGATGGCAACTGCTTCCAGTCTTGTACTGCTCGATGAGATCGGCAGCGGCACAGATCCAAGGGAAGGTGAAAGCCTGGCGATCGCGATCCTCAATGAGCTTCGGGAACGTGGCTGCATGACGGTCGCAACGACCCATTACGGAAGACTGAAATCCTACGGCAAGCGTCATGACGACATCCTGACAGCTTCCGTGCAGTTTGACATGGAAAAGCTGATGCCAACCTATAAATATCTGGAAGGGCAGACTGGTTCCTCCAACGCTCTGGAGGTTGCGTCCAGATATGGTCTGCCGGACCATATCGTCAAATACGCCCGCTTTCTGAAAAACCAGGCAAAAACAGAAGAAGACATTCTGATCGAACGTCTGGAAAAACAGCTGAGTGAAGTCGGTGCCCGCGAAGAGGAACTGAAAAAACTGCTGGAAGAAAACCGGAAAGCGGAAGAAGAGATCCGAAATGAGAAACTGCGTCTGGAAAAAGAAAAAGACCATCTGAAAGAAAAAATGGAAGCGGAAGCAGATGCCTATCTGGAAGAAAAGAAACGCGAGGCAGACCAGATCCTTTCCGAACTGCGAGAGCGTACCGATCTGAAATATCACGAGGCAATTCAGAAGAAACATGAGCTTTCCGCGCTGTCTTCCAGACCGTCTGAACTGGATGAAGATCCGGAAAACCATGAGTATAAGCCGCATGACGCTGTTGAGCTGCGTTCTTCCGGAAGGGTGTGCGAAGTCATCGAAGTCGGGAAGAAAGAACTGAAAGTCCTGCTGAACGGCACAACGGTCCGCGTAAAGAAAGACCAGGTACGGCCGAGTGCGCATGTGATCCCGAAAGTAAAAAACACGACATCTGTCAATATTGCATCCCATACGATCTATTCCACAATGCCGATCGAATGCAACCTGATCGGTATGCGGGTGGATGAAGCAGTGGAAAAGATGGATTCCTATATGGATCAGGCCCAGCTGTATGGTCTGAAAACGTTCCGCATCATTCACGGTGACGGCACCGGTAAACTGCGCGCTGCTGTCCATAACAGACTGAAGAACAACCGGAATGTAAAGGAATTCAGGCTTGGAGCTCCGTCGGAAGGCGGCTCCGGCGCGACAGTCGTCGTCATGGTGTAAAACGATGGACAGAGAATATATCAAAGCAAAACTGGTGAATATTCCCAATGAACCAGGCAGTTATCAGATGAAGGATAAAAACGGCGAGATCATCTACGTCGGCAAAGCCAAGAATCTGCATAACCGCGTGAATCAGTACTTTACCGGCGAACATGATTTCAAGACGTCAAAACTGGTTGCCAACATTGAAGATTTTGACTTCATCGTGACCGCGACAGAAAAGGAAGCGCTGATCCTGGAGATCAACCTGATCAAAAAGTACCGGCCAAAGTACAATATCCAGTTCATTGACGATTCTTCCTATCCCTATATCAAACTGACCAGAGAACAATTTCCGAGGCTGACGATCGCCAGGGATATCAAAAAAGACCGCAGAGCGCGGTATTTCGGTCCCTTTCCCGATGCCGGCGCAGCCCGGGATACGCTGAAGGTGCTGCAGTCTCTCTATCCGTTCCGCCGCTGTACGAGGATGCAGGATAAGGTCTGTTTGTATTACCATATGGGACAGTGTCTTGGTCCCTGTACATATGAGATCGAAAAGGGAACATACGAAATGATGGCGGAAGGCGTAACGCGGTTTATGAACGGCGATACGAAAGACGTTGAGAATCAGCTGAAGGAAAAGATGCTGGAAGCCAGCCAGGCGCTGGAATTTGAGAAAGCGGCTGAACTGAGAAACATGCTGGAATCGATCCGCAAGGTTGTTCAGGATGCCCAAAATATCGAAAAAGACAACAGGGGATCCCGGGATGTCTTCGCCTGGCACGCAGATAAGGGCTATATGGCAATTACCGGCTTCCTTGTACGAAACGGCGTGATCCTGAACAAGGAATTCCGCCTGCGTCCGCTTTACGGTGATCCGGAAGACGCCTTTACGGCATTCCTTGCGGACTATTATGCGAAGAATCCAGCGGCGCGGGAACTGGTGCTGCCGATGAACTGTGATTTCGACGGTCTTTCCGAACTCCTTGACATGCCTGTCTTCCAGCCTCAGAGAGGGTACAAGAAACGTCTGATCGACATGTGCATCGACAATGCTGTAAAACAGCTCGAGATGAAGTTCAGTACGGTTGAAAAACAGAACACGGTGACAGAGCAGGCTGTTGAAGAACTGTCCAGACTTGCCGGCTGTCCGATGAACCGGGTCGAACTGTTCGACAACTCGCATATCAGCGGGGCGTTCACGGTTGCCAGCTGCGTTGTTTATGAAGACGGCATGCCGGACAAAAAAAGCTACCGGCTTTATAAGCTTCATACCGGCAACAGTGATGTGGATTCCATGAAGGAAGTCGTCTACAGAAGATATTTCCGGCTTCTGAAAGAGGACGGCAGATTTCCGGACGGCATCCTGGTCGACGGCGGCCGCACCCAGATCGAAGCCGCAAAAGAGATCCTGGAAAGCCTTGGTCTGGAAGACAGGATCCGGATCATGGGTCTTGTCAAGGATGATCACCATAACACCAGCGCGCTGATGGATACGGATTTCCGGACCTTCGACATCGATAAGAATTCCGGACTGTTCTTTCTGCTAACGAGAATGCAGGATGAAGTCCACCGGACGGCGGTTTCATATCACCGGAAGCTGCGTTCCAAAGCGCAGACGAAATCGATCCTGGATGAAGTAGAGGGGATCGGTCCGAAACGGAAAAAACTCCTGCTTAAGGAGTTTGGAAACTTCATGAATCTGAAAAATGCGAAAGAAGAGGAGATCGCGCAGGTCATTCCGAAAGAAGCTGCCCGCAATGTCTATCTTGCGCTGCATAACGAAGAGTCAGAAGAAAACGATGCGTGAGCATCGTTTACAGACTCTTTTTTACTTTGTCGATCACAGCCTTGTCACCAGCGACCCGTTTCAGAGCGCCGGCATAGCCTTTGACACCTTCCAGCGTGTCATCTGAGGAATAGACTTTCTGCATTGCCAGCAGGACCGGGATCGCAGCCATCAGGATCTTGTTCTTCTGTCTCTGTTCCGCTTTCTTTTCGTTCATTGCGTCCATCTTGATCTGCATCAGGGCAAGACTTCTCTGCATCGGTTCTGTCGCATTCTGAACATTCTGGACTTCCTTCAGCAGTGCGAGGGCTTTCAGGCCGGTCAGGACAATGAAAATGACTAGAAGCAGAATGGATGCATAAAGGATATAATAATTCCAGGGATATAAATTCATTTTCATAATCATTGTCTTCCTTTTTATAAAAATATGGTAACATGATTACAACTCTTTTCCCATAAGAAAAGAGAAAAACTGCAAATTACTTTTAAGGAGACAGTATGCCACAGAAAGCAAGAATTGTGCTGATCAGCGACAATCACGGACTCGTTAAAGCAATTACCGATATCCGCAGTCAGTACTGCCATGGAGAATATCTTCTTCACTGCGGTGACAGTGAAATGCCTGCCTATATGCTGGACGGCTTTGCGTCTGTGCAGGGTAATAACGATGACTATAACGCATATCCGGCAAGAAGGATCCTGAATATTGCAGGTCACAGGATCCTGATGGTACACGGCCACCGCGATATGTTTTTCGGTCATTATGACATGCTGGCAGACAGAGCGAAGCAGCAGGGGTGCGATATCGTCATGTTCGGACATACCCATATCTATCACGATTCCGTGATCGATGGAATCCGCATCCTGAACCCGGGATCCATCTGGCGCAACCGTGACGGATCTGAGCCATCCTACATGGTGATCGACCTGGAAGAGGGGAAGATCAGCGTGAAACGGATGACGTATCATATCTGATGAAAGCTTTTCAGAAGTAAACAATTTATTCTTGAAAACGTCTTTCAACTCTGCTAGTATAGTTGTGCTGTCGTCGTAGCTCAGTTGGATAGAGCACCCGCCTTCTAAGCGGACGGTCAAGAGTTCGAGTCTCTTCGACGACGCTGACGATACCGGATTGCAGCAATGCAGTCCGGTTATTTTTGTTAAGTGAGGATCCTATGGGCGGATATTACGAAGAAACACTGGAAGAGATCGAAAAGCTGATCAGCGAAGGACATTATGAAGCTGCCGGGCTGATGATCGACAAAGAACTGTCAATGCCGTATGTCCCGGAAGAGTTCGAAAGAAAAATGCAGGCGCTGAAGAAAGAGACCGCATGGCGGCTGAGCGACCGCAGGCCATCCGGAGAAAGAAGCATCGGATCGATCCTTGCCGGTCTGAAGAAAAAACCGGAAGATCAGCTGGCGGCGGCATCCGCGCTTTCCGGAAGGAACCTGCGTGAGATCCGACAGGAACTTGCGTCATATCTGGCCGGCGATCCGTATCCGGAAGCTGCATCGCTTGTGATCGAAGCAATCGCGGAACAGGAAGTGCCGGAAGAATTCACGTATGTAAAAGACGGCCTGGAATATACATTCTGGGGCGATTCCCTGACGCCTGTGTCAGAGAGTGCCGGTTTCCTCAGGGCTGACAGGATCCTGAAAGATCAGCTGGCAAATGATCATCCCGACTATTATGAAATGTGCCGGACGCTGCTGATCCATGAAGTCTTTATGTATCTGCCGCTGAGCTATGAGGAAGAAGAAGCGGAAGGCCTGGCAGAAGGGATCCTGAAAGAAGTCAGCACACTGATGGATGACGGCGAACTGTACCGGGAGATTAAGAATCTCTAAATTAGCACTTAAGTATTGACAGTGCTAACACAAATCGTTAGTATATTAGCAGGCACATATCGTGAGTGCTAAAAAAACGATGCAATTGACATGGCTTAACCGTCTTCTATTTGGTATAATAGGACGGCAATATCAGAAAATAAGGAGTAGAAGAATATGTCAAACTGGACAATCAAAGAAAAATCTGTTGGGGATCTGGAAGTTACGATCTCAGGTGATGAATGGAAAAACGCTGTAAAAAAGGCATTCAACAAGATCGCGAAGAATGTTACGATCGACGGATTCCGCAAAGGATCGGCTCCCAAAGCCATGATCGAAAAGCGTATCCCCGCCGCTGAAAGATTCATGCAGGCGATCGAAGACAATGCAAATCACTGGCTCCAGGAAGCATTAAAGGAAAATAACCTGGAACCTGTAGACAGACCGACAATGGATGTAAAATCCATGGACGCAGACAGCGCTGTTGTTGTCTATACATTCCCGGTAGAACCGGAAGCAGAAGTCGGCGACTACAAGTCTCTGAAATATGAACCGGAAGATGCAGCGGTAAGCGATGAGGAGATCGAAAAAGAGATCGATTCCACACGTGAAAGATACGCTGAATGGGAAGTCAAGGAAGACGCAGCTGAAAACGGCGACACAGTCAACATTGACTATGAAGGCCTCAAGGACGGCACAGCATTTGCCGGCGGAACAGCGCAGAACCATGACCTCATTCTCGGATCCGGATCTTTCATTCCCGGTTTTGAAGAGCAGCTTGTCGGCGTAAAAGCTGGCGATGAGAAAGACCTGAACCTCACATTCCCGGAAGACTACCACAGTGAAGAACTGGCAGGCAAGGAAGTTGTATTCAAGGTCAAGGTAAACGAAGTCAAGAAGAAGGTCCTTCCTGAAGCTGACGATGATTTCGCAAAAGATCTGAACTGGACAGATGTTGAATCCATGGATGATCTGAAGAAGACGATCCGCAGCCGTCTTGAGACAAGCAAGAAAAACACTGTTGAAAATGAAGCGACAAACAAACTGATGGAACAGCTCGTGGAAATGACAGAAGCGGATATTCCCGAAGCAATGATCAACAGCGAAGTTGAAGCACAGATCCAGCAGTTTGCACAGCAGATCCAGAACGCAGGACTGAGCCTGTCCCAGTATCTGCAGTTCAGCGGCATGACTGTTGATAAACTGAAAGAAAGCTACCGCGCAAATGCTGAAAAGAGCATCAAGACAAGACTGGCGCTGAAGAAAGTTGCCAAGCTTGAGAACCTGGAAGTTTCTGATGAGGATGCAGACAAGGAACTGCAGAGCCTTGCAGAAATGTACAATATGGCTCTTGAAGATGTGAAGAAGTATGTGTCTTCTGCTCAGGTCAAAGCTGATCTGATGACAGAAAAGGCTCTGAACTTCCTGAAGGGGATCGTTAAGTAATTCTTCACGACATCATTCGGCAATGTGCCGCCGCACTCAATAACAATTAACAAATAAGACGCTTCGCGCGTCTTATTTTGAACAAGAATATAAAGGAGGTACACAGAATGAATGAAAAAGTAACTGTCAGAGTACCTGTTGTTGCGACCAGAGGGATCATTGTATTCCCGGGTCAGGACGTCATGATCGAAGTCGGCCGCAGCAAATCTGTCAACGCTGTCAATGAGGCTTCGGCTTCCTATGACGGCATGGTGTGGATCGTATGCCAGCGGGACATCATGGTTGATGACCCGAAGGAAGAACATCTGTACCGTTTCGGAACACTTTCAAAGATCAAAGTGGTCCGCAGAAAAGAAGGATTTATCCGCGTTACATTTACCGGCATGAAACGTGCCGCACTCGTAAATCTCTATAATGAGGAGAGGATGTTCACGGCTGATGTTGAGCCGAAGAACGATATTCAGGGAAACTCGGATGAAGAGATGGCTCTGGTCAAACGGGTCGTCAGTGAATTCGAATCCGTTTCGAACTTCTCACAGGCATTCCCGGCGGATGTCGTACGTCAGCTTTCCCAGGGTGTCAGCGCGATCACGCTCACAGACCAGTTCGGACAGTATTTCATGCTTGAGCAGGATACCCGTCAGAAACTGCTGGAAACACTGAGCATCAATGACAGAATGCTGATGATCATTGCCGAGCTTGAGAAACAGCAGACGATCTCCCAGATCGAAGCAACGATCAACGACAAAGTCAAGGAACGGATCGACGGCGGTCAGAAAGAGTACTATCTGCGTGAAAAGCTGAAGGCGATCAAAGAAGAACTCGGTGATGTCAGCAACATTTCCGACGACGCTTCCGAGATCCGTGAAATGATCCAGAACAACCCGTATCCGGATCACGTGAAGGAAAAAGCTCTGGAAGAACTGCAGAGATATGAGATGCTGCCGCCGGGAAGCGGTGAAGCATCCGTCGCAAGAGGCTATCTTGACTGGCTTCTGAAAGTCCCCTGGTGGCAGGAGACCGAAGACAACGAGAATCTGAAAGCTGTCAGAGGCGTTCTTGATGCGGATCACTACGGACTTGAGAAAGTCAAAGACAGGATCATGGAATATCTTGCCGTAAAACAGATGACCGGCAATCTGAACAGCCCGATCCTCTGCCTTGTCGGCCCGCCCGGCGTCGGCAAAACATCCCTGGGCAAATCGATTGCCCGTTCCCTCGAAAGAAAGTTTGTCAAGATGTCGCTTGGCGGCGTCCGTGATGAAGCAGAGATCAGAGGCCACAGAAGAACGTATCTCGGTTCCATGCCGGGCCGCGTGATCCAGGGTATGAAGAAAGCAGGCGTTATCAATCCGGTATTCCTGATCGATGAGATTGATAAGATGGGCGCTGACTACAAGGGCGATCCGAGCGATGCGCTCCTGGAAGTGCTTGACCCGGAACAGAATTCCCTGTTCAGCGATCACTATCTGGAAGAACCGTACGATCTTTCCAAGGTCATGTTCATCGCGACAGCGAACTACCTTGAAAATATTCCGGCTCCTCTGAGAGACCGTCTGGAGATCATCCAGCTGCCATCCTATACAGAGATCGACAAGGTGCATATTGCAGTCGAGCATCTGATCCCGAAGCAGCTTCAGGCGAACGGACTGAAGAGCACGCAGTTCAAGCTTCCGACTGATGAGATCCTGTATCTGATCCGTCACTATACCCGGGAAGCCGGCGTGCGTCAGCTTGAGCGTCAGATCGCTTCACTGTGCCGGAAGACAGTTCTTGAGATCCTCAATGAGAACAAGAAATCCGTCAAAGTCACAAAGAAGCTGATCAATAAATGGCTTGGCAAGGAGATCTTTGAATACGGATCCAAGGAAAAGCAGGATCAGGTCGGCGTTGTGACCGGTCTTGCCTATACAGAGTTCGGCGGCGATGTCCTCTCCGTTGAAGTCAATTACTTCGAAGGCAAGAGCAGACTGATCATGACCGGTCAGCTTGGTGACGTCATGAAAGAAAGTGCTGAGATCGCGCTTGACTATGTCAAAGCACATGCAAAGGAACTGGACATCGATCCGAAGTTCTTTGACGAGCACGACATTCATATTCATGTACCGGAAGGCGCTGTTCCCAAAGACGGACCTTCTGCCGGCGTCACGATGACGACTGCGCTTGTTTCTGCTCTCAGCAACAAGCCGGTGCACAGCGATCTTGCGATGACTGGTGAAGTTACGCTGCGCGGCAATGTCCTGCCGATTGGCGGTCTGCGTGAAAAGTCGCTTGCGGCACACCGTGTCGGCATCTCCAAGATCCTGATCCCAAAGAACAATCTGCGTGATCTGGATGACATTCCGGCTGCCGTCAAGGAAAGCATTACCTTCGTTCCGGTCGAGAATGTCTCTCAGGTACTGAAGGAAGCCCTGGTGCGCTGATGCAGTATCATGAAGCAAAACTGCTGACAACAGCAGCCAGTCAGAACCAGTGGCCGGAGACAGACTATCCCGAGATCGTATTCGCGGGACGTTCCAACGCCGGAAAAAGCACGCTGATCAACGCGCTGGTCAACCGGAAGAATCTTGCTTATTCAGGCAAGACGCCGGGCAAGACCAGACTGCTGAACTTCTTTCTGATCGATAACCGCGTCGTGTTTACAGACGCGCCGGGTTACGGCTACGCTGCCGGCAACACATCCAGCGCCGCTGCCTTCGGAAAGCTGATCGATCCTTATTTCGCAAAACGCAGACAGCTGAAGGGAATGGTCCTGGTCCTTGACGCAAGAAGAGAACCGAACGATGACGATATTACGATGGTGGAATACGGCAGAGCCGCAAAACTGTCGGTGATCGTTGCCTGCACGAAAGCAGATAAGCTTTCCCGCAATGTTCTTCTGGCAAACATGAAGAAAAACGCGGAGATCCTCGGCATTCCGGTCCGTTCCATGGTTCCCTGTGCCTCCCTGAAAAAAGAAGGCATGGACGCTCTGTGGGAAATGATCGACAGAACAATTGAAACTGACAAAGCCTGAGCACAATGTGCCGGGCCAATGGCGTAAACCCAAAAATTATGGGGATACGCCTTTTTTATTGTCAAAATGATCTAAAGTCGGTGAACGTAGTATAGGACTATATTGATAATAATCTTTATATAAGCGATTATATGGGTAGTAAAGTAGTATAGG
>JAILCN010000128.1 GCA_024680365.1 Solobacterium sp.
AGGTGTTGACAGCGTAACGTTCCACAACAAAGATGAGGAACTGCAGTTCTATATCGACTCTTACGACAGTGAAGAAGCGAAGGAACTGTTCAGCGACTATTACGGGGAAGAAAACCCGATGCATGACGCGTTCTATATCACCGTCAGAAACGGCACCAAGATCGAAGAGATCAACGCTCAGATCAAGACGATCCAGGGGATCCAGGACGCAACGTACGGTTCTCAGAGCACCGTCAGCCTGATGAACGCGATGATGAACATCCGCCGTTTCGGCCTCTACTTTGTACTGGCCATGGGCCTGCTTGCGATCTTCCTGATCTCCAATACGATCAAGCTGACCATCGCGGCCCGTCAGGATGAGATCACGATCATGCGCAACGTCGGCGCGACAAACCACTTTATCCGGGCTCCGTTTGTCTGGGAAGGCATCATCACCGGCGTGATCGGTGCGATCGTTCCGGTCGCCCTGTCCGTATGGGGATATCAGATGATGTATCAGAGCACGAACGGCATTCTGTTCTCCAACATGTTCAAGCTTTCGCCGCCGGATCCGTATGTATACTATCTGGCAGGCATCCTGGGACTGATCGGAATCGTCGTCGGTCTGTTCGGAAGCTGGATCTCGGTATCCAGATACCTGAGGTGGAAGAGATGAAAAAGCTGAAGGTGATCCTGGTTGCCATGATGATGGCCTGCAGTGCCGTGTTCGCAAAACCGGCAGAGATCAAAGCGGAAAATCCGCCTTCCTATGACGATGACAATTACTGGGAAAAGAAGTGTCTCGGCAAGAAGGAAATGACGCCGGAAGACAAGAAGGCATGCGACGCGTATTCCGCCTATCTTGAGAAACAGAAACAGGATATTGCCAACCGCAAAAAGGATCTGGACAACCAGATGGCAGATATCCTCGCGAACCTGGAAAAATACAACAAACAGCACCAGGATCTGCAGAATCAGATCAAGGAGCTGGAAACACAGATCGCTCAGCTGCAGTCGCAGATCGATGTCAAGCAGGCAGAGATCAATGCCAAGCAGGCCGAAATTGATACAAAACAGCAGGAAATTGACGCCAAACAGGTGGAGATCGACGCGACCCAGGCAGACATTGACGCCCTGGAAGCGAAGCTCAAGCACCGTATGTCTGACGCCCAGCTGACAATGCGTACGAACAAGTACATCGACATCCTGATGGGAGCCTCCTCCTTTGAGGAGCTGCTCAGGATCCTGAACGGACTCAACAGCATCGCCGCATACGACCAGGAAACCATGCAGACACTTTCTGATCTGAAAGATCTTCTGAATGAACAGAAGGCGCAGATGGAAGCGATCAAGCAGCTGCTGGAACAGGCCAAGGCAGAAATGGAAGCTGCCAAGCAGGAACTGAAGAATCAGCAGAGCGAGATCAAGAAAGAAAAACAGGAAGTTGAAGTCAAGAAGTATGCCGTCGAAAAGATCGAACGGGCATACGAAGAGAAATACGAAGAGATCGAAGCGGAAGGCAACAAATACGCTGCGAACATCAGTCAGCTGAACAAGATGATCAGGGATATCGCCAATACCGGCGTCCTTGAAAAAGTTGTTACATCCGGCGGCTGGACGCATCCGGTTCCCGGCGCAAGAAGAAGTGCCGGCACATGGCATTACGCTTCCGGTGCTTCGCATCTTGGCTATGACTTCGCAAGAGCTGCCGGTTCACCGGTCTACGCAGCAGCCAACGGCGTCGTTCTCAACAGCGTCAACGGCTGTCCGACCTACGGCGGCCTGGGCACCCGGTGCGGTCATCAGTACGGCGGCACATCCGGCGGCGGCAACCAGCTGTATCTGCTGGTCACCGTCGGCGACAAGCTGTACGGCATGCGCTATCTGCATCTGATGCTGAACAGCCCCGTCAAAGCCGGAACCGTTGTCAAGGCAGGCCAGCAGATCGCCAAGGTCGGCTCCTCCGGAAACAGCTCCGGTCCGCACTGCCACATCGAGATCATTTATCTCGGCAGCGCTTCAAACTTCTCCTATTACGCCCAGCACTGGAACGGCGACCTCGCCTTCGGTGCGGGATGGAAAGGATACGACAGAAAATGTGATGCCGGCTACGGAGCACCGTGCCGCATCCGTCCGGAATCCATCTTCGGATACTAAACAACTAAAGAGGCCGTGATACCGGTCTCTTTTTGGAAAAAGGAAGTGAGGAATCACATGAGCGAAGAAAACAAAAACGATGAACTGCATCGGATCAAACTGACACGGCATCTGTGGCCGGATGAGCTTGCGCTGAAAAATGCGCAGAAGAAAGTCAGCAGACTGCGGATCACGCTGATCACGTCCGTGATCGCGGCTCTGATCCTTGGCTGGCTGGGAGGCTCAGTGCTTCCTCTGCCGGGAACGTCCGGATGGCGATCCGGCGCCAAGTCCGTGATCCCTCTGAATTCAGCGAAAAAAGTAGAGTCACTCCTGAAAGTCATGGAAGAAGACTGGTTCT
This sequence comes from Solobacterium sp., assembly GCA_024680365.1. Classification (GTDB taxonomy): domain Bacteria; phylum Bacillota_I; class Bacilli_A; order Erysipelotrichales; family Erysipelotrichaceae; genus Bulleidia. Next base: position 2,477 of record JAILCN010000128.1, read on the forward strand.
TCGGAAAAGACATTGAGAACCTCGACGTCCGTCTGACAGATCAGGCATTATACGGCATTACAAAAAATGAGGAAGACCCTCATACCTCTTACATGTCCGCGCAGGAAGTGGAAGACTTTGTCCAGGGCATCAACCGCAACTTTGTCGGCATCGGCGTTGAGTTCATGTCGGCGGAAGGCGTCAGCATCGTCCAGAAAGTCTTCAAAAACACACCAGCTGACAAGGCCGGGGTACAGGCCGGCGATATCTTCTCCAAAGTAGACGGCAAGGACGTCACAGGACTTTCCTCCGATGAGCTTAAAGAGCTTGTCATCGGTGAAGAGGGCACCGATGTCACGATCGAATTCATGCGTCAGGGACAGCCGGTCACGCTGAAGATCACCAGAGGCCAGGTCTCGGCGACTGCCTACGGATATATCCTCGATGACGGCATCGGCTATCTCGAACTGTATCAGTTCGGCGAAGGAACACCGAAAGAAGTCAGCAACTACCTGGAAGACTTTGTCGCTCACAAAGTCACGAAGCTGATCATTGACCTGCGCGACAACGGCGGCGGCTACCTTGATGCTCTGGAAAAGATCGCGGCGAGATTCCTGTCCAGCGGCACCGTGATCATGAAGCAGGAATACAGAAACGGCGTCATTGAAGAAACAAAGGCATCCGGCAACTCCCAGGTGCCGATCGACGGCATCGTCATTCTGGTCAATGACTATACGGCCAGCGCTTCCGAAGTGCTGACGCTTGCCCTGAAAGAACAGCGCAGCGACGTGACCATCGTCGGCCAGAAGACCTACGGCAAGGGAACGGTGCAGATCACCCGCATGTTCAGCGATGATTCCGCAGTCAAATACACGACTTCCAAGTGGCTGTCTCCTTCCGGCACATGGATCAACGGCACCGGCATCACGCCTGACATCGAAGTCAGCACCCATCCGGTCCTGGATACTTCCTGGGCAGGAATGGAAGACGATGAAACATATTCAACAGATACTGTTTCCGAACTCGTCAGAAACAGCCAGCTGGCGCTTGATTATCTCGATTACAAGATCGACCGCACGGACGGTTACTTCTCCGAAAAGACCGCGGAAGTGCTGAAGCAGTTCCAGCAGGAACACAAGCTGACAGCCGACGGCATTCTCAACACCAAGACGTACGAAGCGCTGTATTCCGCTGTCACGCTCGACTGGAATACAAGCCACACCCATGATACCCAGCTGGCCAAAGCCAGGGAGGTACTGAATGGAAAATAAGTTTGAGCTTGTTTCACCATTTACCCCGACCGGCGATCAGCCGCA
>JAILCN010000146.1 GCA_024680365.1 Solobacterium sp.
GCCTGCGCATCAGCACAGGTCTCAGCTGTGAGCAGTCCGCATCCAGACCGCGCTTTCCAGCCGCGGCACAAGCACGCAGACAAACGCTGTCTTAAGCAGGTCGCCGGGTATAAACGGGATCACGCATGCCGCAAGCGAAGCACCCAGATCCATCTTTGTGACAAACATGAACCAGGCGGTCCCGATGATGTAGAGCACTGCGGTTCCCAGCAGCGCACCTGCCGCGATCATCGCGGACCGCACAGCTCTGCTTTTCTGTGATGACAGACTGCTGAACAGGCCGGTGATATGGGCAAGCGGCAGATAGCCGACGATATAGCCGCCGGTCATCCCGAAGACGATCTGCGCACCGCCGGACCATCCGGCAAACACCGGCACGCCAAGCATGCCGAGCAGGATATAGACCAGCACGGCGATCGTTCCGTTCTTTTCATGCAGAATGCCTCCTGCCAGCATGACCGCAAGCGTTGCCAGAGATATGGGGACCTGCGTGCTGAGCGGAATGGAAAGCGGCGACAGCACACAGATCAGTGCCGCCATAATACCAGTCTGTGTTATTTCTCTGACTGTCATTTGTCGTATCTCCTTCTCGTAAACCTGTTGTTCAATTTCGGTTTACGTTGTCTGCGATACGCCTCTTCATCTTTCCTGTAAAGAAAAAAGAAGCAGTGTTCCTGCTTCTCAGAAGTAATGATCAAACAGCCATCTGCCGAAGCCGTCTTCTCCGGCCGGGTATTCCGTAACGGCGTCAGCGATCTCTTTGTTTTCCTTCATGCCGTTGCACAGACAGACGCTGTAGCCTGCCATCTGCATCATCTCCATATCATTTTCCGCATCGCCGAACGCCATGACGTCTTCCATACTGATGCCGTGCCGGCGGCAGTATTCCGCAGTTGCGTTTCCTTTGTTGTTTCTTCTGTCCTGGAATACCAGCAGGTCAACGCGCGTCTTGAAGGAGAAGAAGATATCGTTCTCGATCGTCTTTGCGTAGGGAGCGACGATGGTATCCATCTCTTCCGCTGAGTGAGTCCGGTACATGATCTTGCCAATGGGTTCTTCCCACAGTTCAGAAAGCTCTTTGACAGTCTTGGATGCATTCTTGTTTCGGGCGGCACTTGCCTTGAGCAGATCGTCATCCCATCTTGCCAGCATGTATCCCTCACGGTAGATGAACGGATTGCAGTTGGTCGGTTCCATCTTGGTGACGATCTCTTTGATCGACTCCGGCTGCAGAGGATTCAGCTTGATGGTCTCTTTGGTTTCGTCATCGTAGATCTCACCGCCGTTGAGGCCGATGATGAAATCAAACTGGAAACCGAGTCCCCATTCTTCCGCATGGTGCATCAGCTTCTGCCACAGCGGTCTGCCCGATGCCAGACCGAGCTTTACGCCTCTTCTGTGCAGTTCCTGGAATGCCTTGCGGTTGATGTCTCCGAACTCATCATTTTTATCACGAAGAGTACGGTCAATGTCCGCAACGACAACTTTATATTCTCTCATCTGAAGATCCTTTCTTATTCATCAAACAGCGGATGCTTTCCTTCTTCCGGGAAGAAGCGTTCCAGCGCGTCCTGGAGACACAGGTCCCAGAATCTCCACTCATGGCCATACCCGGAGATCTCAAAGAATTCCGCGTCCATGCCGATCTCTTCCGCTGTTTTGCGGAATGCTTTGAACCACTGGTAAGCGATCGGATCGATGTCGCCGCAGGCAAAATAGAACTTCGGCAGATCAACACCTTCCTTCACGCATTCAACAGCCTTGTCGAGAACGTTCAGAACAGATTTTTTATATCCGTCCATGCCGTCAAAGTTATTGATCAGCGCAAGCTCTCTGGGCGCGAAAGGACTGGTCAGATCCGGTTCTTTGATCTCATTCGGAGCGGAGGACATGACATAGGCAGCCTGGAACAGTTCCGGATGGTTCAGAGCGTAAACGCAGGTGCCCCTGCCGCCCATGGAAAGACCGGCAATGAAGTTGTCTTCCCGTTTATTGCTGACGGGCAGCCAGCCATAGATCAGAGGCATCAGTTCTTCCGTCAGATAGGAGAATACCTTGTATCCGAGTCCGAACTTTGTCCAGTCAGCATAATTGGTATTGCCGGCGGTAAACATGACGACAGCCGCTTTCTTTTCTGTCGCATACAGTTCGGTGTTGGCCTTGCGGAGCCAGTCGCTGTAATCACCGTAGGTTCCGTGCAGAAGCCATACGACTTTGTACTTTTCTCCGGAGCCGTAGAAATCCTTCGGTTCTTCGCCGTAGCCAAGATCCGGAAGAATGACGTTCACGTCTGTTGTGCCGGCAAGATATTTGCTGGTGAAGCTGAGATGTAAGAGTGCCATAGAATTATCCTTTCTTCATGCATTCATGCAGTTTATCACAGAGGTACTGGTACCTTTCGTATTTCTCCTGTTTTCTGAAATGATTCTCCCGGAACTGTTCCGTCACGTGTTCATAATCCAGATCTTCATCCGGGAACTGCGCGCTGGTCAGATCGAAGGGAATTCCCTCAACAACATTAAAGCAGTGAACGCTGCCATCCTCAAGAGGAATGCCGAACACTTTCCCGCCGAAGACATCCTGGGCAAGAAACGATGTGACGGAGCACTGTCCCAGCGTCATGTTTTCCTTTGTCCAGCGTTCCCGCATCCGCGGCGCGCACGTGTATGCGCACCAGATGTCACGCAGCGCGTCATACAGATCTCTGGGCGTGCGGATCGCTTCAAATTCCGTATCCATGTTTATGAGAGAGGACTGCTCTTCATTATAAAATCGTTCTGTCATTCATCCTCCACCGGCAGAATCGTTTCAAAGTAGCGGTGCTGCCCGTCTCTGCCGTTCGTTTTAACGAGCTGCTTCATGATCAGCTGTCCCTTTGGCTTCAGGCCTTTTTCCTCTGCGTACCGCAGCAGCGGCTCAGCGCAGGAACAGGACACGATGGGATCACTGCCGGTATCCGTGACTGTCATGACTGCTTTTGAGCCGGGAAGCCGGCTGGCCGGGATCTTTTCTGCCGCGAATTTGTCCAGCAGCCATTTCTGGGAACCAAAGCCGGTCCTGGGTCCTTCTTTTGTGCAGTCAGGAAAGTACAGCATCATGAACGTGAAGCGCAGCTGATCCATAATGAAGCTGTGTGTCTTCCCGTCTGCTTCCGACATCGGTTTTCCGTCGAACGGAAAGAAGCCGATCTCTTCCATCACACCTTCAAATACGACATTCAGAAGATCCGGGATCATCCTGAGCTTCATCTGATAGTCACGGATGTATTCCTGTTTCCAGTAATACTCCTCTGCCATCTTTTCAAAATAATCGGCTTTCTCCCCGACTCTTTCTGTGTACTCCGCAAGTGTGTCGGCAGTGAGCATCTGTTTGATCTCCTCAAGCGAAAACTCGTTCGCCTGATACCGTTTGGTCTCGGCGATCAGATACACATGACTGTCATCATAGTACCTGTAGCGGTTGGCCTCATTGACATAAGGGACAATGATGCCTTCCTTTTCATAATGACGCAGCGTCTCTCTTGTGATCTGAAGAAGGCTGCAGATTTCTTTCTGAGAATAATAATTCATATTTTTTTTGAGAAGGTCTTGACCTGGTTCTTACCACCACCTTTAGAATACAATCGAAGAGAGGAAAAAAACATGCTGAATATTATGATCACATGCGGAGGCGGATTCTCCTCCAGCGCACTCGTTACACATCTCAATCAGGAAACAAAAGAAAAAGGTCTCCAGGACAGAGCAACATTCGTCTTCAAGCCGTATGACTTCGGCGGCATCGGCGACAAGGTCAATGAGGTTGACATCGTCATGCTGTGCCCGCATCTGGCGCACCAGTCCAAGGAACTCGCGAAGAAATATCCCAACAAACCGTTCTATGTCATTCCGACACGTCTGTACGGACTGATGGCAGCGGAAGAATTCATTGAAGACGCGGAAGACGCGATCGAAGGATGGAAGGAAACAGGCATGAATCCGTTCCATTTCGAAGGCGAACAGACAGCGATCCGCGTCATGCGTACGGTTTCCCACCGCAAATGGATGGCAAAGAAGGCAGGCTGAAACGCCTGTTTTTCATTCGTATTCCCGAAGCAGGAACGGGATATCGGCATCTTCCAGAGTATTTCCCCACTGGGCGTCAAAGTACAGCTGATCCTCAAACATGACAGGCTCGTCGGATGCGATGACGATGTAGTTGCATTCATCCTCACTGCTGAATGATTCCTGTCTGAGCAGTGAGACAAAGGAAAATTTCTGGGCAAAGGTATGCACGAAATCATAGGTCAGAGGAAAGTCTTCTGTTTCGATCATGCCGGGCAGGTTGGCGATGATCCAGCCGCCCTTTTTCAGACACTTCTTCTCCGCGGCAAGACCTTCTGCGGTAAACAGCGAAAATGCCGGCAGTTCGCCGATGAAGGCATCCAGCATGATGATGTCATACTGCTTTCCGCAGGTTTCCATATACTCCCTGCCCTCTGCCGTGATCGTCGCAAGACGTTCTGTTCCATATGTCGCATACAGTTCATTCAGATAGAAATACTCTCTGGCTGTTTCTTCCGCCGTTTCATCCAGATCCACAACGTCCATGCGCACGTCTGCATGCCGGCTGATCATGTATTTGGGGATCGAATAGCCGGCGGAACCAATCACCAGCATATCCCGGCATTCATTCTTTTTCTCTGCTGCGTCACACATGCACTGTGTATACTCCAGAACCAGATCATTTCGTTTTTCTTCATCGGTGAATGACATGGACTGGACGACTTCATCCACTTCATACACAACGACTTCACTGCCGTTGTACTCTGATCTGTAAACATTTCTGACTGACTGCATAGGCATATTGATATACTCCCGTAAAAATATCTATTATCATTTTGCCATAAGGAGAGCAGAAATGAAAAAGTTTAAACAGGGAGACAGATTCCCTTCATTCACTTTCAGCACCCATCAGCGTGATGATCTGAACAGTCTGGAAATCCTCAAAGGCACAACGGTATTCTGGGTCCTTCGCTATATCGGCTGCACTGTCTGCCGCTATGACGTGCATCTGATCGCTTCCCGCTATCAGGAGTTCCTGGACAAAAACGCACAGGTATTCGTTGTCATGCAGAGTGACAGAGACCATGTC
>JAILCN010000172.1 GCA_024680365.1 Solobacterium sp.
CTTCCACGATAAACGAGAAGTAGTCTTTCGGATCCAGTTCGTTGTTCAGATACTCCCCTTTTTCCAGCCGGTACAGCTGAAAAGGAAGCTCCGGCGTACTGAAGTACTCCCGGATCCTGTGCTTCTTCAGATATTTCTCCATTAATTCCTGATTTTCTATCTTTTTCATGTCTTTATTGTGTCACATGTCACATTCATTTGACAGCGGAAAGTTTACAATATGAATGTTTAAAAAAGGAGTTTTTATGAGTGAAAGAAAAGCCAGGGGCTCCGTTGACCTGCTCAACGGCCCGATCCTCAAATCTTTGATTCTGTTTATGATCCCTATCATGATCTCCAGTGCCTTCCAGCAGCTGTACAACGCGGTAGACACGGCGATCGTCGGAAACGTATTAGGTGAAACATCGCTGGCAGCGATCGGCGCCTGCGCATCGATCTTTGAAATGCTCGTCGGGTTCTGCAACAGCCTGGGAAGCGGCTTCGCCATGGTTGCCGCAAGAGCATACGGCTCCGGTGATCCGGACCGCATGAAGCGTTCTGTCGCAGGAACGATCATCATCGGCGTTGCGACATGCGTTGTCCTGACGATCGCGATGCGCTTCTGCCTGCGTCCGCTGCTTGAGCTGATCAACACGCCGGCATCCATTATTGAGGAATCCTATTCCTATATCAGCGTCATCGGCAGCTGGCTGGTCGTCATGTTCCTGTACAACACAGCTTCCGGTCTGCTGAGATCCATCGGCAACTCTGTGATGCCGCTGGTATTCCTGGTCTTCTCCTCCGTTCTGAATATCTTCCTTGACCTGCTTCTGATCAAGACATTCGGAATGGGTGTTGTCGGCGCCGCAGTTGCGACTGTTATCGCCCAGGGTGTTTCCGGTGCACTGTGCATCTTCTACATCATCACAAAGACAAAGATCCTCGTACCTGAACGCAGACACTTCGATGTCGGCACAGAACTGTATCAGGATCTGGCCGGTCAGGGATTCTCCATGGCATTCATGGGTTCCATCGTTTCCATCGGTTCGATCACGCTGCAGTCCGGCATCAACAGCCTCGGCGAACTGATCATCGCCGGACATGTTGCGGCAAGAAAAGTCTACATGCTGTTCAACCTGCCGTTCATCTCCATGGGCATCGCGATCTCGACATTCATTTCTCAGAACAAGGGTGCCAACAAGGGCAAGCGCATTCTTTCAGCTATGAAGTCTGCGTATATGTATGACCTCGTCATGGCTGCGGCAGTTACCGTGATCCTGCTGCTGTTCGGCAGAACCTTCGTTCATCTGATCACCGGATCGGAAAATGACATTATCCTCGCCAACGGTACCAGATATCTCCATCTGGTCGGTCCGTTCTACTTCGTTCTTGGCGTTCTGATGCAGACAAGATTCGCGCTGCAGGGCCTTGGCTCCAAGCTGATCCCGCTGATCTCCTCCTGCATCGAGCTGGTCGGCAAGATCATCTTCACATGGATCATGATCCCGAAGTTCGGCTATACCGCGGTCATCTTCTGCGAACCTGTGATCTGGTGCTTCATGACAGCCCAGCTGCTGTACGCGTTCAACACAAACAAATACATCAAAGCAGTCAAAGCTGAAGCGTAAAAAAATTCCTCACCTGAATGAATACAGGTGAGGTTATTTTTTGTTTATGCCGCGGCGGCTGCAGCTGCTGCCTGCTCTGCCTGGATCTCCAGCAGGACGCTCATCGTAACGGCTGCCATCAGTTCCACCGATCCGTTCATGTAATAGGCAGAAAGAATCATCACGTCATGCATGTATCTTGTCCGCTTCGAGAAGCCCCAGAAGCCATATCCGTCCTTGACCGAAAGGAAATCATCGACTGCGCAGAAGTCATCCACCAGAACATCAAGACTGATGCCGAGGTTGGCAAGGATCGCGATGCTGACCTGTTCATAGCCTTTCGCGAAACTGATGCCGGCTGATTCCAGCGCGTCCAGAAGCAAACGCATGTTTTCACATTTCACTTCCGGCCTTCCGGCGCACAGGGTCAGCGCGTGGCTGATGGACTGCACGGCATTATGATGGAACAGATTGCCTTCCAGCAGCTGGTCAAAGCAGTATTCCATCTCATCCAGCATTTCTTCAATATCCATATCCGCCCGCATTGCCAGCATGCCGGCAAAACAGACGTCTTCCTGACCGGTCAGGAACCTGTGGTCGTCGTTCATCAGATCAAAGATGCGCTTTGTCCGTGCACTGACTTCATAGAACATGTCCGGTTTGATCATTTTGGACATGATCAGAGCAAGGAACGGAAGATATGCAGAAGACGGGAAAAAGCCTCTCAGCATGTCATACGCCGCCAGAGCAAGCTTCATCCTGACCCCCGGATCGTCATCCGTCGCCAGCATCGTAATGAAGATCTCCTCCCCGTTTCCGCGGAACGAGGAAAGGAATCCCGTATTTTCCCGGATGATCTGTTTGCACAGCGTGAGCATCTCTTCATTCGGTTCCTGGCGGACGCACAGATGAATAAACGAACATGCCGGATACAGCTGACGGTAGCTTCCGAAGATCCGGCGTGCCTTGATAATGTCCTGATAATATATAAAATCTTCGCAGATCTCTTTTAATGTCTGTTCCATAACTGCACCACCTTCAAAGCACCATTATTCTATCATTGTGATGCGTCATTCACCATATGGGATTTCAGCAGACTGCGATCGCTGCCAGGCACCCTCCTGTTTCCGCCGCGATCCCGCCGCGGTGATACATCACGATGCCGGAAGTCTCTGCATAATATGTATGCACAGGATCGCCGAACAGATCCGTTACTGTTCCAAGAACACTGCCTTTTTCCACATACCCGCCGGCCTGGATCTCACAGTGCCAGATCCCGTTCTCTTCAAACTCCATATAGCAGACTTCTGTAATAAGAGTATGTTCGCATTTTTCAAATGCATAACTGATCATGCCAAGGGCTGACAGAGCCCGTTTCAGATCTTCTTCATACGCGTCGATCCATTCCTTTGGACACAATCCGCTGTATCCCCTCTCCACGAGAATACCGGGAATATGCATGACATTGGCCGCATAGGAGAATCCTCCGACTGTCGAATACGACGGCAGCAGATACTGATTTGTCAGCGCTTCCGCGACCGCAAGAGATTCAGTTTTTACCGTTTCTTCCGCAGGATAGAAGATGCACGGCACCAGCGGTTCCGCGAAGCCGCCGCTGTGCAGATCAATGATGAAATCCGCGCATGGACAGACTTCTTTCACAAAGAAGTCTGCCATCCGTTCCGTGATCGTTCCGTCTGCTTTGCCGGGGAAGACGCGGTTGAGGTTCTTGCCGTCTTCCGGAAACAGAGCATCCGTATGTTCATAGAGACCTGTGACATTCAGACAGTGAAAGGCGATCACTGTCCCGCAAAGCTGATCAGGATCTATCTTCTGACACAGTGCGATCAATGCCGGAATGCCGGGGTATTCACCGCTGTGCATGCCGGCGGTGATCACAACCGTCTTCCCTTTCTGTTTCCCTCTGATGATCGTTACAGGCAGCCTGTCTTCAAAGACAGTCAGCTGTTTTCGGGTGTCTTCCGGCATCTCTTCGATCTGTTTTTCCATAAGCATGTTTCTTTCTTCTTCAAAAAAGCTGCGTTTTCAGCAGCCTTTGCCGTCCAGTGAGCAGACTTCCGCCGCTTCTTTGTATACGACAGGAAGTCCCTTTTCCTGCAGGTATCCTTCCCAGTCAAGCGTGACGGTTCCGTCTTCCCTGACGATCGCCGGGATCCCAATGCCGCCGGCTTCTTTCGCGGCGTCAAATACAGGACTGCTGTCACGAAGCTTCAGAAATTCCTTGAGATTCTTCAGATTCTCATTAATGTCGATGGATTCGTATTCGATGGCGTGGGTGTTGAAATTTACTTTGCATTCCCGGCAGTCGGGGCACATTTCACTTCCGTAGATTTTCAGCATGTCAGACCTCCCTGTTTCACTGCTATCTTAACTGATTCCTGCCCGGTATGTACAGATGTGACCGCTGTGAGATGCATATTGTGAACAGACGCGTCATGCAGAATTCATTCTTTTTTCACCATCTTTGATTCTGTCTGATATAAAATAGATACGGTTATAAACCACTAGAAAACAGGAGAATACTATGGCTAACAGATTTGTCTTAAATGAAACATCGTATCATGGCGCAGGTGCGATCAAGGAAATCGTTACAGAGTTCAAAGCACGCGGTTTCAAAAAAGCATTTGTCGCAAGCGATCCTGACCTCGTGAAGTTCGGCGTTACAGCACACGTCACTGACCTTCTTGATGAAGCAGGGATCCCTTATGCACTGTATTCCAACATTCAGCCGAACCCGACAATTGAAAACGTTCAGTCCGGCGTCAAAGCATTCGCTGACTGCGGCGCTGACATGATCATTGCGATCGGCGGCGGTTCCTCCATGGATACCTCCAAGGCAATCGGCATCATCAATACAAACCCGGAATTCGCGGATGTCCGTTCCCTGGAAGGCGTCGCTCCGACAAAGAATCCGTGCACACCGATCTTCGCCGTTCCGACAACAGCAGGAACAGCTGCGGAAGTCACGATCAACTATGTCATCACTGATCCGGAAAACAAGAGAAAGTTCGTCTGTGTAGACGTTCATGATATCCCGGTCATCGCGTTCGTCGATCCGGAAATGATGTCCACAATGCCGGCCGGCCTGACAGCTGCGACAGGCATGGATGCTCTGACACACGCGATCGAAGGCTACATCACAGCAGGCGCATGGGAACTGTCTGACATGTTCCACATCAAGGCGATCCAGATGATCGCGAAGAACCTGCGCGGTGCCGTCAAGAACGAACCGGAAGGCCGTGAAGCAATGGCTCTGGCTCAGTATATCGCCGGCATGGGCTTCTCCAACGTCGGTCTTGGTGTTGACCACTCCATGGCTCACACACTGTCCGCTTACTACGGAATGCCGCACGGCAAGGCATGCGCTACCCTGCTGCCGACCGTCATGGCGTACAACGCTCCTGTCACAGGTGAAAAGTACAGAGACATCGCTGCTGCATTCGGCGTTGAAGGCGCTTATACACTGCCTCTGGAAGAAGCACGCGCTGCTGCTGTCGCTGCTGTCAGGAAGCTCGGCGAGGATGTCGGCATTGAAATGAGCCTGAAGGATGTCATTCCGATGTCTGATGTTGACGCACTGTCCGCAGACGCTCTGAAGGATGCCTGCACACCGGGCAACCCGAGACCTGTCACAGTCGAAGACATCAAGGAAATGTTCCTCTCCCTGATGAAGTAATTTCCATCATAAAAGGCTGCCCTCGCGGCAGCCTTTTTCATTTGATCGGATTATTTTTCGCAGTTTCTTCTTTCGATGTCCATGATCTTGTCTACACGTCTCTGATGGCGTCCGCCTTCAAATTCCGTGTTCATGAACGCGTCTGTGATCATCTTGGCCATTTCGATGCCGATGACTCTTGCGCCGTAGCAGACGATGTTCGCGTTGTTGTGGCGTCTGCTGTATTCCGCGCTGTACGGTTCCGAGCATGCGCAGGCGCGGATGCCGCGGACCTTGTTGCAGGCAAGGGAAATACCGATGCCGGTGCCGCAGATCGCAATGCCTCTTTCCACTTCGCCTGAAGCGACAGCGTTGGCAACTTTCTCGCCCCAGTCAGGATAATCTGTGCTTTCACTGCTGTCAGTACCGTAATTGATGACAGTGTGTCCCTGAGATTCAAGATACGCCTTGATCTCGTTCTTCATTTCGACCGCTGTATGGTCATTTGCCATTCCGATTCTCATACATCCTCCTCCATTGATATTTCAGCTGATCATTTCTTTTTTCTGTCTGCGCCAGATCAGCCAGGCACCGATCAGCGCTGTAAATACCGCAATGAACTGAGAAGTGGACAGCGATCCGATAAACCCTCTCGCAAGGTCGCCTCTCAGGAATTCCATCATGAATCTTCCAACACTGTACAGGATCAGATACCATGCGCCGGTATCTTCCACTTTGTTCTTTTTTGTCAGACGGTAGTACAGGAACAGGAAGATCATCAGATTTCCCGCTGCCGAAAGCAGCTGTGTCGGTATGACTCCGGTATGGATCGGACAGAGTGATCCTTCCGGGAAATGCAGTCCGTACCATGCGTCTGTCGCCTTTCCGTAGCAGCATCCCGCAAAGAAGCAGCCGATCCGTCCGAATGTCTGCGCCAGCGGTACCGTGACGATCAGAATATTCAGATATCTCATAAAGTCCCAGCCATGATGTCTGCACCATCCCCAGGCACCCAGAATACCGCCGATAATGCCGCCGTAGACGACCCATCCGCCGCTGCCGAGCACGCTGAGAGGATCTTTGATCAGCTCATCCAGAACTGTCAGACAGTAGATCAGTTTTGAACACGCAAACCCGCAGACGAGAATGAAAAAGATCATGTTGTCGACGCGTTCCGCATCCAGATCAAACCGCTTTGACAGCTTCTCTGCCAGCCAGACCGCAGCCAGTATGCCGACGGCGATCATAACGCCGTAGCCATGAATGGTCAGGGGACCGATCGAAAACCAGTCGTTATACATCCGCATCACCTCCGTGCCTGTTCATTCTATGGCATTTTGGCAGAAAAGAAAAGCAAAGACCTTTCAGGACTTTACTCTTTCTCTTCCGGGATCTCTTCTGCTGTTTCAGTTACTTCGACGTCGATCGCTCCGTTCTTCTTCGCCGCCTCTTCAAACGCCTTCATGAATGCATGGAATTTCGCAGCCAGGAAAAGCTGGGCACCGAAGTCACTGACGCCGCAGTAGACAAGACCTGCGCCGATCGTCGTAAAGAGAACTGTCTGAGTCTGTTTTCCGGTCAGGAAGAACATGACCACGATGCCGAGCACGATCGAGATGAGACCGAGGATGGCATAGACGATCGCATGACTGTAGCCGATCCGGTATGCCACGACCGCGTTCTGGAATTTCATGATGCCGCTGGTGACAATGATCAGACCGAGGATGATCGGCACCAGACTGATAATGATATCCTGTTTGACGATGACAAGAATGCCGCCGATGATCAGCATGACGCCGATCACGAATTCATTGCGGAACAGACTGTCTCTGACATTCAGAAGGAAATAGGCAGTCAGCTGGACAACGCCGAGAACACACAGTCCGACCCCGACAACATATCCGATCAGGTTGCCGCTGGCTTCCGGATAAATGATCAGCAGTATGCCTGCCACGATATAGGCAGCTGCGATCAGCAGAGAACTCCATTTGATTTGTCTGAACATAACTTTACCTCCTGTTTCAGAAAGCTATTTTGATCGTATTCTCATCCGCGTCTTCCGGCTCTTCATACGCCGGCATTGTTTCGTAATGGAACAGGTCGCGGATCACATTGGATCCGGGTACAGAGATCATCCTGTTATATTCCCGGACAGCCGCATTGTATTCTCCGACTGCTTTTCTGACTTCCGGTTCCATATCGTCAATTGACTTCCAGATCTTCCGCATCGTCTCGTTCTCATGAACAGACGGATACATATCCAGCCTGGTCCTGAGCGCCGCCGCAAACATTTCGAGACCTGCTTCCGATCCGATGTGGTAATCGAGACCGTTATCTTTTTCGGTCCGCACCGCCATCATCTGTGTCACGGAGATCGCTTCTTCTTCATCGATCGGAAACTGCCTAGCAGCTGCGATCAGTTCAAGATACTTTGTCCTTCTGTGTTCCAGCACCGGCGTCATCCGATGATACGCGTGCATACATCTTTCACGGGCATTGTTAAAACGTGCTCTCGTGACAAGAACCCAGATGGCAGAGAGGATGCATAATACGATCAGAAAAGCCCACGGCATACGTGCAGTCCTTATATGTCAATCATATCATGCATTGTCTCATGCAGAGTGACTGAATGACCGTACAGACGGAAAAATCAGACAGATTTCCGTCCTCTGCCGGATATGGTAACATGATTGCAGGAGAGTATATTTTATGATCAATGTTTTGTTTGTCACACCGATTCCCGAAGAAAGAAAATCTGAATTCGAGGCGATCGAAAACTGCAATATTACATTCAAAGACAGAAGCGAGATCACCGATGAAGATCTGGCTGATGCGGAAGTGATCCTCGGCAACATTCCTGTCGCAAAAGCTGAGCTGGCAAAAAACCTGAAATGGCTTCAGCTGGACAGTGCCGGCGCGAATACCTACAAAGACATCCGTGAAGACATCATTCTGACCAACGCGTCCGGAGCGTACGGAGAAGCGATCTCTGAACATATGCTCGGCTGCGCGCTGATGGTACTGAAGAACCTGGCCCGCTATCTGAGCCTGCAGAAGTTCCATGACTGGAACAATCTCGGTTCTGTCAACACCCTTTCCATCTCAAATGTGCTTTCCGTCGGCATGGGAGATATCGGTTCCTCCTTCGCGAAGAAGATGCACGCGCTCGGCGCACATGTTTCGGGCGTCAGAAGAACTGTCCATGATGTTCCGGATTATGTGGATGCCATGTATACGATGGACCAGCTGGACGAGATCCTGCCGCAGTTTGACATCGTTGCCCTTTCTCTGCCGGAAACCGAAGAAACAGTGCATCTGTTTGATTATGAAAAGCTGGCGAAGATGAAAGACGGATCGATCCTGATCAACGTTGGCCGCGGTTCCGCGATCGTCACCGAAGATCTGGTGAAGCTGGCAAAAGCCGGCAAGTTTGCGGGCGTCTGTCTGGATGTCACGGAGCAGGAACCGCTTCCGAAGAATTCCGAACTCTGGAACGTTGAAAACGTGTATATCACACCGCATATTTCCGGGCGCTTCAACGCGGCTGTCACATATGAAAAAGTACTCCGCATCTTCCGTGAGAATCTGATCCATTATGTGAATCATGAGCCGATGGACAACGTCGTCGACAGGAAGCTCGGGTATTAAAAAAACCGGAACTTCTTCCCGGTGAATGTGTATATTTCGCCCGGTGATATTTCACCGGTTAGCTGTTGTATATACAATCATATGGCAGGCCATATGACATTGTTTTCAGCTGACTGCATGAAGAAGATTACTGCGGAAAAACCCTTCTGTCAACACATTTTTCAGACTTTTTTCAGTTTTTTTTCACTGAAGCGCTTTCATTTTGAATTATGATTTCTGCGGAGGTTTTTATGGATATTGCATACCTGTTATGGCTTCAGCAGATCAGGGAAATGCTGGGGCCTGTGATGGATCTGATACTGACATTTATATCCGACTGGGCATCGCATATCGCGACTGCTCTGCCGCTGATCATTTTCCTGACCTTCAGTAAAAAGAAAGGACGGTTCCTGCTTGCGGTGCTGGCTGTCAGCTATCTTCTGAACCTGACCGTCAAGTCCGCGTTCTGCGTATACCGCCCCTGGATCCTGGATCCGGCTGTCACCCCTTCAGTCAATGCACTGGCCAATGCAACGGGATATTCGTTTCCCAGCGGTCACTCCCAGGTCACTGCTGCGATCTGCGGAAGCTGCGCGCTTCTGTACAGAGACAACCGGAAAATCGCAGTCCCGATGATCCTGCTTGCCCTGCTGTCAGGCTTCCTGCGGAACTTCCTCGGCGTGCATACGCCGCAGGATGTCCTCTGTGCCTGGCTTCTGGCTGGGATCTCGGTCGCTGCTGTTTCCTGGCTGTTTGCGATGATGAAGAAACACGGACATGAGAGAACTGTGCTGGCTGCCGGACTGACAGCCTGCGCGGCTGCCATGATGTGGTGCGCTCTCAAGAGCTATCCGATGGATTATATCAACGGTGAACTTGTCGCGGATCCCGCGGTCATGCTGAAAGACGCATTCTCCGGCATTGGTCTTTCCGCCGGCGTGTGTCTCGGTCTGTATCTTGAAAAGAAGTATGTTGATCTGGATATCAGCGGAACTCTCAGAGAAAAGATCATGCGGCTGCTGGCTGGCGGCATCAGCGCTGGTCTGATTTACCTGACCATCAGATTCTGTCTCAAGCCGGTCGTTTCCTCTGCGTTCATCTACTTTCTGGAAGTATTCCCGGCCATTCTGTTCGCAGTCTGGCTGTATCCCCTTCTGATCGTCAGATACCGCAGACGAACCAGTGAACAGAAATCAGGATCCTGATACAGCTGGACTTCAGCACTGTTTAACATCAGAGATCATGCAGAAAACACAGGAATTCCTGTGTTTTCTTATGCTTTTCGAAAAAAACTGTTTCCTTTCCGAAACGATTTATGCTAGTATATTAAAGCACATGAGTGCTTAGCTCAGTTGGGAGAGCACTTCCTTGACGTGGAAGGGGTCATGGGTTCGAGTCCCTTAGCGCTCACTGGTATGAAGTCAGTATTTCTCGATGAATACTGACTTTTTTCATTGCCAGACTGGAATTGTAGACTTTTTTGTAGACTTTTACGTAGTTTTCTATTTGATTTTCAGACTTTTTTATTCTTCTTATATGTTCGCTTTTTCGCGGCCTCCTTAATCTCCTCATCATCCGATTTTGCATACCAGTTGATCGAAGTGCTTTCGAATTTATGACCCATCAGCTTTTTTACAGCAGCCTGATTGACTTTGTCTCTGTAGAGGTCCGATGCATATGCTTTTCTCATAAGCGTGGTGTAGATGTCTACATCTTTTCCGCTTACCTTTTTCCATTTCTTTTTTACCCTACGAACATAGTCTGCAACCTCAGTAGATGTAAATGGTTCTCCGCTGTATTTTGCAAATATAAGTTCATGTTTAGAGTATTCAAGCACTTCCTTAATCCATATAAGCCCTTCGTCAAAGACTGGTACTGACCTGACAGACCATTTCGTTTTGGTCTTTCGAATAGCATTATCATTGTCATATGTTGTTCCTGCAGAATGCCTTATATGAATCAAAGCATATTCCTGAATGTTTTCCTGATCGTTCTCGCTGTTATGTCCTGTTTCTTCCTCTATGGTGATGTCATTTCTGGACAAAGCCCTGGCTTCTTGAAGTCTGATGCCGGAAACACGCATTACTTTCATCAGATAAACCAAAATCGTTCTGTTATAGATACGCTCCGTCTCATTAGGAAGATATCCTCCATATTCATTCATGAAACTGATGAAGCTGTCAAAATCTTCTGCCGTGATGTTTTCTTCTTTTACGGACCGTTCCGTAGTTTTCATTGCCTCCGGCGTTTTCACAAGTGTCGTAAGATCCATTACAGCAATTTTATTGATTTGTGCCACCTGGAATATTCTGTGCCAGTCCGTCTTAACGTTCCGAACTGTTTGCTGAACACAATATGTTGCAACATGATTAAGTGTTTGTTGAACATCCAGCTGAGTAATATCCCTTATATCTTTTGATCCGTATAACGGCTGTATATGTTTTTTATATACTTTATTGTTTTTTGTCTGAGATCCGATCGTAACTGGAAAATGAACAGGTACTTCCTTCCACAGT
>JAILCN010000017.1 GCA_024680365.1 Solobacterium sp.
TTTCATTATGTCTTGTCTCAAATTCCCTGATGGAATCATCTGTAAATCTCTGCATAAATCATCCCTCTAGATCTCATTGATCATCTTATGAAGTGCCGAATCGATTTCCTTGACAGCATTCGATGGCATCTGCAGCATCTCCATGATCTCGCTGATCGTGTTCTTGCTTAAAACGGCATACAGGCCTTCCAGCTGATAGCCTCTGGCTTTGGCGACCATTTCCATACCCTCATACATCGGCTTCAAGAGGTCCTGAGCTTCCTTATTCTGCTTAAGCATATGTCCCAAGGAACAGGCGATGCTTAAGACCGGTGCACCATCCGCATTCAGTGAAACTCTCTGTTCCGGTTCTTCAAAGCCGCGGTAAGTCAGTTTGCCAAGAACTTCTTTCATCCAGCTGATGCTGTCGCCTGTCCAGTTCGGCACCCTTTGTGAAACACCATTGGTCACGATCCAGTCTTCTCCCGTTGAGAATCCATGACCTCCGAAGGAATAGATATGGCTTTCAAACGGAATGTTGTTTTCAGCCAATGCCAGTTCCATTTTCAGAGTGTTGGTGATATCCACTGTCTTGTCATCTCTGCAGGCAACCAGGAAGCACGGACAGGTCTTACTGGAAACATGTTCATGCGGATAAGGCATATTCGGCTGGCACATATCGACGATGTCTTTGAGTACGGCAGGATAGACCAGGACAGCAGCCGCAGGTCTGTTCTTTGCCTGAGTGGCTGCGACAGCTGCCAGATGACCACCCGCGGAAAAGCCGGAAACAGCGATCTTGTCCGTATCGATGTACCACTCCTCACTTCTGTTTCTGATCAGTTCCATCGCTTCTTCG
This sequence comes from Solobacterium sp., assembly GCA_024680365.1. Taxonomy (GTDB): domain Bacteria; phylum Bacillota_I; class Bacilli_A; order Erysipelotrichales; family Erysipelotrichaceae; genus Bulleidia. The sequence goes on from JAILCN010000017.1 coordinate 839, forward strand.
TAATCCTCCAGAGGCATCGGCCATTTTCCTTTTCTGCTGGTCGTATATCTTAAAATAAATGCCTGATAGCCTGCCTGCAGATAAGCCATGGCGACCGGATCTGCTTCCCTGTCGGAACACATGGCATAACCGCCTCCCGGCAGCACCAGCATCGCCGGACGTTTCGCAAAGCCGAATTCTCCGTTTACATCCTGTATGTATGCCGTTAATGTAACATTTCTTTCTTCATTCAAAACGATCACTTCACTCTTCATTTCGTCTTCCTCCTAATCGATCCCAGATCTTCGGCAATTCTGTATTCAGTTCCTTTGATATGCCATTTCAAACAGTTCTCCGGCCTTTTCGACCTTATACTTATAGCAGTCTTCTCTGAGTCTGTTCTGCAGTGGCATTTCTTCCGCTTTATCTGTACCGAAACCATGGTAGCCTTCCTCATATTTTTTCAGTTCGATCAGCTTTCCATGTTCCTTCAGCAGTTTCGCATAGTGTTCTCCCTGCGGATGCAGAGGATCTCTGCCGCAAACGATGACGACAGCCGGAGAGAGTTTTTCCAGTGTTTCTTCACTGATCGCCGCAGCCGGTGAAAGTACTTCGCTGTCCAAAGGGATCTGCGGCGGATACAGTTCAAACATCATGTCATAGAGTCCGTTCCCTTCCGGAAAATCGATCGGAATGCTTCCGGTAAAATCCAGGAACGGAACTTCCATGATCTGACCGGCGATCTTTATCCCCTGTTTTGCCAGCATAATCGCAGCACCGGCAGTAAGATGACCGCCGGCACTTCCACCGGAAATAACGATCTTATTTTCATCGATCCCCAGTTCTTCGGCGTTTTCTTTCAGCCATTTCACCGTGTCGACGACTTCTTCCTGAGGATACGGAAAACTCTTGTCATAGAGTCTCCTGTAATTGACATTGACGACAAACGCGCCGAGGTCTTCACTTAACCTTTGACAGTAGCGGTCATCATCGACAGCGTCCATGCCGACCCAGGCACCGCCGTGGATCTGCACAAATACCGGTGCTTTTTCATTCTTTTCAGGGTAATAGAACAGTACTTCTACAGCCTCTTTCCCCTCGCGTTCGATCTTTGTCCTCTGCCCGACGACAGGATCCGTAGCGTAATGTCTGTTCACCCTGTGGAAACGGGCATTGAATACAGCCCTTTTAATCGTTGTCAACAGTTTCATTCTTAACCTCTGTTTCTAACTGTCCGTTACCCGATGTAACAGCCAGTGCCCGGCCTCGCCAGGTCCTTATGGTCGTATCAAAATAGTTTTCTTCACTTATCGGATCGGCAGAACCAAATCCCAATACAGATAAGTTTGTATCGCCTTTCAACGTCACTGAAAGATCAACATCAGGGTTCAGGATCCCGTTTTCATCCACGACCCGGAATTCATGGATCCCCTTTGTATCTTCGACATGTTCCAGATGAACATCATAGGAAGCTGAGATCAATCTGTCTTCTTCTGCCTTCTGTCCGCCTCGGATATTTACTGCTCTTAACTCGCCTGTTTCAAATGAAGTGGTGAAGAGCACCTTGGAATGATCCGGCCTTTCTTTGCCGATCAGTCTGTCATTCAGATACAGTTCAACTTCCTCGGCATCCGAATATACTTCGATCACGATCGGTTTTCCATCAAACCCCTTATAGTTCCAGCATCTTTTTGCATCGCTCCACCCCCACTTTGTAGGTGACTGCTTCTCGCCATAATGGGCCGGATCTTCAGATGCGATATACGGTTTCTTTCTCAGACCCCATACGATCTGACGCCAGTAGGAGATCGGACGGCGGTTTCCGATCAGATCAAAATCGCCGCAACAGGCGGATCGCCACGGATATCTTCCGTAGAGATCGCCGCTGTCTGCTTCCCCGTAGCGGAACTGTCCGACACCCGCTTCACCGAGATAGTCCCACGCGCTCCACCCGAAATCGCCGATCAGCTGCGGATGTTTCTGACACAATTTCCAGTTTTCATACAAACTGCCCGGATAACATTCGCTGCCCAGAATGATCCTTTGAGGATAAAGTTCCATATCCATTTCATATCGGAAGGATGCATAATTGTAGCCGGCAATATCCAGATAACTGAACGCCTCCTCCAGAGGTTCTCCCATTTCTTTGGAAGAAAGGACCTTGAAGAGTTCGCTCATGTTTCCATTCATGATCGAATTGATATCCGCACCGGTCTGAACGGCCAGCTGCGGGATCCTGTCCATCATGGCAAGAATGATGTTGATGCAGTTGGTGATATATCTGCTTGGATCCAGAGATCGGATCTTATCGGCGATCATTCTGCCGTATTGTACTTCTGTCAGATGACTGACTTCCGAGATCTCATTTCCGATGGA
>JAILCN010000066.1 GCA_024680365.1 Solobacterium sp.
GCGGAAGAGATCCTGCGCATGGCGACCGGAGAAGGCTTCAACGTAAATTATTATCTTGATTATCTGGAAGAAAAGTATTCGGCGTTGTATCATCTTTGATATATGAAAAGAGGAAGAAACGCATGAAACAGCTGAAAGACAGGATCAGGAAAGACGGCAGAGTTCTGAACGGAGATATTCTGAAAGTAGACAGCTTTCTGAATCATCAGATCGATGTCGTCCTGCTGGATGAGATCGGCAGGGAATTCAAAAGACGTTTTGAAGGTGAGAAGATCACCAAAGTGCTGACGATCGAGGCAAGCGGGATCGCCATTGCCTGCATGACTGCCCGCCACTACGGCGTGCCGGTCGTGTTTGCCAAAAAGGCAAGATCAGGCAATATCGGCGCCAATGTATATACATCAGTCGTCCATTCATTTACCTATGACCGCAACTATGACATCACCGTATCCAAACAGTATCTGTCCGCTGATGACAGCGTGCTGATCGTGGATGATTTCATGGCCAACGGACAGGCAATGCACGGCCTGATCGATGTGTGTGAACAGGCCGGAGCGAAGGTCGCGGGCATCGGCATCGTGATCGAGAAGGGGTTCCAGGACGGCGGCAGGCGTCTGCGTGAAAAAGGCTATCATCTGGAAAGCCTTGCGATCGTAGAAAAGATGGATCCGGAAAACGGCATCGTATTCAGAGAACAGTAAAGAATCCGGAAACGGATTCTTTCTTCAAAAAGGGAGGGCCTATGAAAAAACTGATCATGTTTGACCTGGACGGTACGCTTCTTCCAATGGATGAAGAAGTATTCGCGAAGGCATACTTCAAAGAACTCTGCAGAAAGATGGCACCGCGCGGCTATGATCCCGAACGGCTTGTCAGCACCCTCTGGGAAGGCACGGCAGCCATGGTAAGGAATGACGGAACGCGGACCAATGAAGAAGCGTTCTGGGAAGTCTTCTGCAAAAACTTTTCGGCTGAGATGAAGACAAGAGACTATCCGCTGTTTGAGGAGTTCTATCTGAATGAATTCGCCAATGCCAGAACATCCTGCGGCTTTGCGCAGGAAGCAGCGGAAGTGATTCGGATGTGTGAAAACGCGGGGAAACGGATCATTCTGGCAACCAATCCGGTCTTTCCCAGACCGGCGACCCGGGCCAGAGTGCGCTGGGCGGGTCTGGAACCGGAACAGTTTGAGTGGATCACGACATATGAGAACAGCTGCCATGCCAAGCCGGATCCTGATTACTACCGGGATCTTCTGAAGAAAGCCGGTGTGGAAGGCAGTGAATGCGTGATGATCGGCAATGACGCCAGAGAAGATCTGGCAGCGAAGAAAGCAGGCATTGACGTCTTTATCCTGACCGACTGTCTGATCAACCGGGACGGTACAGATCTCGAAGACGTTCCGCACGGTACGTGGCGTGATCTGAAAGAATATCTGAACAGTGTTTTCTGAAGACTGTCATGATATAATAAATTTAGTTATTTCAGGTGGATCTTCACCTGGTCAGTTTATATGGTCCACTTTTGGATCTGGGAGGATAATCATGGGTTTATTTGGAAATCTGTTTGAAAAAAAGCAGTGTGCGATCTGCGGCAAAGAAATCGGTCTTCTCGGCAACCGCAAACTTGCGGACGGCAACATGTGCAAAGACTGCGCTGCGAAGCTCTCTCCGTATTTCAGCGACCGCAGAGAATCAACGATCGCGGACATTCAGCGCCAGCTTGCCTACCGGGAAGAGAACCAGGCAAAGCTTGCTTCTTTCAATCCGACCAAGGTCGTCGGCCTGAACACAAAAGTATATATCGATGAAGCACAGAAGGCATTTGTCGTCTCCCGGAGCAGCGATTTCCGCAGAAACAACCCGGACATCATTCCGATCAGTGCCGTAACGGCTGTGGATCTTGATGTCAGAGAACGTAAGACAGAGATCATGCAGGAAGACGCGGAAGGCAAGAAGGTCAGCTATGATCCGAAGAAGTATGAATACAGCTATACCTTCTATAACAAGATCCATGTCAGATGTGAATGGTTTGACGAGATCAGCTTTGAAGTATCCGACAGCAGCACGGAAGCTGACGCCAAAGACAGCAGGGAATACAGATTCCTGGAGAAGGCCGGCAACGAAGTACAGAACGCTCTGATGCCGAATATCTATCCGCTGATCGAATACAAGGAAGAGGAAGAAAAAGAACCGGAACAGACCGGCAGATGGAGATGTGAATGCGGCGCCATGAACGATCCGGAAGCGAAGTTCTGTTCGGCCTGCGGCAAGGCGCGGCCGGCTGCGTTAAGCGGCTGGAGATGTTCCTGCGGACACATCAATACAGCAGATGCCAAATTCTGCTCGGCGTGCGGCAAAGCGCATGAGGTCCGCTGGTTCTGCCCGGAATGCGGCAAGGAGAACACCGGAAAGTTCTGCTCGGCATGCGGTCATGAAAGACCTGCCGATGTGACCCGCAGCACACCGGAAGCTGCACCGAAGATCATCAGAAGGGATACCGAACAGTAATTCAGCATCAGACACACGGTCTGGCACCGTGTGTTTTTTAATGTTTTTTTGCGATACGGTACAGATGAAGGAAAACACGCTATAATAGCGCCGGAGGTGCGCCAGTTCGGCGTCAGTAATATAACAGGGTGAAACTCCCTGCCCGGCAAAGCCGCAGCGGGCAGCCGGTACTCAGTCTTGGAGCCAAAGCCGTGAGGCGAGGTTTAAGCGTAGACAGAGGAGCACACGGACC
>JAILCN010000086.1 GCA_024680365.1 Solobacterium sp.
TGTCTTTCAGCTGTTTCATGCGTTTCTTCCTCTTTTCATATATCAAAGATGATACAACGCCGAATACTTTTCTTCCAGATAATCAAGATAATAATTTACGTTGAAGCCTTCTCCGGTCGCCATGCGCAGGATCTCTTCCGCGTCATAGCGGCATCCGTATTTGTGGATATGGTCTTTCAGCCAGCTGACGCAGAGGTCAAAGCGGCCTTCACGCAGCGCTGCATCGACATCCATGTCTTTCCGCATCGCGTGCATGAACTGCGCCGCAAAGGCGCTGCCCAGCGCGTAGGTCGGGAAATAGCCGAAGCTGCCGTCTGACCAGTGAACATCCTGCAGGATGCCCTTCGAAGCATCCGGCACGTCGACGCCGAGATACTCTTTATATTTCCGGTTCCATGTTTCTTCCAGGTCTTCCGGTGCGATGGTGCCGTCAAAGAGTCCCTTTTCAATCTCATAGCGGACCATGATGTGCAGCGGATAAGTCAGCTCATCTGCTTCCGTGCGCACAAGAGACGGCACAGAAACATTCATCGCGCTGATAAACTTTTCCATACTGACATCCTTCAGCTGCTCCGGGAAATGCTCCTGCAGCACCGGATACAGCGTCGTCCAGAACGCCTCCGTTCTGCCGAGATAGTTTTCAAACAGACGCGACTGCGACTCATGCATGCCGGAGGACACGCCTTCTGACAGGATCATTCCGTCATAGGCAGGCGAAATGTCATGTTCATATGTCGCATGACCCACTTCGTGGATCGTCGAGAACATCGCTGAGGACAGATTGTCCGCGAGATATTTCGTCGTTGTCCGGCAGTCATTCTCACATGTCCAGCTCGTAAACGGATGCTCTGTCTCGTTCTGATAGCCCCATTCACTGTCGAAATGCAGGTAGGCAAGCAGATGATCCGTAAATTTCTTCTGGGTGGACGGATCATAGTTCTGATACATGAACGCGTCATCGATCTGTTCAGCTTCCGTGATCCGGCGGATCAGCGGAACAAGACGTTCTCTCAGCGCCGCGAAGAACGCGTCATATTTTTCCCGGTTCATTCCCGGTTCAAAATCATCCAGCATCTGATCATACAGGTCAGTATCACTGTTCCGGTAGGAATAGAACTTCTTTCTGATGTCGATCACCTGTTTCAGGTACGGTTCAAAGATGCTGTAGTCTTTTTCGTTCTTTGCCTTCAGCCACGCGTCATAGGACTTGTTCATGAGCACGTCAGCCGCGACAAATTCGTCTTTCGGGATACAGCTGATATCCCGGATATGTTTCCAGTACAGGTAGGCTGCTCTTCGTGTGTCTCCGTCCAGATCTTCATCATCCTTCATCTCTGCCAGGATCGCGAAGATCTCAGGTTCAGTCTGAATACTGAACAGTTCTCCGGCAAGAAACGCTGTTCTTTCATCACGGTACGCGCTGCCGCCCGGAGGAGCGACTGTCAGCTTATCGATGCCGATAATGCTGAGCGCCATGGAATACGCGGAGGACCGGAAGATCCAGTCTTTGTACTTCTGCAGTTTTGTTTCAGAGATCATTGTGTTTTCCTTTCATCAGGGCAGTCTGTTTCCGGCTGCTTTATAGAGATCATACCATTCTCTTCTGCTCAGGCAGATATCCGCGGCTTTTGCAGCAGCAGCGACACGGGCAGGTGTGGATGTTCCGGTAACGACCTGCATCTTTGCCGGGATCCTCAGCAGCCATGCATAGGCGATCACATCCGGCGCTGTGTTCTTCTCATCCGCGATCTCCTGCAGCTTCGCGTTCAGATCCTTATATTCTTCTTTATTCAGGAACACGCCCTGGAAGTAGCCTGTCTGCAGCGGCGACCAGCACTGAACAGCCATGTCATTGATGCGGCAGTATTCCAGTGTTCCGCCGTCCCGCATAATTGCCGGAGCGTCGGCCATATTTACGTTCAGACCGGCGTCAATGACCGGCGTATGTGCCAGGGACATCTGGATCTGATCCGCGCAGAGCGGGTACTTCACTGCTGTCTTCAGCAGTTCCATCTGGAATCTGTTCTCATTGGAAACGCCGAATGCTCTGACTTTTCCTGCTTTATACAGTTCATCAAACGCTTCCTGCACTTCTTCCGGCTCCATCAGAACGTCAGGACGGTGCAGCAGCAGGGAATCAAGGTGATCTGTCTGCAGACGGCTCAGGATGCCGTCAACTGCTTCCAGGATATATTCTTTTGAGAAGTCAAACATGCCGTTCCGGATGCCGCATTTTGACTGCAGGAACATTTTGTCTCTGAGCGAAGGATCTGCCGCGAACAGACGTCCGAAGATCTGCTCGCTTCTGCCGCCGCCGTAGATATCGGCGTGGTCAAAGAAGTTGATGCCCGCGTCCAGAGCTGTGTCGACAAGCTCTCTTGCCTTTGTGTCGTCGAGACCTGCAATTCTCATGCAGCCGACGCCGATGACGGAAACCTGTTTCTTTTCGGGGCCGAATTCAATAAACCTCATGATATTTCTCCTTATCGTTGTTATCATCGTACCATACCGGAGCGCACCGCAGTAAGCAGATGCACTCTGTCTGCCGCAAAATAAATTCCTCTCCGTTTCCCCTGCATGTTATACTGATTACAGATAAGGACAGGTCATCATCATGAAAATAGAAGATCTCGAGTTTTTTGTATCTGCAGCAGAAAGTGAAATGTTTTTTTCAGCGAACGGAGATCCGCACCGTTTTCAGTCCTCGGCTGCCAAACCGATCCTGGATCTCGAAAATGAATTCCATACACTTCTTTTCATCCGTGAAGGCAAGAATTCCGGCATCCTGACAGAAGCCGGCAAGACCCTGCTCAGAAACTCCGGACCGCTCATCCAGCAGTACCGCCGCACCCTCAGAGCAATGGATACATACCGTGAAAAAGATGAACGGGCGATCATCATCGGTTCCCTTCCGATCCTGAAACAGTACCGTCTGTCCAGAATTTTCACAAGATTTCTGGACGACTACGATGAAGATCTTGATCTGCGCATCGAAGAGTCCAACGGAAAGAATCTGCTTGCCGGTCTTAAGGACGGCTACTATGACGCGATCATCATCCGGGCAAACATGATCAATGAGCCGGATGTCGAGACATTGAAGCTGGCATCGGACGAGATGGCTGCCATCCTCTGGGAAAACCATCCCTACGCAAAGGAACAGAGGATCCGTCTGGAAATGCTGAAGGATGAATTCTTCTATCTGACAAATCCATACACCCCGGCATACGGTCTGTGCTGGAAGCTCTTGAAAGACCACCACATTTCAACGGAAAATGTCATCACCGCGGAAGTCAAGGATATCCTGCCCGCAGTCGCCAGCAAACACGGCGTCGGTCTGCTTCCGGTATCGAATCTTTCCTTCGCAAAGCAGCCGGGTGTCGTAGCGGTCCCGCTGAACCCGAGAGCCGCTCTGGAAGTCGTCTTTGTATATAAAAAAGGTGCCGACCGTTCGACCTACATGAAGGATCTGATCGAGATGCTGCGCATCCGTTCCCGTGCAGTTCCGGAATAACCAGAAATAAAAACGTTTACATTTGTCTGATTTGTCAAGAATCAGACTTTTTTGTTCAATTGATATTGATTTCAATACCCTTTATTTAATACAATCTTTTGTACGGAGGTTCATTATGCACGATTTTATTCTGGCAACTGCTTCGACATGTGATATTGAGAGGGACTGGCTCGACAGCCATGATATTCCCTTTATTTCTTATACATTTGAAATTGACGGCAATGTTTACTCTGATGACTGCAGAGAAGAAACACGCCGTCTGTTCTACAACGCGATGGCGGAAGGCAAGACTCCGAAAACTTCCCAGATCACGACCTATTCCTACTATGAATTCTTCAAAGGCCTGCTGGCAGAAAAGAAGCCGGTCGTCTTTGCGGATATGGACAGAGCGATCTCCAATTCCTACGCCAATTCACAGGCAGCTGCAGAATCGATCCGGGAAAAATATCCGGATGCTGAGCTGTACATCATTGATACCCGCTGCATCACCATGGGTCTCAGTCTTCTGATCCATAAGCTCGCAGCCCTCAGAGATGAAGGAAAGAGCGCGAAGGAAGTATTTGAGTGGGGCGAAGAAAACGGACGCAAAATCGCTCACCGCTTCCTGGTGGATGACCTGCAGTGGCTCCGCAAAGGCGGACGTCTCTCCAACGCATCCGCAATCGTAGGCTCCCTGCTTTCCATCAAGCCGCTGATCTATCTGAACGAAGAAGGTTCCCTGGTCGCTTATGAAAAGGCGCACGGAAAGAAAAAAGCAGTTCGTGAACTGCTTGCCAGTGCCGCAAAGGATGCCGGAGACGGAAAAGGCATGGACTTCATCGTCGGTCACAGCAACATCCCCGGCGAAGGTGAAGAATGGAAGAAGCTGGTCTGTGAACAGTTCCCGGAAGCCGCATCCGTCAGCCTGATGGAACTTGGACCGGTCATCGGATCTCACGTCGGTCCGGGATTCCTCTCCATCGTTTATTTCACATCAGAAAGAAAAGCATGACCGCGCAGATACGCGGTCATTTTTTTCAGCCGATCCTGAAATCCATTTCTTTTTTTCTGACGCGGAAGCCGGATTTTCTGTAGAAGGCTTCAGCGCTGTCATTGCCTTCCCATACATTCAGCGTGATCGTATCAAAGCCGTTTTCTTCCGCGTATGCTCTGACATGATCAAACAGCGCTCTGCCGACGTGCATGCTGCGGCAGTTTTCATCTACGCACAGATCGTCGATATACAGGGTCCGGGAATCTTTCATGTTGTTTCTTCCGCAAAGATCCATGACTTTGCAGAAGGCATAGCCGATCATTGTGTCATCGTCGTCCGCTGCCGCAAAAACAGGCTTCTGCGGATCATTGAAAATAGCAAGCAGTTCTTCTGCCGTGTATTTGGTCGTACCGGAAATGAAAATGTCGGGGCGGATCGCCGCATGGATCTCAAGCACCTGGGAAAGAAGCTCCTGAGCTCTTGGGATGTCTTTTTCTTCAGCCATTCTGATCTTCATGGTGTATGCCTCTCTTTAATTACGTATCATAACAAAAAGACAGTCCGCAGAGAACTGTCTTTTTTGATCAGATCACAAAATCGTCAGTGACTGTCTTGTTTGCCGTCCAGATCGTCAGGTCGATATTTCTGCCGCCCATGCGGATCAGATTCTCATCTTTTTCCGGGAACATTCTGGAGGAGATCACGTATTCACCGTCATTGACGAAGAGCTCTACGCTGCTGCGGTCTACATAGACTTCCAGTGATCTCAGTCCGTTTGCCAGTCTGATCTTTCTGTCTGTGCCGAATTCGGTATTGAACTGCTGGTTCATGTCGCCTCTGTCGACAGTCAGCACTTTCTTGAACTTGTCATAGGCGATCTCAAATCCGCGCCGGCGGGGTTTGGAGAAGAGATTGAGATTGATCGATTCCTGATCCGGATCTTCCAGGCGGATCACGCAGGAACGCGGCATCAGGCCGTGCATCCGGTCGCGGATGATGCTGCCCTTCTTCGCTTCAAACAGGATATCTCCTCTGATCTTTTCCGCTGCCGGAACCGGTCTCTGCATCAGTTTTCCGTTTTCGACCGTCAGTCTTCTCGGCAGTGTCTGCAGGCCGCTGAAGCCTTCTTCGTCGGTTGCCGGTGTAGTATAGTCGCCGCATCCGAACCAGGCGATCATATAGGCAGCATCAGGTTCTTTTGTCTGGTACGCGCACTGGGCAGCGTAGAAATCAAAGCCTCTGTCCAGTTCTTCAAATTCGCCGTCCGGAATGAATTCGAGATTCTCGAAATCCATGTCGCCGACAAAGTAAACATTGTTGTATTTGCAGCGGAATCTGTCTCCGTCAGGTTCCAGACCCTGCGGTGAGAACAGAAGCACCCATTTGTCGCCGACTTTTTCAATATCCGGGCATTCCACCATGAAGCCGAAGTCTTCATAGCCGCGCACCTTCAGCTCACCCAGCAGCTTCCAGCCCTTTTCGATCTGCTCCGATTCGAACAGCAGGAATACGCCTTTCTGTTCCTTTGTCTGAGCACCGAGCAGAATATAATATTTGCCGTTATAGCTGAACAGTTTCGGATCTCTCTGGTGTTCCGTATAGTTCTCCTGCTCATAAATGAGAGGAATCTGTGACTTCACGATCTTTCCTTCTCTGTCCATCTTCGCGAGCATCTGGAACGGATGGCGCTGCATATGGATATCCTTGTTATTGCCGGTATAGGCCAGATACAGTGTGTCTCCTTCCGCCAGTCCGCTTCCGCTGTAGCAGCCGCGGTTGTCTTCCAGAAGGTGCGGCTTCATGCCGAGTCCTTCGTTCTTCCATGTCACCAGATCATCGCTTGTTACGTGATACCAGTGTTTCAGTCCGTGCACGCCGCCGAACGGAAACCACTGATAAAACAGATGCCATTTTCCGTCGAACCAGCTGAAGCCGTTCGGATCGTTCATCAGACCCGTTACTGTCTGAATATGATAATCTTCCCGCCACGGGGAAGCAGCGATTTTCTCATGGAGCTGCTCAAGTTCTTCGCGGTCACTGTCCTGGATCGCGCGGTACTTTTCTTCTGTCGTCCAAATTTTCATGATTCTGAGTCCTCCCGTTCACTGTTACTATTATGCACCGAATCGTCTGAAAAAAGAAATACTACAGTGTTTTTAAAAGGAAGCGGATCTCGCATGTCAGCGTTTCGCCTGCCTTCACGATGGGCTTTTCAGCGATGTTTTCATAGTTCACCGCGTTCGGGCAGAATTCCGCTTCCAGTGCCATTGCGCAGCGCGGCGTATAGCTTCTGCCGTATTTTCCTGTCAGACCGTCTGTATAGTTGGCTGAATAGAACTGCATGCCGGGAAGATCTGACCACAGAGAGACTGATACTTTGTTTCCCTTCAGTTCCGCCATCTTTCTCATGCCGGTGCCGGGGATCGGACAGTAGTGGTCATAGCCGAGGGCTTCCTTGAGCTGAATGTCATCGTCATTGATCCTCTCACCGATCGTATGGAATTCCCGGAAATCAAACGGAGTGTCCTCTGTATCTCTGATCACGCCCGTTGCCATGCCGTCCGAATCGTTCAGACTGAACTGCGTGCTTTCGATCTTCAGTTCCTGGTTCAGCACGCTGTCACTGCCGTCAACATTGAAATAGCTGTGGTTGGTAAAGGCGAACAGTGTATCCTGATCCGGCGTACCGGAAACCTGGATCGCGATGCCGTCTTCCCGAAGAACATATTTCACTGTTACATCCAGATTGCCGGGATAGCCTTC
>JAILCN010000109.1 GCA_024680365.1 Solobacterium sp.
ACGAAAATATACTGCAGATGTCTCATAACAAACCTCCAATCACTGCGGAAAAGAGCCTGACGATCCAGGTCCGGAAGTTCAGTATCAGCATCGTTCCCCCCAGCAGTGTCAGAACGAACCCGGTCACCAGTCCGACAGTCCGGCTGGATACCCGGTTGGCAAAACGGGCGGAGATCAGAGATGCGGCAGTTGCAGTAAGGATGCAGATGAGCATCACATGCCATTTTTCGAAAATGATTGCAGGATGGATCAGAATATGACTGACAGAAGCGATCAGAGCAGTGAATGTCATGATGAAGGTGCTTGTGCCGACGGCTGTCTTGAGCTCCATGCCCAGGAAGACGGTAAAGACGACAAGCATCATCATGCCGCCGCCGGTACCGACAAAACCGGTCCCGAAACCGATCGTTACGCCGAAGAATACTGAAACCAGCACTTCCAGCCAGTTCAGCTTCCCGCCTTTGACAGCTGTTTCCTTACGTGATGTATCAGGAGAGACCAGAAAGCGGATGCCGATGAAGAATGTCAGAAACAGCGTGAAGCTGCCAAGCACGACGTTGCCGGCAAGAAATGCGGCATAGCTGCCGATGGTGCACATGATGACGATGCACACCAGCATGATCCAGCCCCTCTTCAGATTGATGTTCTTATGTTTCGCATAGGTGTACGCGGTCACGGCGGAGCCGAGGATATCCGAAGCCAGCGCGATGGCAGTCGCCTGATACACGCCGGTATCACCGGAAAAAGAAGGACAGAGAACGATCAGGATGGGAACCATGACTGTTGCGGCAGACAGTCCGGCCAGACCGGTGCCGACGCCGGCGCCAAGAGAAGCAATGATATACCAGAACAGTTCCATAGGTTACTCCTGAAGCCAGGATCCAAAGACCCGGCACAGTTTCTCTTTTGCGATGCGGCTGCGGAACAGCCAGAGACAAAGCATGTCAAAGGCATGAATGTTTCCGTGATAGACATCTGCCTGAGCAGGTACGCCGGCCAGTCGGAGATTCCGGACATACGCCAGTGTTTCTTCATAAAACGGTTCGCCGTCAGAGACAAATGTATAGCACTTCGGCAGATCCCTGTAACTGGTTTCCCGGGCAGCGCTTGCGTACGGCGGCACATGATCGCTCTGATACAGATCACCCAGGTATTTTGACCATCCCCAGTGGTTGCGCTTTGTATTCCACACCCTGCCGTGATTGTCCCGGGAAGATGCTGTATCTTCGCAGTCCAGCATCGGATACAGAGGCAGCTGTCCGGCAACCGGTATTCTGCCCTGATCTCTTGCATAGATGCATACTGCCGCGGCCAGACCGCCGCCGGCGCTTTCTCCGCCGACAAAGATCTTCTCCGGATCAATGCCCAGCTCTGCCGCCTGTTCATGCATATAAACAAGCGCGGCATAGCAGTCTTCCAGCGCTGCCGGATAGGGTGCTTCACTGGCTAAACGGTATTCCGGTGACAGGACAGCGATATTGAACTTCTCTGCCAGCATTCTCCCGCAGGTGAAGTTCACCATTTCTGCCATGCCCAGCACATAACCGCCGCCATGGATCCACAGAAGCGCAGGTACAGGTCCGTTCTGCTGTTCAGGTCTGAGGAAGATACCGGGGAAAGGTCCCCGGTCAGAGGGGATATTGATTCGTTCCTGTATCATAGTATCCTCTTTCTAAAGGTCTGCGATTCAAAAACGCGCGACGGACAGGATGTCCTTCACACGTTTTGAACAATATCAGGAATTGTACTGTTTTTCGACCAGACGTTCGCCGCAGTAGATCTTGCGGAGCGCCGGTTTGTCGATCTTGCCGGTCGCGTTGCGGATCACGTTCGCGAAGATGATCTTGCGGGGACGCTTGTAACGCGGCAGATCCAGACAGAAGTGATTGACCTCTTCTTCCGTAAGGGTCTGGCCTTCCTTGACCTGGATGATCGCAGCTGCGATCTCACCAAGACGCGGATCAGGCAGACCGATGACAGCGACGTCGTGGATCTTCTGATTGGCAGCCAGGAAGCTTTCGATCTGGACAGGATACAGGTTTTCACCGCCGGAAATAATGACGTCTTTCTTTCTGTCGACCAGGTAGATGAAGCCTTCTTCATCCTGTCTTGCCATGTCGCCGGTATGGAGCCAGCCGTTTTCGAGCACTTCAGCTGTGGCTTCCGGGTTCTTGTAGTATTCAACCATGACGCCTCTGCCCTTGACGCAGAGCTCACCGACTTCACCCTGCTGCACGCGCTCGTTCTTTTCGTCAACGATCTTGACCTTCCAGTTGAATCCCGGAACACCGATCGCGCCGACCTTGTGGACATTTTCCATGCCAAGGTGCACGCAGCCTGGCCCGGTGGATTCGGAAAGACCGTAGTTGGTGTCATATTTGTGATGCGGGAAGACAGCCAGCCATCTCCTGATCAGGGAAGGCGGTACCGGCTGAGCGCCGATGTGCATCAGACGCCACTGATCCAGGTTGTAGTCATCCTTGTTGACTTTTCCGCTTTCAAACGCAGTCAGGATATCCTGTGCCCACGGTACCAGGAGCCAGACGATCGTGCATCCTTCATTGGATACTGCAGAAAGAATGGATTCCGGAGAGTTGCCTTTCAGGATGACAGCACGGCTGCCTGTATACAGAGAACCGAACCAGTGCATCTTGGCGCCGGTATGATACAGCGGAGGAATGCAGAGGAACACATCGTTCTTTGTTGTTTCATGGTGCTTCGCTTCCATCTGCGCGGATTGTGACAGCGCTTCATGAAGCAGCAGGATCGGCTTCGGGAAACCGGTCGTGCCGGAAGAGAAGTAGATCGCGCCTTTGTCTGTGTCCTGTACGAGAACGCGGGGAGCGATGGAGGAGCTGTTGGATACATGACGATAGTAGTCATCCGCGTAGGAAGGACACTGGTCACCGACAAAGAACAGCAGGATCTCTTTCTTGAGCTTGTCCGCAATCGCTTCGATACGGCCGATGAATTCCGGACCGTAGAACAGCACGTCAGCGTCGGAAGCCTTCAGACAGTAATCGATCTCTTCACTGGTGAAACGGAAGTTCAGCGGAACAGCGATCGCGCCTGCTTTCAGGATGCCGAAGTAGATCGGCAGCCATTCCAGACAGTTCATCAGAAGGATCGCACACTTCTGACCGGGACGGATGCCTCTTTCGATCAGTGTATTCGCGACTCTGTTGGCCTTTTCATCAAAGACGCCCCAGGTGATCTGTCTTCTGTAATAAGAATCGGAAGTCGGCTGGATCAGTTCATATTCTTTCCAGGTGACTCTCTGTTCTTCCTTGATCTCGGGGTTGATCTCAACCAGGGCAACCTCATCCCCGTAAAGCTTGGCATTGCGCTCAAGCAGATCTGTAATCGGCATAATCGTTATCCTCTCTTATTTTCTGTATACTGCCGCAAGCTTTTCAAATGCCGGCAGGGATCTTCTGATCATATCTGTAGCGACACAGTAGGCAATTCTGACAAAACCAGGTGTTCCGAAGGAGTCTGCCGGGACCAGCAGCAGATCGAATTCTTTCGCTTTCTCGCTGAATTCCTTCGCGTCTTCAATGGGAGACTTCATGAACAGATAGAACGCTCCGTCCGGATGAATGCACTCAAATCCCATATCCGTCAGCGCGTTGTACAGCAGATCTCTTTTCTCAAGATACTCGCTCAGATCAGACACCAGACCGGTGCAGCGTTCCAGGACATGCTGCATCAGCGACGGTGCGCAGACGTAGCCAAGCGCTCTTCCGGCGCCGCAGACAGCAGCGTAGATATCTTTACTGTCGTCGATCTCATCCGGTACAAGCACGTATCCGATTCTTTCACCCGGCAGGGCCAGAGATTTACTGAAGGAATAGCACACGATGGTATTGCGGTAATACTTCGTCACAAACGGAACCTGAATTCCGTCATAGACCAGTTCACGGTACGGTTCATCCGTGATCAGATAGATCGGATGTCCGTATTCCTGCTGTTTCTTTTCCAGAAGAGCTGCCAGCTTTGTGATCGTTTCTTCGGTATAGACGACACCGGACGGGTTGTTCGGGGAATTGACGATCACCGACTTTGTGCTGCAGGTCAGGTTCTTTTCCAGGATCTCAAAGTCGATCTGGAATGATGACGGATCGCTCGGTGTTTCAATGACCTTTGCGCCGGTCGTTTCCACAAACACTTTATATTCCGGGAAATACGGGGTGAAGACGATGACTTCATCTCCTTCCGCATACAGCGCTGTCAGGATGATCTTGAGCGATGCCGCAGCGCCGCATGTCATATACAGGTTTTCTTTTCTGAATGACGTATTGAAGCGTTTGTTCAGATCTTTGACGATCGCTTCCCGGCATGCCGCGTCACCCTGGGCAGAGGTATATCCGTGCAGATAGATATCATTTTTAGTATCGAGCAGTTCCCTGATCGTTTCATTGACTTCCTTCGGCGCCGGTACGTTGGGATTGCCGAGCGAGAAGTCAAAGACGTTGTCTGCTCCGACGATTGCTTTCCGCTGGTTGCCAAATTCAAACAGGTCTCTGATCACGGAACGGTTGTTGCCGTAGTTCTTCATTTTCTCATTGATCATTTCTTATTTCCCCCTTGATCCTTTCATAAGCCATTTCAATTCCCTGATCGTCATCATTGAGAAGGCGGTTCACGCGGCTGATCGTCGTTGTCGACGCGCCGGTAACAGCAGAGATCTCTTTATATGTCCTTTCTTCCAGAAGCATCTCACCGACATGGAAACGCTGCGCTACTGACAGCAGTTCATTGACAGTGCAGATATCTTTAAAAAAGGCATAACATTCTTCCTTGCTCTCAAGGCTGAGAATCGCCTCGAACAGATCTTCAACAGCTTCAGAATGAATATCATTTCGCATGGTACTTCCCCTACTTTCTGTCCGTTACGAACACGAATAATTTATCACACTAAAGCGCTAAAGTCAAACAGCAAATATACAAACTTACTGGTGCAATTTTGCACCGCTAAGTTGTCTCTGGAGGCTTTTTGTATTATACTGATTTCATGAAGAACAGTTATAACATTGAAAATGATATCCGGTTTTTCTGTGAAATGACAGGACTGCGCATTGATGAATTCGCTGAAGAAGCTGCATTGAGCAAAAGAACTGTTTTGTATTCTTTTTCAAACGAACCGTCCAATACCACTCTGGAAAAAGTATATGGACTGATCTATCGAAAAGGTTTTCGGCTGTCATTGGCAAAAAGTGAACTTTTTGCGGAAAATCTGAAAAAAAATGAAGTTCTGTTCTTCCATGGATCCAAATACGGAATCAATGAAATTGATCCGTTTGGTTCAAAAAACGATTCAGACTTTTCTCATGGCTTTTATTGTTCCAGACAGTTGGACTCTGCGTCCAGTTTTGTTGCAGAATACAAATCATCTTCTGTATATATATTCAAAGCGGATCTTTCAAAACTGAACTGTTTCGTATTGAACTGCAGTCTTGACTGGATGCTGGCGATTTCGTATTATCGAAGGAAAATTTCAGCATATAAAAACGAGCCCCACATTCAAAACATGATCCGGCAGCTGGAAAAAGCGGATGTCATCATTGCCCCGATTGCAGATAATAAAATGTTTGAAGTGCTGAATCAGTTCGCTTCCGGAGAAATTACTTCCGATCAGGCTTTACACTCACTGTCTGCATCCAGACTGGGCGATCAGTATGTTTTCCGTACTGAAAAAGCCGTGCGGAAATTGTCTTTTCTGGATCGTTTCTATCTTTGCGATGAAGAGAGAAACAATGCCGGTCTGTTTTCCAGAGATAACGAAAACATTATCCAGACAAAGCTGAAACTGGCAAAAAGAGAATTCAGAAATCAGGGAAAGTATATTGATGAGTTGTTTTTATGAAAGAGTTAGATTCTGTTGGTTCTAGACTATGTTCCTATCAAGCGGATATCTTTTCCGGCTCATTGGAACTGCAATCTTCTTCACGCATTTTTCTGAGAAGATTTTTTCGCTCCAAATTTGCAAGAAAACTGGATGATCCGGGATCCTTTCTGTTTTCTTATGATGTGGAAGACTGTTATGATTCTATCCATGAAGAATTCGGTGAAACAGATTATGGGAAAGTAAAACTTTCGGAAACCGTTCTGCATTGGCTTGGCTATATCACAAGATACATCTGTTATACACGGGAATTCCCAAGCATATTATTATATAAAACCATTCCCCTGGATATGTTTATTGATCATTATGAAGTGTATCATACTCAGAGTGAAGAATGGGTGATTGCAAGAATACTGGAGCTTTCGAAACTGGATGAAAGTGTATTTGATAAAAAGAAGCGGGAGAAAGCAATACTAACTTCATTATGGCTTTAACTTACTGGTGCAAAATTGCACCGGTAAGTTAAAACGAGCTTTCGCCTTTCCTGTGTTCACTCTCCTAGAAGGATTTCATCAGATTCTAACCAATTTGATGATACGTGAATGTATGTATTTTCTGATTCCGCTATGTCTCTGTATTGCCGGTTTCTTCATCCTGCAGGAAAAGAAGGAAAACTATGTTCCTGCAGTCATTCTGAAAGGTATTGCATCTCTGTGCTTCGTGATCTTCGGCTTCTGCACATCACAGGGAACAGCAACAGCGAAGCTGATCATTGCCGGACTGATCCTGGGGTGTATCGCAGATGTGCTTCTGAACCTTCGCTTTGTGTTTAAAGAGAAAGGAAAGCTTGTCTTCCTGGTCGGCATTCTGGTCTTTCTGAGCGGGCATATCGCCTATCTGGCTGCGGTGCTTCCGATGGCACAGAACAAGATCATTGTTCTGCTTGCCGGTGTGATCCTCACTTCCGTATTGATGAAATGGCTGTTTACGAAGATCACCGCAGAGAAAGCATTCAAGATCTTCGGCATTGTCTACATCGGAGCGATCGTGCTGCTCAACTGCTTCGCTGTCCGCTGTACGATCAATGATCCTTCTTCATTCTTCCTGTTCTTTACTGCCGGAGCAATTCTGTTTCTGCTCAGTGATATCATTCTCATTCTGAATACATTTGGTTCTGAACAGCGCTTCTCACTCCGTGTCAGCAACCTTCTTCTATACTACGCAGGTCAGCTGCTCATCGCGCTGAGTCTGCTTTACCTCAGTGTCTGAACCCATAAAGAAAACACCTGTAAGCCTTGCGGTCATACAGGTGTTTTTCTTTTTGTCTGGTTTGCGATTCAGAAGTTCAGCTTACGCTTCTTCTTCCTCTTCTTCGTTCTTTTTCCTCAGCAGTGCTGCCAGGATCAGTCCGGCGACTGAGAATCCGAACATGCCGTTCCACTTATCCGAATCGTCACCTGTTGATGGTGTATCAGGCTTCGGAGTCGGTGTAGGTTTCGGCGTAGGAGTCGGAGTAGGCTCCGGTGTCGGGATGATCTTTTCATCCGGTTTGATCGTCAGGGTTCCGTTCACAAATGTGACTGTGTAGTTGCCCTGTTCTGTTTCACCGCTGACTCTGATCGTGTAAGTTCCGGTTTCTTCACCCGGATCTCTTTCAATCACGTATTCAACAGTATCGCCTTCCAGCAGTCCTTCAATGATCACTGTGAATTCAGGATCAGATTCTCCGACCTTCTTCTCAGCATCGTTTACTGTCACTGTTACATTTCTTGCAACGATCGTCAGTGTTCCTTCTACAACTTTCACATTGTAGTTGCCGATCTGTGTGTTGTATGTAGCTGCGCTGACTGCTGTTTCTCCTGTCTCTTCAATGCCGCTGACATTCTGAACATTCTCGTTCGCGAATCTGACATGGATGTCGTAGACACCGATATCTTCTCCGCTGTCTCTGAACAGCTCATAGTCGATCGTATCATCGCCGATCAGGCCGGTGATCGTTGATGTCAGTTCAGGATCCGCGTCTCCGTAGACCTTGGTGTAATCATCAACGATGATGACCGCTTCGGCAGGAAGCACGGTCAGCTTGTAGCCGGTCCTGATGACATCTTCGTATACAGGATGTGTTGCCTTGACTGCGAATTCTGTTGTGCCGACATCGGTACGTTTCGGAGCTTCTTCACTCCATGTCACACCACCGTCGGTGCTGTACCAGATCGTTGATCCTTCTTTGTCTGCCTTTGCTGTAACAGTGTGTTCATTGCCGTCATAGACAACGATGATGCTCTGGCTTTCAGCGTCCATCTTCGCGCCTTCATCTTCCGGTGTCGGCTCAGGTGTGACGTCGTTTCCAGGTGCTTTTCTTGTTTCATCTGTTACAGATGCTTCTCCGGAAGCTTCCGGTTTTTCAGGATCGGGGCTTGTTCCCTTCACTGTTACAGTGTTGGTTACCTTGCCTGCCACGACATCTTCTGCGGCAACTGTATACTTCGCATCGAATTCCTTTGTTTCACCGACGCCAAGTGATTCGATCGTCCAGTCATCACCTGTGAGTTCGTCTGTTACTTTGACATTCGTCAGCGTTACATTGCCTGTATTTTCAACTGTGATCCGGTAAGTGATCTCTTCATCAAGAGTATACTTTCCTTCTTCAGCAGCTGTGGATGTTGTGGTCTTTGTGACAGCCAGGCTGCCCTGGATGTCTTCTGTCGGTTCAGGATCTTCACCAGGTGTTACAGGTACTTCAGGCTTATCCGGATCAGGGCTTGTTCCCTTCGCTGTTGCGACGTTGAGAACTGTTCCCTTCAGGATGTCTTCTTCAGTTACTTCATAACTTGTGGTGAATGTTTCACTTGCCTCAGGTGCCAGGCTCGCGATCGTCCAGCTGCCATTTGTCAGCTCATCAGTGACTGTGATATCTGTGATCGTCAGGTTGCCGTCATTGGTTACTGTGATCTCATATTCGATCGTTTCGCCAAGTGCATATGCTGTACCGTTCGCAGGTGTTGATGTTGTGATCTTGTTGACTGTCAGATGACCGTTCTTCTCTTCAGTATCTACAGTTGCTTCAGCTGTCTTCTCGAGTTCATCGATCACTGCTGTAACTGTATTCCTGAAGCTTCCGTTCAGGACATCTGCTTCTTTGATCGTGTATGTCGCTGTTGTTGTGACTGTCGCGCCTGGTTCAACGTTCTCGAATACACTCTGTTCAAGAGTGACTCCATCGATTTCACTCAGCGTGATCGTCTTAGCTTCAGCGTAGATGTT
>JAILCN010000158.1 GCA_024680365.1 Solobacterium sp.
TAGATCAGATGTGCTCTGCCTTCATCGTACATGATGTTGGAGCAGACGGTTCCCTTATACGCATTCTCATAGTAGCGGAATGCGTCCTCGTATACTGTATCGCCTGTTCCCAGAAGCACAAACTGTGTGTTGCCGTCGATGATATCCGGGAAGATCTGGGTGATCAGATCCAGACCCTTCTGATTCGTCAGACGGGAGATCAGACCGATGACCATCTTGTCTGCATTCTCTTCCAGACCAAGTGATCTCTGCAGTTCAAGCTTGTCCTTCTTCTTCTGGGCAATGACGTTTTCAGCCGTATAGTTAGCCGGCAGGAGCTTATCGGTATTGGCATCCCAGATGTCGCAGTCAATGCCGTTGACGATGCCGCGCAGTTTGCCGGAATGATAGCGCAGATGCGCATCCAGATTTTCGCCGAAGAAGTCTGTCTGGATCTCACCGGCATAGGTATTGGATACCGTCGTGATCATGTCGCAGCATGCCAGACCGCCCTTCAGCATGTTCGCGTCTTCCACGCCCTGTTTCAGGATGGAATAATCAAACATGTATTCCGGTAAGTTTGTCCAGTAGCGGATCGTCGGGATATTGTAGATGCCCTGGAAGCGCAGGTTGTGGATCGTCAGGATGGACTTGGATCGGCCGACCGGCGTATCACCGAAGAACGCACGCTGGAATACCGGCACCAGAGCTGCCTGCCAGTCGTGGCAGTGAATGATATCCGGTGTCCAGTTCATGAAGTTCAGAGCCGCAAGAGCTGCCTTGGCGAAGTAACAGAATTTCGGGATATCATCGACAAGGTTTGTGTACGGTTTGCCCCAGTTAAAGAATTCCTGGTTGTCGATGAAGTCATAGACGACGCCGTCCCAGACATACTCCATGATCCCGACGTAGAACGAACGTCCGTCTGCGCATAAGTCCATGTCAAACGCGCCGACATAGACCATCTTCTCCTGGTATTTCTCCGGGATGCATGCGTAACGCGGCAGGATGACCTTTACGTCACAGTTCTGACGGATCAGCGCTTTGGGAAGCGCGTACATGACATCGCCCAGACCGCCTGTCTTTACGAACGGATAGCATTCAGAGCCGATAAAAGCGACGCTGCGGCGCGGCTGCGGCATGGTGTCTTCTGCCGGGACAGTTTCTCCGGCGGCAGCTTCCTTCACTTCTTCTGCAGGTTCAGCTGCCTTTGCTTTTTTTGCTGTCATAATTCCTCCATTTCAGCATTCATTATCTGTTTTGCCAGTATGGATGTCCGCAGAGCACTGTTTACAAGCATACTGATATCTATATCAATAATATAATGATTTGCTGACTTTGTCATTCATGCCAGTAGGATAGACTTACCTTTCTGTAAGGATTCTGAAAGTTTACCTTTCCGTTTTTGTGCGATAATTGAGACATGGAACTGATACCTGGAATTCTCGCCGCGCTGACCGGCATTATATTTATTCTCATGACCTTGAGGGATCCGCGCCGTTTCCGCAACGGACTGCTCTTTCTGGCCTTTTTCACACTGATGACATTCTGCTGTCTGATCTACGCCAGCGAGGTCCCGCAGCTGGGCGTCTTCGGCATCGTTCTGATCGCGGTCTGGATCTTTCTGATCCTGATCGTACCCTTCCTGCTGATCATCAACGGATTCACGATGCTGCGGAAAGAAGGCTTCTCCCTTGCCAATATCCTGTCTCTTGTGTTCGGCTTCATGATCCTGGCCGGTGAATTCTCCATCTATGCCGGCATGACTGACTTCTATCAGTCAGGAAAGACTGTGTCGACTGTCATCATGGGATTCGGCAGCGCCGTCTTCTATGTATGTTATATCTTCCTCGCCTTTATGTTCTATACCATCATCATCCGCATTATCCCGCGCCGGGCAGGCTACGATTATGTCATTGCCCTTGGGGCAGGACTGCTGGGCGGTGAACGGGTCTCCAGGCTTCTCGGCGACCGGCTGGATAAAGCCGCAAAAGTCTATAAGCGTTCCTATACCGCCTGCAAGATCATCTGCTCGGGCGGCCAGGGACCGGATGAAAAGCTCTCGGAAGCGGAAGCGATGAAGAATTACCTGATCGAAAAACGACAGATCCCTGCTGAAGATATTCTTCTGGAAGACAGATCAACGGACACCATGGAAAACCTGGTCAATTCCAAAGCGCTGATCGAAAGCCGCAAAGGCAGAAAGATCACAGCTGTGGTGACCAGCAGCTATCATATCTTCCGGGCAATGGTATATGCCCGCCGGATCAGCTTCCCGGTCACCGGCATCGGTTCTCACGTTGCCTTTTATTACTGGCCGAGTGCGATGATCCGGGAGTATGCCGCACTTGTTAAATATTACTTCACCTGGTATTTCCTGGGAATGGTTCTCTTTGTGGCCGTAATGGTCTCAATGCTGAACGTGATCGGCTGAACGGGAGGGACATGGATCCCTCCTTTTTTGCGCAGATAAAAGGACGTCCTCAGACGCCCTTCATGTTATTCTTCCCGCAGAAATACAGAATATACCGTATTCTCAAGCCTGTGCCATTTGTCCAGTTCTGTCATCCAGATGGAGTCTTCTTTCTCCAGAATGCCGTTGCGGATCAGACTGACAAGTTCCTCATCATTGAACGGACCGATCTTCTGTCCGTTGTTTTTCATGTAATACCAGACTTTGTCCATGCTCAGTCTCCTTCCTTGTCTTCCGGTTCAGGATCCTCTTTGCCCGGATCATCTGTTTCTTCCTGTTCATGACGGGGTTCGCTTTCTTCCGGGATCACACTGACATCCAGATATGTATCGCCTTTGATCGTCACTTTCCTGTCGGGATCCGCAAGACGGTAGCCGTCCGGCAGAAGTTCGCCTGACAGCAGGTCTTTCAGAACATAGGTGCCTGCCGGCAGGGACAGCTCGACAGATCCGTTGCCCGGATCATTGAAGCTGACAGATACGGTAAACCGGTTCAGACGGAACGTCAGTTCCACAGTCGCCGGCTCACTGCTTGTATACGCGGAGACAGGCTCTGTCGGATTGGCGATGATGGAGATGGTATGCACGCTGTCGTCTTCCAGACCGGATTCCGCGACATGAACGTCATAGGCTGTATCCTGAACAACGACCGGTTCTTCCTGATCCAGAATGAATGTATAGCTTTCCGCATTTTTCACAGCGTCCCAGCTGATGCGCCAGACACCTTCCTCAGGAATTCTCGCCTTGATGTTGGACGGAGAATCCAGCTGGATCGTCTTGGCATTGTACTTATATTTGACAGTCGCCGGTTCGCTCGGCAGATACTGATCAGGATCGATCGGATATGCAGTAACGCTGACCTGATATTCGGTACCGCTGACAAGCGCGGAAGCGGGAATACTGATCGATGTGATCTGGGTATTCGTCAGGCCGGCGCTGATCTGCGGCTCAACTGTGACGGAATAGTATTCCGCTTCTGCCACAGGATTCCATCTGACTGTGACATTGGCAGTCGTTTCCGCGAAGGTAATGTCAGTGACAGTTGCCAGAGAGATCGTCGGTGCGGTGATCTCCGGCGTCGGATTTTCACTTTCGTTGAACAGGTTGTATGTGTTGTCGCCGGCACCATGCAGTCCGCCTGCGCGGTCGGCAGAGATCACTGTTTCACTGTTGGACGCGATATAGCGGATGTCACCCCAGCGGTTCGCAACATAGTTCATCGTTTCATCGCTGCCGATGCAGTATGTCTGTCCCGAATTGCTGACACCGCAGACGAAGTCAGCTCCGACGGTGATCTCTTCGATGTCTTTCCAGCCGGACACATCAAATACGTTCTTGCCGTTGAGTGAGAACACTGCGGCTGTGCCGTCGGTTTTCAGAAGCACGATATCACTTGGACCAAGCGCGGCTTTTCTGATGCCGGTCTGTCCGTTTACAACATCTGTGCCGCTTGCCAGTACTTTTCCTTCACCGTCAATGCCGAGCGTGATGCCGTTTCCGGCATAGACGCTTTTCACTCCGGTCCAGGATGAAACGCTGCATGCTTTTTCGTTGCCGGCGCAGTAGACTGTTCCGTCATCCTTCAGTGCTGCGGTGTGATCACGTCCGGCAGCGATCATCACGACATTTTCCCAGCCGGATGTATCAATGCCGCCCATACTGACGACTGTGCCGTCGCTCTTAAGCGCCGCAGCGTGTTTTTCATATGCGCTGACCTGAACCGCGTCACGGAACTGCGCAGTCTCCGCGAAGCTTCCCTTTGTCTGCAGAGCGCCGTTTTTATCAATATAGAGAACGTAGCTGTTGCCGACAGCGAGACGGTTCGTTCCGGAGAGCGGTACCGTGAACGCTTCAGGTTTGTTGTTCAGCTTCCAGATCCCAAACAGGATCAGTGCGATCAGCACCGCAGCGCCTCCCAGGATCCATGCTGTGACCTTTTTCTTTTTGTCGTCTTCTTCTTTTCTGTTCTGCGTGACCGGGCTTTCCACTGTGGGTTCATCCACGATCACATTCGTCACTGTTGGTTCAAACTGCTGTGTATCAATGATCTTTGTTTCCTCAAGAGGTGCAGTATCTTCCTCTTTCGGTGTGTAGATTTCTGTTTTTGTTTCCTCAGCGCTGCTGTTTTCCGGCATTACGCTGCTCATAAACGGAATGGTCACACTGTCATCCAGACTCTGGATCTGCCTGAATACAACTTCAGCAGTATTGTCAATCAGGACGTCGATCTTTGTACCGTACAGCTTCGCGAGAAAAGAAAGCTGACTGGAATGCGGAATCGTATTGCCGTTTTCCCACTTGATATATTCCGTTACGGGAATATCCAGCTTTGCGGCGATATCGCCCTGCGAATATCCGTAATGTTTTCGCAGCTGCGTGAGTTTTTCCGGCAGTCTGTTTTCCATACGCAAGTACCTCCCTGATATGCTTATATTCTAAAGAAATCCTGGTTTTTTTCAATTCCCGCGACTTTCAGTATACATTTCCCTGAGCCTTCTGATGTCTTCTTCTGAACACTCCAGGGCCTGCTCAAAGTATGTTTCGATCGTCCCGTATCGTTTTTCAATGGCTTCCAGTGTGTGATCAATATTCTCCTGTGCCGCGCCTGCCAGTGCCCGGATCTCATGTTCGATCTTCGGCGTCATTTTTGTGACAGCCGCAACTTCATCCAGATACATGCGGATCTCTCCGGCTCTGTACCGGTTGGAAAGAAGATAGTCCCGGGATGCTGTCTCATGACTGCAGCCGAGCGCCCGCAGGATCAGATAGGCAAGCACGCCGGTCCGGTCTTTGCCGGCTGAACAGTGAAACAGAACAGGGACCTCCCCTTTTTTCAGATATGCGAAGATCTGGCGGTAAGCGCTGCAGAACGGCAGGATGCCGTACAGGTATTTCAGATGTTCGTATCTTGTGTTTCTCTGCATGAGCCGCCGCAGTCCGCTGACGGAAGCGTCTTCTTCGATCGCACCTGCCGGATGGTATTCTGCCCCGGCGATCACCGGATCAGGCAGTCTGGCGATCTCGGAATCGCTGCGCAGGTCGAAGATATGTTTCAGGTTCAGTTCATCAACGATCTTCCGTTCTTTTTCTTTCAGATCGCATAACGCGCCGCTTCTGTATAATAATCCGTATTTGACGGTCTTTCCGTCTTCTGTTTTATATCCGCCAAGTTCTCTGAAATTGATTCTTTTCCGGATGCTGCTGTGTGTCATTTCGTTCCCCTCTGACTGTCTTCATGTTAAGCAATACAGATTCTTTCCGCAAGAAAAAATGAGAAATCATAACCACCAGTAAAACTGGTGGTATCCACTGGCCCTGTAAGGGCCTTTTGTTGCGGAGGCCATTCGGCCACCGAAGCCTGACAGCCGCAACGCTTTCACAGGCTGCCCCTTAAAGGGGCCTCTTTATCGCTTTATT
>JAILCN010000134.1 GCA_024680365.1 Solobacterium sp.
ACTGACATACAGAGCGGTGGGACCGATCTGATACGTATATACGACATTCAGACCGGCAAGGTTGTATAAGAGACGCATCGGGAAGATCTGCCCGGCATGGGTGTGCCCGGACAGCTGCAGATCCGCGCCGGTCTCAATGATATCTTCATTCTGATACGGATTGTGATCGACAGTGATCACATAGGCGCCCTCCGGACGGGCTGGAAGATCTTTGACAGCTTTCCGGGAAAGATAACTGACATCTTCTCTGCCAAGCAGGACGATCTCATCATTAAACTGCACGAAGTCGTCCTGCAGGATGGTGATGCCGCTGTTCAGGATCGCCTGTTCAAATTCTTCCGCGGTGTATTTCTTTCCGCTGATCAGATGTCCGTGATCCTGACGATCATGGTTTCCATAGATATAATAGACAGGCATTTCAAGACTGCCGAGCTGTTCAAAGACCGCTAGCATCTCTTCTTTCGTGGTGTGCTCATCGCAGATATCTCCGCCTAACAGTACGAATTCCGGCTTTTCCGCGCTGATCTGCTTCAGAGCGTTTTCAAACGATCTGCTGGTCTGTGAGGATCCGTAATGCAGATCGGAGAAAAAGACAAATGTATGCTTTTCCCGCAGTTTGCCGGAAGAAAAGCGCAGATGATCTTCGCGGATGATCTGCGAATTGAAAGTTCCGTAGGCGGCATAGAGCAGAACGATGATCCCGGTCAGGATCAGACGGGATCTTTTCGTCTGTTCTTTTTTCAGACAGTGCAGAATACATGTGATCACATCACAGGCACACTCACCGAACAGAGCGATATAGATTCCCATCAGCGGATAGGCATATGTCCATGTGATATGACTTTCGGCAGCGATCATAAGGAAACCGAGCCCTGTCATGGCGAGAAGGCGGATGAAAAAGATCAGCAGTTTCAGCCATTTATTCCTGACCTTCTCAAGAAAGGAACTGATGAAAGACATTACCGCAAAACCAGCGAGTATGGACAGGATCCATTCCATATTTCTGATCAGTGTCATGTTTTATCCTCCGATGTCTTTTCTGAAACGTTCCGGTGTTCCGGGAAGCAGATCCAGCTGTTTCCGGAGCCTTCCGTAATATTCACTGCGTTCCTTCAGTCCGTCTGTCACGCCTTTGGTAAAAGCACGTGCCAGGTCTTCAACCGTCACGTCATAGCGTTCCGCGAACTGCTGGAAGATATCGATCGGCACAGAGATGTTTGTGATCTCATCGTGCATGCCGGTGTAGCGGCCGAGACCGTAGACTTCGATCTTGATCTCGATCGATGAGAGATCATCTCCCCACAGGCTTCTCATCCGTTCCTGACGGGTGCGGGCAAGCCGGTTGTATACAACGCGGATGCTCTGCGCCACAAAGAAGCCGAGAATGAACATCAGCGGCGCGGACAGAGCAGGAGGCATATAGGTCGCCAGTTTGTAGATATCCCGCCACCCGCCGTTTGCTTCCCCGAGCAGGACGACATTAAACAGATAGATACACGCGTAAATATAGAACGGCGTCAGACAGAGAAGCGATTCTTTCAGAGACAGCTCCAGATCGGTCTCCACCGAGAACAGCAGGATCAGTGTGAAGACGGGACATACCAGATGCAGCCAGAAATTCATCTTTCCAAAGGCTAATCCTATGCCTTTTGTCGGCAGGATCAGAAAGATGGCGAAGATGATCGTCAGCGTTGTGCAGATCGCGCCGCTGTACTGGATCATCTGTACCCATTTCGGATAGGTAAACCGCTTTTTGCGGATGCCTTCCACCGCAAAGGGGATCATGAACGCAGCGCCGATCGCGGAGAAGAAATTGGAGTTGACGGTAAACAGCTTGAACAGATTGCCGCCGCGTTCCGGCGTCAGTTCCGAAGGCGACTCGATCAGTCCGCCCGCGACCGCGAACATGCAGAGCGCGAACGTACAGATACAGGCAGCCAGGGCAATACTGCTGCGGAACCGGTACAGACTGATCATATATGTACGGCTGAGGCCCGGTCTTGTCTGCGGTTTTTCGGTCTGCGGCTGTTTCGGATTATATCTGCGCAGGGTCCTGCCGTAATATGTGCAGTTTCTGAAGCCTGCCAGATAGAAGACACCTTCCAGGAAGATCAGCCCATAGGCGGTAATACCGCCTTTTCCAAACGATCTTGTCAGCTTGATCTTCATGGTGGAAGAGAGCACAAAAGCACCGATGAACGCAAGAAAAAGCACCAGTGACTTTATGGAAAAAAGAGGGATCATGCCGGTGGCAGGGACCGTCAGCTCGATCGTCAGATACAAAGCGCTGACGATGATGCCGAAGCGGCCGTCCCAGCAGATATCATACAGATCCCAATTTCCGAGAAAAGGCACCAGACAGTGCCACGGCACTCTGCCTGCTTTTTCCAGCAGCCGCCATTTCCCTGCCAGGCATCCGGCAAGGAGCAGGCAGTAGATCACAGCAGTGATCCAGAACATCATGCTTTTAAAATCAGGATTTCTCAGCAGCTGAAATAAAAATATATCGATCATCATATAAATCTATTATACAGAAAAAACATAAATCGTTATGGAGGTGACTGTGGTATTGATCAGGCAGTTTATCTGCTGGACCGGGCAATGACTTCCATAGAAACAAAAAAACAGGAACAGAGCCCAGTTCCTGTCTGATTTTATCAGTTCTGTGTTTCGCAGCTGATGACGACGCCTCTGCGTTCCATGTAATAGCTGCACAGACCTTTCGCCGGCAGAATATGAACATCCGCCTGCGGCCAGCTGGCAATGATCATATCTTTCAGAGAAGAAGCCATCGCTTCATTTTCCACATGCGTGATCACCGCTCTGCCGCCGTTGTAGCCGGCTTTTAACATGTATTCAAGCAATGTTTTGATGGACTTGCGTTCACCTCTTGCCTTGCCGGTCACAGTGACTTTTCCTGCCTCAGATGCTGTTCCGGTGACTGAGATATTCAGGACGCAGAGGGCAGCAGCGGCTGCTTTGCTGACACGGCCGTTCTGGGCAAGATTGTGCAGAGAGAAGAACGAGAAGAACAGACGGGTCGTTTTCAGATACGCCCGGATCTTCTGATCGATGTTCTCAAACGATTCGCCTGCTTCGATCAGTTCTTTCAGCTTGTACAGAAGCAGGACTTCTTCCGCACCGGTCGAAAGAGAATCAATGACGGAGATCTTTGCTTCCGGATGTTCTTCCTGATACATTCCGGCTGCGGTCATCGCACTGTTGTAGGAACCGGAAAGAGAACTGGTGACAGTCGACACAAAGATCTCATCTGCACCTTCATAGGCGGCGAGCCAGTCTTCCACAGACGGGCATGATGTATAGGAACGGCCTTTATATCCGGCCAGATAATCCAGCATGTCTTTGATATTCAGCGATTCATTATCGGTAAAGCTTCTTTCGTCTGTATAAACCTTCAGCGGGGCTGTCCGGAAATCAGGATAATCCAGTGTATACAGATCACAGGATGAGTCTGCTACGATTCTCATAGTATGCACCTCCAGTTAAACATGGAAATTGTATGTGCTTTTCATGTATGCTAAAATTTACAAAAGGGCATAAAATGTAACGCATCTTACAAAACAAGGGAAAATGTAACAGTATGAAGATCAAGACAGAATTAAACAGCCGCACGGTCTCGACCCGGATGGCAATCGGAAACGGCATTCTCGATGAACTGGAAAAGAAAGATCTCGCGGAGATCAGGGTGACAGATGTGATCCACAATGCCGGCGTATCACGGATGTCCTTCTACCGCTACTATGAAAATCTGTATGATGCCCTGTGTGATTATCTGAATATTGTCGTCACGGGATATATGATCGAAGGCGGGGAACTGAGTGATCCGGGTGTTTTCATGCGTCCGGAACACATTGAATTCTCATTGAATTACTTTGACAGATACGCCAGGTATTTTCTGATCCTGAACCGCAGCGGTCTGTATACGATCCTCATTGATGCCGTGAATGAATACATGATGAAAAATATCCTTCCTCAGAAGAAACTGCATATGTATGAGCTGTATGCATACGCAGGAGGACTGCTGAACGCATTCCTGAAATGGGAAGAAGACGGAAAAAAAGAAAGCGCGCATAATGTCGCGCTGATGATCTATCGTCTGTTTACCCACACGTCTGAATAATACTGTACAGCTTCGCTCAGATTCCAATATCCGGCATCTGTTTTAAGGCTTTGCGGTACTCTGCCGGCTTGCTGCCGTACTGTTCCTGGAATTTTCTGTAGAAAAGTGTCAGATTCGGATAACCGGCACTTTCAGCAATGACAGAAACCGGAGTGTCTGTTGTCCGCAGCATTTCCGCAGCGTCGCGGAGCTTTTTTTCGGAAACAATGTCACGGAAATTCTTTCCGATTTCTTTTTTTAACAAGGTAGAAAGATAAGCTGCGTTGATCCCGAGGTGATCTGCGGTCGACTGCAGAGTGCATTCTTTATAATGCTGGTCAATGTACGTCACAGCACTGACGGCAGCGGCACTGGATTTGTTCAGATTCTGTATGACAGGCTCTGTATCGATCATGGACATTGCGGACAGGATGACAGTCTGAAAAAGAGATTCCATGATCTCGTTATGATTCTGAGACGGGAAAATCTGTTCATAGATCATTTCCAGGATCATTTCCTGGATACGGTCCTGATTTTCAGTGTTGAAGATAAGATAGTTGATCCCTTTGTTTTCATCATTGAGCGCATTGAGGAAAAACCGCAGGAGCACATTATCTGTCTGAATTCTGTTCAGAGCCGAATGACAGTATTTGATCGGGGCAAGAATGCTGACAAGGATATCATTTTCATCTGTATAGCCGATGGCATGAGCTGTATTGCGGTCGATCAGGATCATCTGCCCCTGATGAAAAACGTAGTTTTTTCTGTCGATCGTTTCGGATACTGAACCTGAATAGATATATCCGATTTCAATAAAATCATGCCTGTGCTCATCGACAGTTCTGAAACGACTGTTCTTTTTCAGTAATATTGGTGTATCACTGCGAAGAGGAATGAATCTGTTACTGTTCCCGAAATGGTCGTCGACATAGAGCGGAAGTCTGCCTTCAAATCTGTTGATAATACCAAGGCGGTTATCAGCTTCGCTTGGTGTGATTTTTCTCAGATGCTCGTCAATTTGTTTCCTGCGTTCGTCATTCATAAACCTATCATAAAAGAAAATCTGAAAAAATGACAGTAAATGTTAAAAAGAATGCCATTTAAAGCGGTTATTTCAAAAGCTAATATAAAAATGCGATAAGGAATCGCTTTCACAAATAAGGAGGTTCATATGAACAGATTCAGCGAAATTCTTGGTAAAGCAGCCGCCTGGATGCAGCAGAATAAAATCATTCAGGCTGTCTCACATGCACTTATGTCTCTCATGCCGGCTCTGATGATCGGCGCGATCGGATCGCTGATCCAGCAGATCCCGTTTGCTGGATATCAGGCATTCCTGCAGTCCAGCGGCATTTATACTCTGACACAGACATTTGTCAATGTCTCCACTAATATGCTGGCACTGTATGCAGCTTTCGCTATTGCGTATCAGTACACAAACACAGAAAAGAAGGATGGCTTTGCGGCGGGTATCATCTCACTGATCGCTTTCCTGATCATCACACCGATGGAAACTGTCGGCGAAGGATGGGCAGCTGTTACCAATCTGCCTCTTGGCTGGCTCGGTTCCCGCGGCCTGTTCGCAGCGATCATTGTTTCCATCATCTCTGCCAAGGTTTACTGTCTGTTTGTTGATAAAAACATCACGATCAAAATGCCGGATTCTGTTCCGCCGTTCATTTCCAAATCTTTCGGTGCAATCATCCCGGCAGCAGCGATTGCGGTCGGCTTCGGTCTCATCAGTGTCATCATCAAAGCGACACCGTTCGGCGATGTTCACTCCCTGATCTACGGCATCATCGGTGCTCCGCTTTCTGCGATCGGCGGCTCGATCTGGGCAACTCTTCTGATCTATGTTCTCAGCGGTCTGTGCTGGTTCTTCGGTATTCATGGCATCGCTGTTGTCAGCGCTGTCATGCCGATCTGGATGGGTGCTGACGCAGCGAATATCGCTGCGATCTCTGCCGGCGCTGCAGCGGAAAACATTGTTACTTACAACTGGGTCACTGCAATCGGCAACATCGGCGGCGCGGGCTGTACACTCGGTCTGATCCTGTTATGCACATTTGCCGCAAAGTCGAAGCGATACAGAGAAATCGGCAAACTCGCAATTGTACCGTCCCTGTTCGGCATCAATGAACCGGTTGTCTTCGGTCTGCCCTGCATGTTAAACCCGGTACTCGCTATTCCGTTCATCTTCACACCAGTTCTCCTGATCGGTGTATCCTATATCCTGACAGTGATCGGTATCCTGCCTGTCGGCAACGGTATCGGTGCTCCTGCAGCAATTCCGATCGTTTCCGGTATGTTTAACGGCGGCTGGAGAATGGCCGTGTGGAATGCAATCGAAGTAGTCCTGGTTACCCTGATCTATCTTCCGTTCTTCCGCAAGCTTGACGCAGATGCAGTCAAAGAAGAAGGCGGCGAATAATACGAAATATCATACCGAAGGGAAAGCTGCCGGTTTTCCCTTCGGCTTTACTGCACAGTGAGGAGGAAAATCTGATGAAGCCATCTGTAGAAATGCCTGTATATCTTCAGGAAAGGATGCAGAAGTATATCGAAAGCCACGATGTCACAAACGGTCTTAAAGCAGACAGATTTATTGAAATTATGAAAACACACCGCGGTTTCTGCGATATTGCCAATATTGACAACGAAGAGTTTATGGAGCTGCGCAATCCGCTGATCGTTTTCCTTGGCGACAGTGTTACCGGCGGTCATTTTGAATTGAAAGATCTCTGGAAAATGGAGATTGCCCAGGATCCGTTTGCCGGTTATGCAATGAAATTCCTGAATCTTCTTCACGATGAATATTCGGTGACTACACCGTCTTTGGTCAACAGCGGCATTGCCGGGGATAATATTCACGGCATGCACAAACGCCTGAAAAGAGATGTGCTGCGCTATGATCCGGATCTGGTCGTTCTGAACGCCTCCATCAACTGGTCAGTTCACCGGGGAACGCTCGAATATTTCAAACAGGAATATGAGGCAGTTGTCAAAGAAATCATCACTGAAACAAATGCGGATCTGATCCTGGTAACGGCCAATGCGAAATTCAGCAATGCCAATGACACTGATTTTGATGAACGCACACAGTTCATCCGTCAGACGGCTGAGAAATATCATCTTCCGATGGCTGACTTCAGAAAGATCTTCGATGATACACTTTCAGAAGATGAACTGAAACTTGTGCTTTCCAATGGGGAAAATCATCCGACACCCTTTGCTCATACAATTATGGCAGAGGCATTGATGCAGACAGTAAAAGAGTAATCCAATGATCAAAGAAGAATACAGATTGAATAACGGTGCCTGTCTGCAGGAATTCAAAAGCATTTCCGAAAACGGACCGCTGCTTGTGATCGCTCCGGGCGGAGGATATTATACTCTGACTGACAATGAAGGCACCTGTGTTGCAGAAAAGTTTGCTGAATATGGCTTCCGCTGCTTTGTCCTGCGTTATGCCACGGCTGACACACAGGATCCCTGCGGCGCCGACGTCGCTTTGAATGACATGTCTGCGGCGGTCCGGATGATTCGTGAATCGGATCCGGCAGCACCTCTGTTTCTGCTTGGCTTCAGTGCCGGGGGCCATCTGTGCGCATCCTTCGCCAATGTCTGGAAACAGGAAGAAACAAAATATGGTCTTCTCTGTGATACATTAAAGCCGGCAGGCACAGTTCTCTGCTATCCTGCTCTGAACTTTGACAGAATACTGCATTCATATGAAGACGATGAACTGCCGGACACGATACAGAATAAGATCACAGTTTTCCAGAAGCTTGTCCGCAAAGGACTTGCAGGAAACGAAGAGACAGAAGCGGATCTTTCAAAGTTCGATGTGATTCAGAAAGTGAATTCTGATACACCGCCATCATTTATGTGGGGGACAGAGGAAGATGAACTGATCGATCCGGAGACACTTTATCAATACCAGAAAGCACTGAAGAAATATGGTACTGAATGCGTACTGACTTTGTTTGAAAAAGGTTCCCATGGCCTTTCTCTGGCAACAAAACAAAGCGCGTACAATGAAAAGATGATCAATGATGATGTCGCTTCCTGGGTGGAGGAGGCTGCACAATGGATGAAAGGAAAAACAGTATGAAAAATCTGGAACAGATTCTGAATGAAGAAGCCCCGTCACATCTTTACCCTTTTTTCTGGCAGAAGGGTCAGAGTAATGAGGTCATTGCGGAATATATCGATCAGATGTATGCCCAGGGGATCCGCAATTTCTGCATAGAGTCACGTCCGCATCCGGAATTTCTGGAGGACGGCTGGTGGAAGACCATGGATCTGATCATTGAAAAAGCGCAGGAAAAGGGAATGCATCTGTGGATCCTTGATGATGATAAGTTTCCGACCGGTCATGCCAACGGCAAAGTGCCGGAGGAACTCAGACGCCGGTATCTCCATTATCACTGTTTTGATGTTCATTCTGACGGCACTGAGATACAGCTGAACATGAGCTGTCTCTGCGGCATGCGCAAGCTTATGCAGGACAGAAGACATATGAAAGACAAAGCTGTCGCTGTGATCGCAGTGAAAAAAAATATCCATGAACGTTACCGGATCGTGGAAGGAACGGAACAGGATCTGACAGAGAATCTCGCAGACGGTCTTCTGACATGTACATTAGCCAAAGGCTCCTGGAGTATATTTGCGATTTATGAAACTCTCTGCAGTGACGGCAGAGGTGTGGAAGAGTATCTTGATCCCATGCGCAGAGAAGCGACAGAGGTGCTGCTTTCAGAAGTATATGAAAAACACTATGCGCACTACGCAGAGCATTTTGGGAAAACGATCCTTGGCTTCTTCTCGGATGAGCCTTCTTTCGGCAATTCAAACAGCCGTCAGGAAGTGATTGGAAAGAGTGAGATGCCGCTGCCCTGGAACGAAGAAGTTCACCGTCAGTTCCTGAAGAGAGGATTTGAAAACAAAGACCTGGTGTATCTGTTCAGAGGCAGTGAGAAACATGCCGCAGATGTTCGGTATCAGTATATGGATACTATTACCGGTCTTTATCAGAAAAACTTTACTGGTACCCTCGGAGAATGGTGCCGGAAGCACGGTGTGATCTATGTCGGCCATGTTATTGAGGACGATAATGTTCATGCCCGTCTCGGTGCCGGACCTGGTCATTATTTCAGAGCAGTTGACGGTCAGGATATGGCAGGTGTAGATATCATCGGCGGACAGGTCGTTCCGGGTATGGATTATCACCACGATTCCTTCTCGACCGGCGGCTCTGACGGTGAATTCTATCACTACGCACTTGTCCGCATGGGCGCTTCCGCTGCCCGGCTGGATCCGAAAAAACAAGGCCGTCTGATGTGTGAAGCATTTGGTGCTTATGGCTGGGCAGAAGGGCTGAAGGAAATGAAGTGGATCACTGACCATATGATTTCCCATGGTGTCAACTGGATCGTACCTCATGCGTTTGATCCGGCTGAGTTTCCTGACTGGGACTGCCCGCCTCATTTCTATGCTCATGGCATGAATCCGCAGTACCGGTATTTCCATCTCTGGTCTGGTTACGCAGATCGTCTGTGTCATCTGTTCTCCGATGGTGAGAAGGATGCTGCTGTTGGGATTTTATATCATGCTAGTGCAGAGTGGAGCGGAAATACCATGATGTTCCAGAAACCCTGCCGGATCCTTCAGGAACATCAGATCGATACAGATATCATCTCTGAAGATTATCTGCGTACAGCAGTAAAGGAAACCTGTGGTTTCTCCATCAACGGCTGCACCTATCAGGCTCTGGTGATCCCGGGCTGTCAGCGTCTGCCGGAGGATCTTGTACAGGCAGTCAATAACATCGCAAAGTGCACACGGGTCTATGCGGTGGAGGAAGTCCCGGAAGGCGTGAACGCGGAGTGTGTCAGCCTGGAAGAACTTCCTGGTCTGCTGAAAGATCTGACAACGATCCATGTCGATGAAATGGCTCCGTATCTTGTCAGCTGTCATTATAAACATCATGACGGCAATGTATGGATGTTTACCAATGAAAGCATTGACGAGAAGATCGTCAGAAGGATCACACTTGATACAGCTGAGCCTCTGCAGATCTATGACGCAATGAACAATCAGCTCTATCATCTGAATGCTGAAAATGATGGAAAAACGCATTTCTGTCTGGAACTCGGCCCGTACGAATCACTGGTTCTTGTCAGCGGCTCCTCCGACGTGAAAAAACCGGTTCCTGATAAAAAGGCGGCTGTCATAAAAGACGGAATGTCAGTTTCGATGCAGAGCTGCAAAGAAGAGCAGGAAACATTGACAGATATCCGCACAGTCGGAAATCTTTCTCATCAGTTCAAAGATTTCTCGGGTACGATCCGTTACAGATTTGATGTAAGACTGGATGATCCCGCTGTTATGATGGTGATTCCGGAAGTATATGAAACTGTCCATGTCACAGTCAACGATAAAGACTGCGGAACTGTCATTGCGCCTTCTTATGTGTTTGATCTGGAATCAGCCGCACATGAAGGAAACAACAAAATTGAAATTGAAGTGATCAGTACACTCAACAGGGCACAGAAAGACCTGTTCTCCATGTATGTTCCTCTGGAACCGCTTGGCATTGTCAGCCCGGTTGAATTCTTCACAAAAAAATAACATCTGGGACCGACTCCCAGAGAAAAGAACTGCACATTGTATCGTGCAGTTTTTTGTTAATCATTCTGATCCGGGAAAAAGATCTGATGTACAGGAAACGGCATGGATCTGAACATGAAGTCCACGACTGTTTCTGCCGGCGTGATATTGTCGCTGAGCGCCCATTCCATAGCCATTCCGACTGTTCCGTAACAATACATACGGATCGCGAACGCAATGCCGGCATCCAGACTGTCAGTGTGGAGCCTTTCCATGGCAAGCCGGGAATAGCTTTCGCAGAAATACTCCAGCATGTATTTCCAAAGGGCGTTCTGAGAAACGTCCGCATACGCTCTCTGATAGAACACAGAGAGTTCTTTTTTCATTTCCCGCATTGCCCGGACGGCTGCTTCCCGGTCAAGCAGATCTTCCTGCGGAGCATTCTGAAAGAAGATCCAGGCAATCACATCATGCTTGTCTTTGAAATGATAGTAAAAGGTCGGTCTCTGTATTTCTGCCGCCCGGCAGATATCAGTCACTCTGATCTTGTCGACCGGTTTCTGTTTCATCAGTTCTTTCATTGTATTTGCGATCCAGATCTTGGTACGGTCTGCCATATGCGCCTCATTTCTAACATAAATGCAATTCTGTAAGAATTACTTACATAATTATACTTGTGTCAGTTTGATGCCGCAATAATGACAGGCAGAATAAAAACGGAAAGAGAGAAAGATGATGCATTATACAGGAACGCTTTACAGAAACCCTTATGAACCGCCTTCTCCGCTGCTGGAGATCACCCAGGGATGTACGCATAACCGCTGCAAATTCTGCACGATGTATAAAGACGTGCCGTTCCGGCCGTCTCCCATGGAATGGATCGAAGAGGATCTGGCAGAGATCGCTTCTTATCAGCCGCACACATCAAGGCTGCAGCTGATCGGTGCTGATCCATTCTGTCTGAGTTTTGAAAGACTGGACCAGATCTGTGATCTTGTGCATCAGTATCTGCCGGCCGTAACGATCATGACGATGGCAGCCCGGGTGACCAATGTCCGCAATAAGACTGTTGAGCAGCTTAAGATACTGAGAGAAAAGGGAATGAGCGAAGTCAATCTAGGCGTGGAAAGCGGAGATGATTGGACGCTTGATATGATCGACAAAGGCTATCAGGCAGAAGAGATCATTGAACAGTGCCGCAAGCTGGATGAAGCGGGGATCAGATACTGGATGACGTTCCTGAACGGTGTTGCCGGCAGGGAACACAGTCATGAACACGCGCTGCATTCCGCACAGATCTTCAGCCAGTGCCATCCGGCAGTTGTCGGGACCGGCGGACTGACGCTGTTTCCGGGAACACCATTGTTAAAGGATGCGCAGGAAGGAAAGTTCTCACCGCTTTCGGAAAAGGAAATGCTGGAGGAACTGAGAGTTTTTGTGGAAAACCTGACCTGTGACTGTTTCTTTATTACCCACCATACATCATCCGCGAATCTCAGCGGACCTGATTTCCTGGCAAGAAAACCGGAGATCCTCAGACAGATCGATGATCTGATCCAGCATGGTGATCTCGAGTCTCTTGCCCGGATCCGCAGCCGCAAGCAGACATTATAAAAGAAAGAGGAAGACACAATGAAGGAGAATGTCAAAGCATTATTTCAGCCCATCCGCATCGGCAACAATGAACATGCCGCGAACTTCCTGAACGCGGCCTGCAGCGTGTTTGAACTTGCCTATACGATCTGACAGACACAAAAACCCTGTGACGGATCAGGATCGCCTGATGTGTCACAGGGGTTTTCTTTGTTCAGCTGAGTGCCGGCTTCATATATGCAATGACCGAACGGTTTACATAGAGCAGGAACATTGCCGCAATGCCTGCTACGGTGACTTCCGTGATAATGAAGGCAAACCACACGGTATAGACTGTGCCGGTGCGGGCAAGAAGCACTGCG
>JAILCN010000229.1 GCA_024680365.1 Solobacterium sp.
TTCCCTCCATCAGAAAATGAAAAGGATGCACGTGATGCATCCCGATTTATTACTGCGCGTCGTAGTATGTGATGAATTCGACGTCGTGCGCTTCCAGCCATTCTTTCATAGCCGGATTGCAGAGCATCGCGACTTCCTTTGTCCGGTTGATGGTCAGAGATGAATTGTTCAGAAGATAATCATCCAGGTATCCGGGATGGAAGACAGCGATATTCG
This sequence comes from Solobacterium sp., assembly GCA_024680365.1. Taxonomy (GTDB): domain Bacteria; phylum Bacillota_I; class Bacilli_A; order Erysipelotrichales; family Erysipelotrichaceae; genus Bulleidia. The sequence goes on from JAILCN010000229.1 coordinate 217, forward strand.
GCATGTCTTCTCTTGCGTGATTGAGCACGCCGTCTTTCAGACACTCATACGCATCATATTCAGGGGACATGGAACCCATCGGCAGGACCTTGACCGGTTTTTTATTGAACACCGCTGTTTCCTGTCCGAATTTCGGATCCTGATACGGAAGTCCGTATCTGTCTGCCACGATCTCGAGCGCTTTGGACAGATTGAAGCTCATGACCGCATGGGCTTCAAAGTATCCGGGTTCTTTTCCGGTCAGTTCTTTGAATTTCTGATACTGCGCTTCGATCTCAATGACCGCCTCTTCAACAACAACGAATTCTTCATGGTTCATGAACGCTTCGCGGTACTGGCGGCTGGATTTGAATTCGCCGTTTTCGTTCAGCAGTGAAGGAATCTGGGACGGATCCGCGCAGGGTTTTCCAAGACATACGTTTGTATGCTGGCCGATGCATACATCATACCCTTCCAGAAGATCCAGACCGTGTTTCGCATACGGCATGTTCGGCATCAGTCCGGCGCTGCGGACCAGTCCGTCCTTTACGCTTTTATAGATACCGTAGTTGACAGCTTCGCTGTAGCCGATGTCATCGGCTCTGATGATCAGTTTTTTCATGGTTTGTTCTCCTCAGTAATGACACAGTTCAATGTTGTTTTCTTTTACATAGCGGATGACATCCGGATCACAGAGGACATCCAGTTCCTTCACGCGGTCTGCCGCGTAGGAACTCATCCGGTACAGTTCCAGATCACACCATCCCGGGTGGCACATGATCTCAATATCTTTGTCTTTGTTTTCTTCCAGCAGACGGATCATGGTTTCTTTCGTGGCGAGAGGTCCGTAGAAACCGGATACAAATTCGAAGCTGCCGTAGCGTCTCAGCTGCAGCCCGTATTCCTCTGCCAACCGGAAAGCGACTTCCTTCGCCTGCGGTGTCGCGTCATGCACGCTGTGATGGGAATCCAGATGGGTCGGCAGATGTCCTGCGACTGCAATGTAGCGTTCGATCTGTGCCTTCCATTCATTGTAGATCTCATCATAGTCCGGGTCCTTTTCCCAGACCGTTTTGCGGCCGGGATAGAATTCACCGGTCTCAGGGTTCGTCAGACTCGGGCAGTCCGTGAGCGGTCTGCCGAGCGTCAGCGTCATATGCACGCCGACACCGAGGCCGGGGTGTTCTTCCTGCGCTGTTTTCATTGCCTGCTCGAAATACTTTGAATTGGTCAGTGCTGTTGTGGAGCGAAGGATGCCCTCTTCATACGCCTGGAAAATACCGTTTGTATTGCCCATCGTATAACCAAGGTCATCACCGTTGATTACAAGTTTCATTGAAAATCCTTTCTAGAGCTGATTGAAGCTGACGAGTTCAATGTTGTTGTCTTTGATCCACTGTTTCATTTTTTCGCTGGTGACAGCTTCGAGGTCCTTGACGCGGCATGTTGAGAAGCTGGACAGATCAAACAGTTCCTTGTCACAGTAGCCGCAATGAGTAATGATGTAGCCGAGCTCATCGCCGAGGATCCCTTCTCTGTCTTCCGTGATATATCCAAGCGGATCGTTCTGAAGCTGTTCTTCGATCGTTTTTCCGATATACCAGGTTCCTTTTGCCGGTTTGCGGTAATCAGCTGTCAGCTTGATGCCGTATTTGTCAGCGATCGCTTTTCTTGCCCGGATCGTTGTCTTCGTGCCGTATGCGTGGCCGTGGACATAATCCGGTTTCTTCCCGACGATCTCAATGAACTTTTCGACCTGCGCCTCAAACTCGGCGAATACCTGATCGTAATCGACATGGTCGAAATCATTTTCAGCCGTATCCTTTGCCCTGTTTTCCCGGCTTGTGTAGAACATGCCGTTTTCATGGCAGAGGTTTGGAACTTTGTCATAGCCCAGAAGAGAAGGCCCTGTCGAAGCGTTCAGGTCGATGCCGAATGCGATCTCATCCAGATACGGACGGATCCATTCCACAACTTCCGCAGCCCATGGCATGTTCGCAAACAGACCGGTGTTTCTCACAACACCGTTTCTGATCGCGTGGATGATACCCTGTGATACGGCTCTTGTCATGCCGTAGTCGTCTGACTGAATCAAAAGTTTCATAATACCCTTCCTTTCAGAAACAGCCCCATGTAAGAACACGGGGCTGTTATTGTACAGTGCGAATCGATTATTATTCTGTTTCGAGACCCTGTTCTTCCGCAAACTTCTTGTTGTCTGTGATCTTGAAGAACGGATACCAGAGAACCATGGACAGGAGGATCATCAGGAATTCCCAGAGAGCCAGAACAGGTCCGCCCTGCAGGAAGCCGTGGATGATGCCCGGAGTTGTCCAAGGCAGCTGGATGCAGTGAGGGATCGGGATCAGACCGATATACATCACGAAGTATGTCAGGACACCCTGGAACATTGTGAGGAACAGCATCGGGAGCAGGAACAGAGGGTTCAGAACGGTCGGGATACCGAACAGAAGCGGTTCGTTGATGAAGAAGATCGTTGTCGGCAGAGCGAGTCTTCCGAGTGTCTTCATCTGTTCAGACTTGGAGAACAGAACCATCAGGATCGCCAGACCCATCATGGAAGCAACGCCGCCGAATGTGAATGTCTTGGCAAATGTTCCGGTGATGATGTAAGGCATCTTGGCTGTCGGATCAGCTGTGTAAATTGCCAGGTTTTCAAGTCCGAGCGGTGTGTAGATCGGGTTTGTGATAGAACCGACGATGTTTCCGCCGTGGAGACCGAAGAACCATAACAGACCTGTCATGAAGTTGAAGAATGCCCATGCGCCGAGGTTGTTGCCCATGAATCTCATCAGGTTGGACTGAATGATTCCGAAGACAGCCTGGTGCAGTCCGCCGTAGGATGTATTCTTCATCAGAGCAGCGACGATCAGCCAGAGAGTGATAATGATGAAGCCCGGGATCAGAGCCTTGAAGGAGTTGGATACGTTCGGAGGAACGCTGTCCGGAAGCTTGATCGTCCAGCCCTTAGCCAGGATCCAGACATAGAGTCTGCCTGTGATCAGAGCAACGATCATTGCGGTAAAGAGGCCCTTTGCGGCAAGGAATTCAGTCGGCAGCGCGGAGACAGCTGCAGCACCTTCCGCAGCAGCTGCGAAGTATGTGCCTGTGCCTGTTACGACGAGGAAGCTGACCAGAGAGACCAGACCTGCGCCGGCGCCGTCAGAGTTGAATTCTCTTCCGAGCTGATAAGCGATGAAGAATGCTGCATACAGAGAGATCATGTTGACTGTGACAGCAGACGGAATTCCGAGAATTGCGGAAAGTCCTGTCTTCTGGAGCCATGCTGTATATGCAGGAATAGGAAGGTTGCCGATCAGTGTGAACATTGAACCGACGATGTTGGCTGTCATGATGGCAATGAAGCCGCCGCTGACCGCACGAAGATACTTGTTGCCGGACAGTTTGGCTGAGAACGGCATCAGGTACTTCTCAAGGAAACCCATAAAGCGATCCATCATAAGTTATTTATCCCCTTTCTTATGTGTTGGTACTTACAGAATAGCACAACAGTTGTTTGAACGTGTTCATTATTCTGCCGCAGGGCGCGGCATTTCATCGGAATGCTCTTCTTCAAGATACTTTCTGTCCTGATAGCGCAAGAACGGATACCAGATCATTCCCTGAATGATAAAGAGAATGATCTGCCAGAGCATCAGCCGCCAGCCGCCCTGGATCAGTCCGTTGATCAGCGGCGGAGTCGTCCAGGGGATCTCAAAGCCGACAGCCAGCGGTACGATCCCTGCTTTCATCACATAATAAGTCAGAACAATACTGACCTGCGGGACCGCAATGAACGGCACCAGCATCAGCGGATTCATCATGACCGGCAGACCCATGATGATCGGTTCATTGATAAAGAAGATGCCCATCGGCAGAGAGAGCCTGCCAAGTTCTTTCATCCGTCCGCTTTTTGCCCAAAGGCACATCATCACTGCCAGGACCAGCGTCGACCCGGCACCGCCGAATGTACAGACAGACGAGAATTTGTGATGAATGATATTCGGAAGAGCTGTTCCCGCCCGGAAGGCTTCCAGGTTTTCCAGCCCCAGCGGGATCAGGATCGGGTTCGCGACGGAGCCTACAACATTGCCGCCGTGAATGCCGATAAACCACAGCGCCTGCACCATAAGTGAAGAGAACATCAGAGACAGGATGCTGCTGCTGAAGAGTCCGGACATCCGGTTCTGAAGGGAATAATAGATCAGATCCGGGAAGCTTTCGATGCCGCTCAATGTGAAGACACCGGTGATGGCTGTGAAAACGATTATGCTGAAAAATACCGGAACCAGTGAAATGAATGAATCATAGATCTGCGGCGGCAGTTTCGATACATTTCCGATCATCCTTCTGCCGGCTTCGGCGAATATGCCGTAAATGCGGACGGAAAGGAACGCTGTGAAGATCGCGCAGAAGATCCCCTTTGTTCCAAAATATGTCATATCCTCCGGTCCGCCGATGAGGATAAAGAAACAGATCAGGGAATTCAGCGCTGCAGAGCTCCCGGTCAGTTCTCTCTGTGTTCCGTAATGATAGCCGACAAGAAAAGACAGATACACTGCACAGCATCCGAACGTCATCATCTCACCGGAAGCCAGGATCCTCTGGTACAGCGTGCCTTTGATCATTTCCATATACGGAGCATACGGAAAATTCTCCAGCACGGTCAGAATACCGCCGATGATCATGATCCACATCATGGAGGTAAATCCGGCTGAGATCGCGGACAGAAGCGGCAGACGGGCAGTTCCAAGCACCAGCCGTTTCCAGAGGGGCACCTTGATCACTTCCGGCGCTTCCTGTTTCTTCTCCAGCAGACCGAATACCCCTTCCGCATCCAGGCTGCTGTAGAGATCCACCGGGATCAGGATGATCTCTTTTCCCGGATCTTTTTTCTTCAGTTCCGCGATCGCGTATTCCAGGTGCGGCGCAACAAAAACAATATCTGCCTGAGAGACATACATGTTCATCTGATTTGCTGCGCAGGAGCCGATCTTATAGTCCAGTTCCTCGTTTTCCGCTGCCAGAGAACGCATTCTGGAAACGAGGATGCTGCTTGTCATTCCGGCTCCGCATATGACCAGGATCTTCTTCATAGCTTATTTGAAAATATTATCATCAGGGCGCTTATAGATTTCCTGCAGGCTGCTGATCAGCTGATCATACGACAGATCTTTGATCAGACGGTTCAGGATCCCGTGCTCCATCAGGATCGCCGCCATGGCTTCGCTGAATGCCGCGAAGACCTTGTCCCCGCTTTTCTGCACCGCGGTCAGAAAGACCAGCTGCACTTTTCTGTTTCCCCACTCTACCGGCTTTTTCAGGCTCATCACAGCGACCAGGGTACGGTCGCTGACGGGCTGGCCGGAATGCGGGAATGCCGTCAGATTGCCCATTGCCGTCGAAGCCAGATTTTCCCGTTCCAGAACAAGATCCGCAAAGCGGGCATCGATCCGGGTCTTTTCCGACAGTTTTCCGGCAAGGAAGCGGATGATCTCTTCCTGCGACGAAAGATCCGCGTCACGGAAGATCAGATCCCGGTCAAAGCAGCTGCTCAGGAAGGTGAATCCTTCCGGATCCTCATTCAGGGCAGAGGAGATCTTGTCCATGTCATCCATGTCGGGGATCTCCTTGATCCGCACTACCGGCACGTTGAGCGGGAAGTACAGAGGCACGGTGGAAAGAACGATATCGTAATCGCATCTGCCTGCCGACATCAGATCAAAATACGAAATGGTATCCACTGCTTCACAGGCATTGCCAAACTGTCTGCGGATCCGGTATGCCAGCATCCTTGATGTTCCCGCGCCGCTGGCACAGACGATCAGGATCCGCTTCTTCAGACCTTTCTGCAGACGCTCGATCGCAAGCGCGAAATGCATGGCCAGATATCCGATCTCATTGTCATCGATCTTCAGACCGGTCCTTTCTTTCAGGGCGTCCGCCGCCATCACCGCGATATCAAAGGCGACCGGATTTTCCCGGCTGATCGTTTCCTGCAGAGGATTGCTGATGTGCAGGCCGTACCGGGCACGTTCCATCAGCGGTTCCATGTGCATCGCCAGTGCGCCGAACAGCTCAAAATCACCGCTGAAGTCATAGCTGTATCTTGCCGCGATCTGTTTCATGATGCCGCTGAGAATATTCAGCGTATCAGGATACAGGATCATTTCATTTTCTGATTCGATCATCTTCTTGCCAAGCAGATGGATCGTCACATATCCGATCTCAGATTCCGGAAACTTCAGACCGGTCTTCCGGGAAAGCTGATCATACAGATCTTCCGCGATGACCCATTCTTTCTTTTCCTTCAGTTCCGTGCTGTCTGTCAGCGGCTGGGAAACGATATATGTACCGTCGATGATCCGGTTCATGGCGATCAGGATATGGATGATCAGATTGCGGAAACTGTTGTCCGCCATGCTGAAATTGTATTTTTTCAATGTGTCATAGAGGATCTCTCTGACCATGACAAATTCTTCATCCGCAAAGTAGCTGCTGACCTTTTTCTGCAGCTTCCGTTCATCGAATTCTCTGTCTTCAAAGCAGAATTCCGCAATGGCATTCCGGATATGAAATTCATCTCCTGTGATCCGCAGTCCCTGACGGCTGACAGCTTCCACCTGCACATCAAAGACGCTGAGCTGTTCACGGACCTGCTTCATATCTTCCGCGAAGGTGGAGCGGGAAATGAACAGCTGATCCATCAGGTCTTCCGGCTTTACATAATCATTCGCCGTCAGCAGAAAACGGATCAGCCAGCTGATCCTTTCATTCTGATCAGAGGGAAGCAGATACTGGTTCTTCTGCTCCGTATCCAGCATTTCCTTCAGCAGTGAGAACCACCTGTCCTGATCACGCACAGAAAGCCGGTAGCCCTGACCGCTCCCTGCTTCGATGTCTATGCCTGCCGCAGACGCATAAAGATCCCTGAAGCCGCGGATGCATTCCCGCAGCGTCCGGGGTTTGATGTCCATCCTCCGGCACAGGTCATCGGTCTGTACAAAGCCCTTGTGCTCAGAAAGGATCTTCAGCAGCTGGATCTCTCTTTTGTTCAGTTTCTCGATCATGGCTCAAGCAGATGCATTCTCTTTCTGTAATAAAAATATACCGACGTCAGCACCAGTGCGGTAAAGAATGTATATTCAAACAGTCTGTTTCCGACCGTTTCGTTGAAAATACCTTTGGTATAGGCAATATAGCTGATCAGGAATTCATACAGAAGTTCAGAGATGCCATAGCCGAAAAAGAAATACACGCCTTTTCTTTTCTTATGAAAAATAAACGAAAGAATGATCAGGACGAGGAACAGGATATTGAAGAGCAGATCCCAGATATCATTCTGACCGATGCCGTCCTGCAGGATCATGAAGATCGTACCGGAATGGCTGAACGCAAGGATCACTTTGACCCAGCTCAGAATGGTATGGATCCCTTTCAGGTCAAATGATTCCTCTGCCGGCGTCTGCTTTTCTGCAGGCTTCACGTCTGCCTTCACCGGCGCTGCCGGTCTGTTTTTCTTTTTCTTCTTTGCCATAAATGCCTCTTCCAAACATTTCGAATACTCTACGAAACAAAATAACACATTTCACATTGCGGCTGTACAATAATGACATGGAAAGCAGGTACGGACATCCCTTCTTCGGCGATACGATCCTTGTGATCACTCTTCCTCAGGAAGAGGCTTTCCGCATACAGACAGAGTGCCGTCACACACCGGTCCTGATGCGTTTCCGTGTATCTCTGCCGCTTTCAGACATGCCCGATATGATCCTGTTCAAGACAGAAGAAACATGGTATTCCCTGCGTACGATGGAGTTCCGGTCTGAACATGACTGCTGTTCTTTCCGCGTTTACGGCATGCGTTCAATGTTCATGGCTGACGCGGATCTGCTTTCGTATTCACTGAGGGAGATCTCTGCCGGTGAACATGTGTTCCGGATCTATAGAAAACTCAGCTGAGCGCGTCTGTCTCAACGATCCAGTCGTTTTCTTTTTTGATGCAGAAACAGATCTTTGTTCCGTCTTTGTTTTCTGAGGGATCATCCTCATTCAGACGGATGTTTTCATATCCGAGATGGGCCGCGATCTGCGCATTCAGAAGACGCGCAGGCTCATCGTTTTCATAATTGTAGTAATACGGTTCATCCTGAGAATCCGGTCCGTAGCAGGCCACGTCCGGATCCTGGGAAAAGACGCAGTACAGATCCTGCCGGCCGGTGCTGTTTCTCAGCGCCGCTTCCCGCATCAGGGATTCCATCATCGAAAAGATGCCCTGCCCGCGGTATGCTTTTGTGACATAGGCATTGGAAAGCAGCAGCGCTTCGCCGGCAAACGGCTGCGCTGACTTATTCTCCTCCTCACAGTACGGATATGGGTATTCTCCAAAGCCCCAGCGGCAGAAAATGTAATGTTCCAGATACATCCAGTCGCTTTCCTCACTGCACAGATCATACAGTTCCCTGCTGCGCATCAGTGCGTCTGCCGGAGCGTGCAGCGCGCTCATGTCAGCGATGATGCTGTCGTCATCATACACGAGCAGGATGATCCGCTCCGCCCCTTCCGCTTCCGGCCAGGCAAACAGCAGATACGCCCGCTTCGAATTGTCATATGACATGCTGTGCCAGAGCCGCTTTGACAGATATCTGATCAGCATCAGATTGGGATCTTCCGGCAGCACGTCTTTCAGCTTCTGCAGGGACAGTTTCAGATAGTACTCGGTGTCTTTCATAGGGAAATGATAACAGAGCAATAACTGTTCGTATATCACAGACTGCGCAAATAATGATATATTGATGGCAATGAAAACAAACTATATCAGCATTCTTTATCCGGAAGAACCAGAGCAGGCGCTGCGCACGGAGGAGCCTGCCTGTTTTCAGGATCTCAATTTAAATCAGATCTTCCGCCCGGTACTGGAAGATGACCGCTGGCAGCTGAAAGAGCTGTATTATACCCTGCCCTCTGAGCAGGCTGTTTCCTGTTACCGGCGGGAAGTATTCCGTGATCTTGAAAATGAAGAACTTCGAAGCGCTCTGGAAACATACCGGAAACAGGCTGTGCAGATCTCCGCGTATGCCCGGGCGCTGTTCCGCGATGACATGTCACTGTATGACTGCGGCCAGCTGCTGCGTCTGTGTGAGCTGTATCGTTCCTCTGCGCTCGGCCTGAAAGAAGCGCTGGAGACAGGTGCTGTTCAGTCGGAAGGTCTCCGGAAAGTCCATGATCATATCCGTGTTCTGTGCGCATCGGATGAAATGAAGCAGCTGGAGCAGGACTGTGCGGCTGTCAGGGCAGTATTCGCCCCGCTTCGCTATACCATGGTGATCCGCCGCAATGAGATCCGTTTCCTGCGCTCTGAACAGCCTGGTTTCGCGGCTGAAGCAGTCGAGAAACTGTTTGCCCGTTTTGCGGACGCGGAAACATCATCCTCCCTCAGAAAGCCGGATGAGATCCCGGTCTCTTCCCTGAATGAAGAAAAGATCCTGGACAGCCTGAGCAGGCAGTTTCCGGAACAGTTTGAGCAGCTGCTGGAATTTGCGGATAAATACCGCGGCTTTGATACGTCGCTGGCCCGCCGCCTCGGACAGGAGATCGCCTACTATACCGAATGGATGCGGATCTGTGCGCCGCTGAGGCAGAAAGGACTGCCGCTGGCTCTGGCGGAATTCTCGGATGAAGCGGAACATGTACTGGGCTGCTATGATCTAGCCCTGGCGCTTTCTTCGCCGAAGGAGATCGTGCAGAACGGCTATGAGCTGCGCAGCGGTGAGAAGATCATGGCTGTTTCCGGTCCCAACAACGGCGGAAAAACGACCTTTGCCCGCTGTTTCGGCCAGCTTCACTATCTGGCTGCCCTTGGTCTGCCCATCCCGGCGTCTTATGCCGTTCTTCATTTCTCAGAAAAGGTACTGACCCACTTTGAAACAGAAGACGCAGCGGATTCCGGCAGCGGACGCCTGCGTGACGATCTGCTCAGACTGAAGGATATGACCGATCAGGCATCGGAACATTCCGCCGTCGTGATCAACGAGATCTTTACGTCCACAACGCTGCAGGATGCCCTGATGCTCGGTGAAAAGATGCTGGCGCATCTGCTTGAGAAAAACGCGTACGGCGTCCTGGTCACGTTCCTGGACGAACTGGCTTCCTATGGCGACGGTGTCGTCAGCATGATGTGCCGCACAGCCGATGAACCGGGCCACAAACGCCTGTACCAGATCATCCGGACAGCCCAGACCAGAGAAACATACGCGAAAGAACTGGCGGCTTCCCACGGTCTGTCAAAAGAAACGATTCTCGGGAGGATCCCCCATGCGTCCTGAACTGATCAGAAAAGGCAGAAGCCTTGATACAAAAGCGGCTCTTCCCATTCCAGCGGATACCCTGCGGGCTGACCTGCAGGCAGAGGTTATTCTGCGGCAGATGAGCGGTCAGAACAGTGAGATCTATGAAGCTGTGCAGGCTGTCCTGCTGGATCCGCTCAGTGATCCGTCAGAGATCCGACGCCGTCAGGACGCCGTGAAAGATGCCCTGAAACAGAAAGACGTGATCCTGGAGATCAGCCGTCTGTGCGCTGAAGAAGAGGAGCTGCGCAGAAGAAACTGGCGGATCAATCCGGAACATATCTCCGGCGCGTTCGGCAGCGCGAAAAGCTATCTCAGAATGTATACGGGATGCCTGAAAAAGCTGCGTCAGATCGCTGATGAGAATATACAGAAATTTGAAAGCGAAGCGTTCCTCTCCTTCTTCCGCTCTCTGCAGGAAGAGATCACAGATGACTATCTGAAGGAGATCACCGATACCCTGAACCGTCTGGACATTTCCGACGGCACGTGGATCGAAGCCGGTTTCGGCGATCTTCTGCAGTCTGCCGGCTACCGGCTGCTGTTCCGCAATGACGGCTTCCAGTTCCTGAAACTGCGGACAGCTCCGGCGGTGCGCTTCTTCGTCTCTGATCCTGTCATCGCGGACGATATGAAAAAACGTTCCGACCGGGCCCTTGCGGATACGGCAGACGTTCTGATCCGGGCAGCTTCCCATCTGATCTCCTATTTCCGCATTCTGCGCAGAGAAACCGCGTTCTACTGCGGCTGCATCAATCTGGCAGAGGCGATGGATACCTGTTCATTCCCGTACTGTTTCCCGGATCTTTCCGGCAACTTCGCTGTTTCCGGCATGTATGATCTGACCCTTGCCTTCACCAGTCACGCAATGCCCGTTGCCAACGACCTCCGTACAGATGCGTCGCTCATCGTCATTACCGGCGCCAACCAGGGCGGCAAATCGACCTTCCTGCGTTCAGCCGGACTGGTCCAGCTGATGACGCAGTGCGGACTGTTCGTTCCTGCCTCCGCAGCGTCTGTTCCGGTATTCAGCGGCATCTTCACGCACTTCAAAAAGGAAGAAGATGATTCCATGGAAAGCGGACGGCTTGATGAAGAACTGAAGCGGATGAGCGGCATCATCGATCACATCCGGCCCCATTCCCTGCTTCTGATGAACGAATCCTTCTCTTCCACCGGTGAAAAAGAAGGTTCTGAGATCGCCGCGGATATCGTCAGCGCCCTGCTGGAAAGAGACTGCACTGTCTTTACCGTTACCCATCTGTTCACCTTCTCATCCATGTTCCGCAAAAAGGAGGACGTTCTCTTCCTGAAGGCAGAGCGTCTGGCAGATGAAAAGCGGACATTCCGCATCCTGCCGGGAGAAGCGGAAACGACCGCATACGGGGAAGACCTGTATAAAGAGATCTTCCATGACGAATTGTAAAAGAAGAAGCCGTCCGGCTTCTTCTCTTTGTTTTTATGCTTCTTTTGCTTTTTTTGCTTTCTTAGCCTTGGGCTTTTCAGCTTCTTCTGCCTCCGGCTGGTAAAGATCATACGCAAGCCACAGCGGATCGGACTTGATGATCTTCTTGACCTGCTTCATCGAAGCTGTCATGAAATCCGGGCCGACTTCCACAAACAGTCCTGTCTTGGAACCGTCACGGATGTACGCGACTGTAAACGCGCCCGTGCTCTTGGCCAGCGACAGATTCAGGACGTCGTCACTGATATAGATGCAGTGCTCCGCACCCATCAGACGGCACTCTGTCAGCAGCTCTTCACAATATGGTTTGTCGCTCATGCGGTCAACGCCGCCGATGATGACATCGATATCATTGGCCATATCCTTGTCTTTCAGCAGCTCAACGATCGCATTTCTTTCCCGTGAGGAAAGCACGCCGATCTTGAATCCTTCCTTCTTCAGCCAGTGCAGAAGCTCTTCTACTTCTTTTGTCGGCTGGATCAGATCGATCAGATGGCTGCGCTGATAGGACAAAACTTCTTCCGCGACCTTCGGAACATCTTTTTCCGGGAAGAATTCCTTGAGAACGCTGTGAATGCTGATGTCTGCCGCAACGTTTTCATATTCTTTCGTAAACATTTCAGATTTGCCATGCTTTTCCAGGACATATCTGTAGGACGCAAGCACAGCAGGCGCTGTGTCCATGAGTGTT
>JAILCN010000013.1 GCA_024680365.1 Solobacterium sp.
GAAAGCCATTGAAACTTCTCTGGAAAAACTCGGTCTTGAGTATCTCGATCTCTATCTGCTCCACCAGGCAATGGGTGATTACTTCTCTGCCTACAGAGCTATGGAAGACGCGTATAAAGAGGGAAAACTGAAGGCAATCGGCGTTTCCAATTTCTTCCCGCATGTTCTGATGAACCTCGTTGAAAATGTTGAGATAAAACCGGCTGTCAATCAGGTTGAACTGCATCCGTTCTTTGCCCAGACAGCAGCGCTTGAAAACATGAAGGAGCTCGGCATCCAGCCGGAGGCATGGGCACCGCTTGCGGAAGGCAAGCATGGTATCTTCACGGATCCCGAACTGACAGCAATCGGTGCGAAGTACGGCAAGAGCGCTGCCCAAGTCGTTCTGAGATGGAATGTACAGAGAGGTGTTGTCATTCTGCCCAAGAGCACAAAGCCGGAAAGAATGGCACAGAACAAGGATCTCTTTGACTTCACGCTGACCGATGAGGAGATGGAACAGATTACGTCGAAATCACTTGATCATTCCGAGATCATCAACCACTTTGATCCGAAGCTTGTTCAGTTCCTGAACAGGAGGAATATCCATGACTGATCAGGAAAAACTTTATGCGCTGTCTGATGCATTCTGGAATGCAATGAAAAACAGTGACGGTGAAACAATGTATGCGATCGCTGATCCGAACTGTAATTTCGTGCATATCGGCACCAATGCCAATCTCGATAAGGAAGTGAAATACTATACAGACGGCATCTTCCAGCCGACAGACATCACCGTCCATAACCGTGAATTACATGTCTTCGGCAATACGGCGATTGTACTGACCGACGTGGACTACGGTCTGATGCTGGATGGAAAACCGACAACCCATCACTTCATGGTGACAGAGGTTTACCAGAACCGGAATGAAGACTGGAAGCTGATCCAGTTCACATTCACCGCACTCGTACACTAATCTTCAACCGGAAGGGTCAGCTTCAGCTGGCCCTTTGTAAAAGACAGCAGGAGGACACCTACTATGAAAAACGTACTGATCATCTCCGCTTCCCCGGCGAAAGACGGCAATACAGATCTTCTTTCCGCACAGTTTAAAAGAGGCGCCGAAGAAGCCGGCCACAGAACTGAACAAGTTTTCTTAAGACAGAAGAAAATCGGCTATTGCCATGCCTGCAATTACTGCAAACGTCCTGAAACAGCAGGCGTCTGCGCAATTAAAGATGACATGGCAGAACTGATGGAACAGCTCCGCGCGGCTGATGTGATCGTGCTTGCCACACCGGTGTACTACTATAACGTGAACGCCCGGATGAAGACATTCATCGACCGTACATACGCTGATTTCATGAATCTGAAGAATAATGAGTTTTACTATATCCTGGCAAGTGCAGATCCTTCCACGGAAAGCATTGATGCTGCAGTAAATGGTCTCAGGGGATTTACGGTATGTCTGGATAACGCAATGGAAAAGGGCATCATCTATGGTGTTAATGCCGGAGCCCATGGTTCCGTCAGAGATGCAAAAGCCATGAATGAAGCGTACGAGCTGGGAAAGGGAATCTGAAGATTGGTATATACAAAGAAAACAAAAATCAGTGAAGTGATCAGTGATCCTGATTTCCATGAAAACGGCAGACTGCTGTTTCCTCTGCAGAGAGGATACATGTCCGGCAGCACCCTCGGCTCACTGGATCTGACATGGTATTCGCAGATCGATCCGGACATGACTGTGACAATATGCAATTCCCTGAAAGAGAGGGCACAAAGGGGAGAGAAGATCTTCTTTGACATATACAGTGATGAAGAAAAGAAAGCAGATCCCCGGAAGAATCATACAGGTCTCTGGTATTTCAGAGGAGAGCCGGGAAAACAGTTCGCGGTATGCAATGCCGGCGGCGGCTTCGCCTATGTCGGTGCCATGCATGACAGCCTGCCGCACGCATATACACTGGCCGGAAAGGGATACCACGCTTTCGCTTTGATTTACAGACCCGGGGCTCAGACAGCCTGTGAAGATCTGGCAAGAGCGATTGCCTTCATCTTCGAACACAGTGAAGAATTG
>JAILCN010000065.1 GCA_024680365.1 Solobacterium sp.
GGGCTGACGCTGCTCATTACGGTTCTGCTGTGTGTGTTCGCGTTCCGTCTGCAATTCAGACGGCGCGGTCTGCAGGAGAGACTGACAAAAAACAGCGGCACAGACTGGTATGTCGATGATGACGATCACTGGCTGGGCGGCATCATTTACTGGAATCCGGATGATGACAGACTGATCATCAACCAGCGCGTCGGCATGAATTCCACCTTCAACCTGGCAAAGCCTGCCGGCAAGGTGCTTGCGGCGTTCCTGGTCCTGACCCTGATGGGGCTGCCGTTCCTGGGCATCTATATGGACTATGCCGGCAGGAAAGAAATCACGGTAACAATGAACGATCAGACAGTCACAGCGCAGGCCGGCAGAACAAACTATACTGTCACGCTTTCGGATATTGAGAATGTGGAACTGCTGGAACAGCTGCCGGATGATCTGCAGAGAAGGGTCGGCACCGGTCTGGAAACTCTCTATGAAGGAAGATTCCGTTCCACATATACCGGTGACGTGACCGTCCTGCTGGATCCGGGCAAAGGACCGTTCCTGCTGATCCGCACGGAAGACAAAACATATCTCTTTGGTGCAAGAGAACAGGGTGAAATACATAAACTGTACGAACAGATCAGAAAATAATAAGGAGCTTACTATGAAAACAGAATTCATCAAAATCGGAGAGGGAAGCGAATTCCCCCTGAACGGAAAACTCGTTCTTCCTTCTGACACATCGGAAAGAGTTCCGGCTGTTGTCTTTGTGCACGGCTCCGGTTCTTCCAATATGGACGAGAAGGTACTGAAGCTGACGCCGTTCAAAGACCTGGCGGAAGGCATGGCAGAGCGCGGCATCGCGTCCGTCCGCTATGACAAGCGTTCCTTTGTCTACGGCAGAAAGATCGTGAAAAAAGGCGAAGCGCTGACCGTAAAGGAAGAGACGATCGAAGATGCCATCAAGGCAGCTGATCTGCTGAGAAAAGACAGCCGCATCGACCCGGAAAAGATCTTCATCGTCGGTCACAGCATGGGGGCCATGCTGGCTCCGCGCATTGACGCGGAAGGCGGAAATCTCCGCGGTCTTGTCCTGATGGCAGGTACGCCGAGAAAGATCGAAGACATCCTGTTCGATCAGTTTGACGCCATGCAGGAGAACGCGAACTTCTTCACAAAACTTGCTCTGAACGGGCAGATCAAAAAGTTCAGAAAGCTGTTTGAAAGCTCGGACAGCCTCAGTGATGAAGAAGCAAAGAAAACGAACTACGGCGGCGGTGCGACGATGTACTATTTCAGGGAAATGGGCAGAAAGACACCCGGCGAATATCTGATGGAAAGTGACAAGCCGGTCCTGATCCTGCAGGGCAGCGCCGACTTCCAGGTGGATTCTGTCAAAGACTTTGAAAAGTTCAAAGAAGTGCTCAAAGACAGACCCAATGTTTCATATAAACTGTTTGACGGTCTCAACCACTGCTTCGTGCAGACGCTTGGCTGCTCGATCATGCAGGTACAGAAGGAATATGGCAAAGAACGTCATATTCCGGCAGAAGTCTTCGATACGATCGCGGACTGGATCAAAGAACAGTAAACTGTATGATATGATAAGTGCAGAAGGAGAGAAATATCATGAAATTCAATTCCATCATGCACGCATCATTTTATACGGATCATTTTGAGGAAATGCTGGATTTCTACTGCAACAAGCTGGGCTTAAAGCGCAAGGTCACAGTCCGCTGGAAAGAATACAAAGACAGAGCCGACAGACCTGCGTTTGCGGCACTTGCGGAAAGTGATCCGGAAGGGATCTTCTATACATACATCGAAGCTGCACCGGGACAGTTCATCGAACTCTTCCCCGCGTCTCCGAATCAGAAGCCGCATACGGAATGGAATGAGCATGTCGGCTATTCCCACATCGCTCTGATGGTGGATGACATTTTCCAGGCAAAGGAAGAACTGCTTGCGGCAGGCATCACGCCGGACACCGAACCGAGCAAGGGGCCTTCGGGAACCTGGCAGATGTGGGTCCATGATCCCGACGGAAACAAGTTCGAACTGATGCAGTTCACGGAAGAATCCTGGCAGATCGTCGGCCACGAAAGCTGAAAACAGACTAAGACACCGCTCCGGCGGTGTTTTCATGTACAATTATAGACAGAACAAAGGAGAACACGCATGGCTCAGGATCTGACAAAAGAAGAAAGGAAACTTCTCGAAAGCGTCTTTACGGAAAACAGTGCCGGACGGCTTTATGTGCATCAGGAAGAAGCGCTGAGGCAGCTGCGCGGCGCCAGAGAATATCTTGAAAACAAATACCCGGGGATCGGGATAAGCGATTCACTGTTTGAACCGCAGACGAAGATGACAGAACGCGGTTATCTGATCTCCGAGGCCGGTGGAAAACAGTTCAGGACAGTGATCCGTCTGGGAAAGAACGGCTATGAATATGCCGATACCCTGTACGGACAGTTTGTCCGTGAAGCATATGATGCATCGCTGAGTGAGACCCTGAGACCTTTTGTCTCGCCGGTGAGGACTGTGACCGAGTTCTTTACGCCAATGGATCAGTCCCTTGGCAAGGACGCGGATGTCAGATCGCTGAATGAAGTGAGACCGCTGATCAGCCGCCACACCGACCTGTTTGTCACCCGGCCGTTTAAGGTCAGTGAGGAACTGCTGGACGCGCTGCGGAAGAACGGTTTCTGCGGATCCTACTCAGTCTACAGAACAGAAGAAGCACATCTGCGGGAGGACCCTGCGGAACTGAAAAAAGAAGCAGAGTATCTCAACTTCAGTGTTTTTGACAGATCGTATTCAGAAGGAGAAGGCGAATGAGACTCTCACTGAAACAATGCCTGCTGCTGAACAATCTGATGTATCTGGAACCGGAAGAGGGTCCTTTTCCTGATTACGCAGTCTTTACCGGCATGCGCGTCAGGGACTGGATGAACGCGATCGATCTGTCTCAGGTCGCAGCTGATGATCCGGACAAACCGCGGATGACAACGGCAGAAGAATGGAAAAAACTGATCCGGGCTGTCAGACGGGATCAGGACGTCATGGACCTGAAGATCCTGACGACATATACCGATCTGTCCGAAGGAAGCGGTGCTTCCAGAAGCGCGGTGTTCCTGACGAAGGATGAAACAGAAGCGGCAGTCGTCTACAAAGGCACGGATCTGGTTGCCGGCTCCGCTCAGTGGAAAGATAACTTTTACAGCGGCAATACCGCTGATACCCCGCATCAGCTGAAAGCCCTGCGCTGGTTCCGGAAGACCGTCATTGAGCTGGACCTCGAGAGGTATTACATCACGGTGACCGGGCATTCCAAAGGCGGCAACAAAGCCAAGTACATTACCTTGCTGGATGATTCTGCGGACCGCTGTCTTTCCTTTGACGGCGAAGGATTCTCCGACAAGTTTTTCCGCAAATATGCCGTGCAGATCGCGATGCGTTCCAGTCTGATCGAAAACCATATCGTCAATTACGATTACATCAGTCTGCTTCTCAACGACATCGGCAGCGCTGTCTACTACTGCGGCAACAACATCGGCATCGGCGGTTTCCTTGAGAACCATCTGCCCAATACATTCATGCGGTATGAGGAGAACGGAGACTTCCACATGGATGTGGATGAAAACGGCAGACCTGCCGAGATGATGGCACTGGACGAATTCGTCAACAGCTTCCTGAGATCCCTGAAAGATGATGAACGGACAGAAGCGCTGATGGTCCTCAACGACCTGATGAACGCGGTGATGACAGCCGGCAAAAGCGCGCAGGATACCGATATTTTCAAGGCAGTGACCGATCTGGCACACGATGTCGCAAGCCGGCGGTATCTTGCCTATCTGAGCGCGTATCTGATCCGTCTGGAACAGAAATATCCGGCAATGACACAGCTGCTTGCCTCGGTGCTGACCAGGTTTGGCATGGGAAGCTTTGTCCGCTATGTCGATCAGTTTGCCGGCATCATCCACTGGAAAAAACAGATCCTGTGGATGTCGCTGGACTTTGACAAACTGGCTTCAGCCGTCAGCCTGCTCAACTCCCGCGCACCTTCCTGGGTCTATCAGAAACTGGCAAAGGACATGGAAAAGAAGGGCATAAAACTGTCCGCTGTACAGATCAGGATCCTGGCGGATCTGATCGAAATGGCAGACAGCTTCCGGAAGTCCCTGGTGATCTGCGAAGACGGCATCGACAGAAGGATCGCGTACGGAACAGAAGAAATATAGTCAGCTTGTATGATCCGGATCCCGGACTGCTGTGATCAGCGGCAGTCCGTTTTTCTTTTCCCGCGTTTTTCTCAGGAATCTCTCTTGATTTCTTTTCGGAATGGAAGATAATATAAAATCAGGTTAGAAATAACTAACTAAAAGAATATTCTGCCTGATGATGCAGTCAGGCAGGGAAGACAAGAGGGCAGAAATATGAGGATCCTGGTGATCGGCGCGGGAGTGATCGGCGCGAATCTGGCGGCAGATCTGTATGCCTCCGGCAAAGACGTTACGCTCCTGGCAAGAGGAAAATGGGCAGATACGCTGGAAAAGAACGGTCTCATTATTGATCCGGTCTTCTCTCTGCGCAAGAAAACATACCGGATCCCGGTGATCCGCAGATTGAAGAAAGACGACATCTACGACGTCATTTTTGTCGTCCTGCGGTATACCCAGATCAGCAGCGTGATTACAGATCTCGCGGCCAATGACTCGGTGAATATCGTCTTTGCCGGAAACAACCTTTCCCCTGAAGAACAGGTGAAAAAACTTGCCGGCAAAAATGTGATGTTCGCCTTCAGCATGGCAGCCGGACACAGAGAAACGGACAGGGTGGTTTCCATCTCCCTTCACAAGATCACGATCGGTCAGCTGAAGGATGCGCCTTCCAATGAACAGCTGATCCGGAAGATCTTTGCGGGAACAAAGGTGAAAGCGGCGTATCAGCCGAACATGGGCGACTATCTCCTTTGTCATGCGGCATTTGTGACGCCGATCGCCTTTGCCTGCTATTACACGGACGGAGATCTGAAGAAGATCAGAAACGACAAGGCTTATCTGAACCAGATCATCGACGCCAATATTGAAGGATATACGGCAATTGAAAATGCGGGTCATGAGATCCTTCCTGATCCTGACAAAGACTTCCGCAGCCGGAAATACAGACGGATGTGCTATGCGGTCTATAAGATCATGTGCTCCACCGTCATCGGGAAGATCTGCGCATCCGATCATGCGCTGAACGCCGGGGAAGAAATGGCAGCGCTGAACGAAGGACTGAAGAAGTTCTTTGATGCGCATCATGCCGCGTATCCTGTGTACCGGAAACTGGAAAAAGATGCCGGCAAATACATGAAAAATGATGCTGCTGCATCGCCGGGAGGTGATCACCGTGAAACGATATGAACCGGAACAGATGACTGCGTCGAGCCGTTATCAGAACTATTTCCCAACGCTTTCTGCGGATATTCAGAATGATGTATATGCCCGCATGAGGGAGCTGCTGGAAGAAGAGAAAGAATACTGTGACAAGGGCAACTATGCCCATATGTCCCAGATCATTACATCCATTGCACTGTATGAAGTTCTTCAGAAACACGGATCTTCCGAGGCGGAAGCATACCGGATCGTATCGGAAGAGATGTGGAAGTTCCTGGATCCCTCCGGCATGCAGAAGCTGGCGAGGAAAAGCTTTTTCCTGCCGCTGATGAAGAAGATCGTTCCGTTCGGATTTGAAAAAGGCTCCGGTCACGGCTGGCGCTACACCTGGCACAAAGATGATCCGAAGAATGAATTCCGCTTTGAGTGCAATGAATGCATCTACGCGAAGATCCTTGGAAAGCGGGGACTGCTGAAGCTTGGCGCCATGTGCTGCCATGCGGATATCATCAACTACGGGAATCTTCCCTATACAGACTTCATCCGCACCAGGACGCTCTGTCAGGGCGGAGATCTCTGTAATTTCAGATTTGTCCGTCATCAGACGGATGCCGGTGACGGCTGGGAAAGGAGCAGAAGCATATGAGCAGATTTGAAGGCGTGGCAGATACCCTGTATATCCCGCTGACCGCACGGATCTACGTATCCGAACATTTTCCTGAGTACTTCAGGGATGACAAGGCAGTATCTCTGAAAAGTGAGATGCCGTATGAAGAAATCGCATCGAAGTCCAGTGAATACTTCCAGATGGCCGGAGCCTGCCGGTTTTACAACACAGATCAGATGGTAAAAGCGTTTATCGACAGGCATGAGAAGTGCAGCATCGTCAATATCGGCTGCGGTCTGGAAACTTCCTACTTCAGGATCAAACCGGATCCTCAGAAAGCAGTGTTCTATGAAATGGATCTTCCGGAAGTGGTTGCCGCAAGACGCAGAGTTCTTGGCGAAAGCGGCAATGAGATC
>JAILCN010000092.1 GCA_024680365.1 Solobacterium sp.
CCGCTTCTCGGGCGTCGACGACGATTATGCGGCATCGGCACTGTTCTTTGAAGATGCATACTACTTCTTCCTGTATTCACTGATCGACATCGGTGTCAACTACTACGGCTGGACCGCCAAGGATATCGTCAAGTATTTCAATGATGATCCGCTCTTCAGATTCTCGAACGACGATGCTGAATATTTCCGCGACATACTGATCGAGATGCCGGGCGTCTACTGTTCCTATGGCCTCGGCTGTTCGAATTTCTTCACCTTATGCAATAATACGAAAGCCGTATTGGGAGATAAGTTCGATTACATCGCCTATTATGATGTTCTGATGAAGAACGGACCGCTTCCGTTCAACATCCTTAAGGGCGCAGTCGACGAATACGTCGCCTCTGCTCAGTGATACCAGGCTGGAATTGGTGAATGCAGATAAGCTCCTGCATTGTCACCGAAAGCTTCTGTCATATCTGAAACACTGGATACATTCCAGTGTTTTAATTTGTCCACGTCAAAGCGGTAATTTCCGTAAAAGGCATAGGAGATGTCCTGCAGGGAGGAAGTATTCCAGGCGGACAGATCTGCGTTGAAGTTCTGATTCCCATAGAAAATCTTCGAAATATTTTTCAAAGCGGCAGTCTCGATGTTTTCGATGCCGATGATCCTGGTCAGCTGAGAGAGTCTTCCAGTCTGATCAAAGGCAAACATTCCCTGCGCATTTTCCAATGATTCGGTATTCCAGCCGCTGATGTTCAGATTCTGCAGAAGAAGGGCGTTTTCAAACATATGGGACATATCTATGACCGAAGAAACATCCCACGCATCGAGTTTAAGATCTGGTGGAAGAAGCGATCCTGTATTGCGGAAGATGCCCGACAGATTTAAACACTGACTGCTGACATTCCATGAAGAGAAACTGCCGCAGGAAGACAGGGACACCGCGTTGGCAAACAGTTCGGAAAGATCCTTCGCATTATGGACATCCCATAGGGAGAGATCTCCGATATTTTCAAGCCTGCCGCAGTTGCGGAAGACCTTCGACAGATCAGCGGTGTTTTCTGTGTTCCAGCCGCCGAGATCCCCGATGCTTTTCAGATTTCCGCATGAGTCAAAGAGTCCGGAAATGTTTCTTGCGTTTGACATGTTCCAGCAAGACAGATCACCAACAGAATAAAGGCTTGTGCATTGGGCGAACATATTGGAGAAGTCTTCACATGCCGAAACGTTCCATGCGTTTAAATAGAGACTCCTCAGCTTTGTGCAGTAGCGGAACATGTCCGACATATCGACTGTATTGCCGGTATTCCAGCCATCGATCCTGAGTGCATTCAGTTCTCTGCAGCCCGAAAACAGGGAATTCATGAAGCGAGCATTCTCTGTTTCAAGCGCTTCAATGCCGCTGATCGTGGCCAACGAACGATCGTTTTCAAACATGTGGGACATGTTTCTGCATCCGTAGGTATCCAGATGATCCAGATCAATGTAACTCAGTGAAGTCAGATCTTTGAATGCTTCCGAAAGATCCTCACCGCTCAGAATCTTCTGATCAGAACCGTTTGCGATGTAGACGGTACGATCATTTTCATACAGGCAGATCGATCCATCCTTCGCGAGTGATACATCGCCGATACATTCCGCCTGCGGTATCTGTGAGGTGAAAACAAGCCTTTGCGGATCAACGGTTTTCAACAGGTCGTTGAGTTTTTTCCCGCATTCCAGCACATTGGATGGAACCCTCGTCTCAAGAGAGATCCTGATCGGCAAAGTGCCGTTCCATTGCCCGGCCGGGAGCTCTTCAAGCTCCAGCTCAACTGTTATGCTTTCTGAAGCATCTCCTGTAAAGTCGATGTCACAGCAGACTTTTCCTTCGACGTCATCTCTGCCGCAGCTGTCACTGAGTATGAAGGAATCGGGGAGTCGGACATGTATGATCTGATTATTTTCAAGGTTATTCTGAATGATCTTTATATCAAAAGACCTCGTTTCAGTGAGGTCAATCGTTTCGGGGATTTCAATGATGTACCCATCTTCATGAGGGCCCGGCAAAAACAGGGCTGAAACAAAAAGAAATGACGATATACAGGACAGCTTATTCATGTCGGACCCCCAGTAAGGAAAAGATGAGCGGACCGGCACAGGAGGCTATGTATGAACAACGGGTTTTCGGGGATTCCTGCGCCGTGTCCGGTTTATTGGCCCAGAGTTTGCCTCTGCAGCACACGACAGAAGGATGATCAGGGATGCAGACTCTGATCATGAATGTTCATGAGACGCTGTTTAAAGAGATCAGGATCGGCAGATTGTATCTGTAATTACCGGCACTGAGTGAGGCATGCGCTACGGTAAATTCGGCCTTCAGATCATCCTGATACATGTCTGTCAGCTCATCGGCGCTAAAGCTTCCTCCATCGACGTTTACGCTCAGCGCATAGCTTCGGGTCGCTGTTTCATCAATCAGGGTATGGCCTGTATCGCTGCAGGTGATATCCAGCTTCCTATCAGCTGCAATACTGCCTTTGGCCTGTACGTAGAAGACTGTCGATTCGTTGCTGACATCGACGCTGGCGGGCAGTCTTACGGTGTATCGTGAAGCGATGTTTGCGAAAAGCGTGACACTTGCTTCTTCCGCATTGCTTACTTCCGTGTCCTCTTGTGCAAAGACAGTCAACGGCAGAGAGATCATGATCAGAGAAACAAATAAGAGGGTTAAGATCTTTTTCATATGGCTCCTTACTTTCTGATGAGGATGTCCTGATTCTGCTGCACACCGGACCATAGGACGGCTTCGTTTTTCAGATCGTAGGAAGAGATCGAATAGGTCAGCGTATGTTCTCCTGCATCGAGGCAGCTGAACGCATCGAAGTCTTCCATTTTACCGGGTTCGATGAGACCGCTGTGATAGAGCGTCTGATCCTTGCATCGCACTTCGAAGCAAAGGTAGACACCGTTGTCCGGCGGATTGATCAGGTAGATGAACGGTTCGTTTTCGCTTAGCTCCAGACAGCCGAAACCCATCAGTTCGGTATAGGCTTCTTCTTCCGCTTTTTTATCCATCGGGTCGGCATACTCTTTCTGACGGTCTGAGATTCTCGTCTGGCAGCAGCTTAGGCTTTTTCGATACAACCTGATCGACAGAAAGAGAGATGCTCCGCTTATGAG
>JAILCN010000131.1 GCA_024680365.1 Solobacterium sp.
ATGGATTTCACTGTCCCTGTTCCTGTAGTGAAAGGTAAGGTCTTTACCAAAAAGATCCGCGGGTTCAGGTATGTTCATTATCAGTATGATTCTGTTTATGATCCGGTAAAGAAATACTCCAATCCCAAAAGAACTACGATCGGAAAGATCGATGAGAATGATCCTTCAAGGATGTTTCCAAATCCCAATTACTACAAGTTCTTCCCGGATGAACAGCTTCCCGAACTTTCTTCCTCAGGCAGAAGCAGCTGCCTGAAAGTAGGAAGCTATATTGTCATAAAGAAGATCATCCATGAATACTTACTGCAGCCAATGATCCATGACATCATCGGAAAGAAGTATGGGCTGTTTCTTGATCTGATGGCGTATGCCATCGTATGTGAAAACAATGCCGGGCAGTATTATCCGGATTATGCGTACAATCATCCTCTGTTCACAGAAAATATGAAGATATACAGTGATGCGAGTGTCAGTGACTTTCTCCGTTCCATCACAGTGGATGACAGTGTTTCCTTTCTGAATGCATGGAATGAGAAACAGGATCACAGGGAAAAGATCTATATCTCCTATGACAGCACGAACAAGAAGAGCCAGGCCGGAGACATCGACTGTATTGAAGTCGGTCATTCCAAAAGCGGGATACCGGATACGGTCTTCAATTATTCAATTGCCTATGACAGGAATAACAGAGTTCCGCTGTTCTATGAGCAGTATCCGGGAAGTATCACGGATATAGCCCAGCTGCAGCAGATGATAGAGAAAGCGAAAAGCTTCGGATATAAGAATATCGGCTTTATTCTGGACAGAGGCTATTTCTGTAAAGAGAACATCCGGTATATGGATGAGAACAGATACAGCTTTGTGATCATGATGAAAGGCATGAAATCACTGGTGAAGGAGATCGTAAGGGAAGTCAGCGGAACATTTGAAAAGACATGGAGTGACAGAATAAGAGAATACTCAGTAAATGGAATCACAGTAGAAAGAAGACTGTTCCCATCCGATGAAAAGAAAAGATATTTCCATATCTATTACAGTGATTACAAAGCGGCTTCTGAGAAGGATGATCTGGCACAGATGCTGGACCAGATGGAAGACTGGATGAAAGAACATCGGGGAGAGGAAGCCGAACTGAGCAGGACATACAGTTATTACTATGATCTGGTGTACTGGCATGAAGGACAGAAAGATCAGAAGTTCATGATGGGAGTTCCGAAGGAAGCTGTCATAGAAGAAAGCATGGGATTATGCGGATACTTTGTGATCATCACATCAGAACAAATGACGGCGAAGGAAGCACTTCTGCTGTACAAGAGCAGAGATGATTCAGAGAAGCTGTTCAGAGGGGATAAATCCTATCTTGGCAACAGGAGTAACCGGACATACAGCAGCGAATCATTCAGATCCAAGATCTTCATCGAATTTGCGGCACTGATCATAAGAAACAGAATCTACACATGTCTGATGGAGAAGATGAAAGAGGACAGCAGAAAGAATTACATGACCGTACCTGCGGCGATCAGAGAACTGGAGAAGATCGAAATGATCCGGTATGGAAACAGCGTTTATAAACTTGATCATGCGTTAAGCAAGACACAGAAGCACATACTCAGTGCATTTGATATCGATACCAATTACATGAAGAAAGAACTGGGATCATTAAGCATAGAACTGGAGGCTATTGAGAAGAATGGCAAGAAGAGTGATAACGATAGAAGAGAAGATTGAAAGACAGACAGCAGAAGTTGCCAAAGCCAAAAAGAAATATGATGAGGAGCTGGATAAGCTGAATACCCTCATCGAGAAGAAGAAAGAAATGGAAAGCAAAGAGCTTCTGGAAGCCTTCAGTAAAAGCAGCAGGACATACAGCGAGATAATGAATTTTCTCAACTCAAAATAAACCAAAACAGCCGCTGATCATTGCGAATCAGCGGCTGAACTATATTCGAGGGACTATTTTATTGGAAGTTAAGAGTTTTCTTTTATTTGTAAAAGAAACTGGTTATATAGAATTTATATATACCGATGTACATGCTGAAGGGATACTCTTTCGCGGCATTTTCTTTTATGCTGAATCTGGATAATGATCTTTTTGAATAAATAGAGAAAGGAATCATCATATGAAACGCGAATTGAAAAGGATATGTGCATTTCTTGTTACTGTGTCGTGCATGTTTTCAGAATTCCCAATCAGGATTCTTGCGGAAGAAGTAATACCGGAAGATACGGTTGAGATCACGGTGCAGACAGAAGGGGAACAGAATAATGATGAACTGTTTGCCGGTTATGTAGACCAGCTGTTTTCTGCACCAAAACCTGTTACAGCCGGCGGAAAAAAGGCGGCTTCCAGGAAGGCAGTGAATCTGGAAGGCGCAGAACTGGCTATGTATAACAGGTTGCACGAGATGGCTTCTGCAATTGCTGCAGGGGAAAGAGATAATGCAATCATCACTTTTGATGATGCAGACCTTGGGCTTGGCGAGCAGATGACATGGACAGCGGAAAGATTGAGTGTTTCCTCTGTTTATACGGATGACGGAATTCCAGAAGATGCCAAAAGAAAACTGGATGAATCTTTGACATATTATTATCCCCTTAATGGGCGGAAGGTGATTTCACTTCTGATGGCAAATTACCCGTATGAATTCTACTGGTATGACAAATCAATAGGTTTTACATATAGCTACAATATCGGTGTTACCTTTGGCAGTGACGGATATGCGCTTTATGTGACAGACTATCAGCTGAAAATGGCAGTGGCTGAAGAGTACAGAGATATGAATGTCGAAGAAGATCCAGATGGTAATTATCTTTGTGCAGTCAATACAGCAGTTACCGGTGCTGCAGTCACAGCGGCCAGTAACGCAAGAGAAATTGTCTCTCAGTATGCGTCGCTTGATGACACTGAAAAACTGACTGCCTATAAAGATAAAATCTGTGAGTTGGTTTCTTATAATGACGATGCTGCTCATAACGAAAACACAGCGTATGGCAACCCCTGGCAGCTGATCTGGGTATTTGATGGCAATGAAACAACAAATGTCGTCTGTGAAGGATATTCCAAGGCTTTCCAGTATCTCTGTGATATGTCTGAGTTCAACAGTTCCAGTATTGCGTGTATTAGTGTCACAGGTATCATGTCTTCAGATAATGGCTCAGATAATCATATGTGGAACATAGTGACTTTGGATGACGAAAAGAACTACATGGCAGATATCACGAACAGTGATGAAGGAATGGCAGGGCAGTATGGTGAATTATTCCTGGCAAAGCAGTCCTCAGGCAGCGTAGATGAAGGCTATGTTTTTCAGTGTCCGGGAAAAGAGATTGAATATGAATATGATGAAGATACACTGAGCATCTACGATAAAAATGAATTGAGACTCAATTATGAATATAAAGAAAACATGTGCGGCGAAACGGCTTACTGGAATTTTGATGAAGCCACAGGTATTCTGACAATTTCCGGAAGCGGAGAGGTATGGAGTGCCAGAGATGAATCGGGAGAAACAGAAGTACATGAGTGCCCGTGGCAATCAATAAAGCAACAGATCAAAGGGGTTGTATTTGAAGAGGGGATCACAACTGTAGGAAATGCAGTTTTCGAGGATTGCTTTAATCTCAGAACAGTTTCCTTTTGTGACTCAATTACAAAAATAGGACACTTTGCTTTTATGCGATGTCCGATTGAAGAGGTTGACCTTCCTGAACATCTGCAGTCTATAGGTGGAGGTGTATTTACAGGCAGTCTTATTACGGAGGTTTCGATTCCTGCGTCAGTTACTTTCTTGATGGATGCGTTTGATGGTTGTACTGAATTAAGAAAAGTCTATATTGCGTGTCCATCTCCCGATTTTACTTCTTTTATGCATGCAAGCGGAATGTTTGGAGGATGTGAAAAACTGAAAGTAATCGAAGTCTCTGAAGGTAATCCGTATTTTGAAGTAAAAGACAATGTACTTTTCTATAAAACGGATGATCAATTGGTATTAGATAGGTATCCTACAGGGAAATCCGGAAACTCTTATACTGTGCCGGAAGGAACGGATAGAATTGGAGCGAATGCTTTTTCGAAAACATATTTAGAACAGATTGTCTTTTCAGACAGTATTACAAGTATAGAACAAGAAGCATTTAGCCAATGCAGTGAATTAGCGGATATTCAATGGTCGGATAGTATTAAAACTTTGGGGAATTGTGTATTTGAACGGTGTACATCTTTGACACAAGTTGTTATACCGGACAGTGTTATAGAAATCGGACCAGGTGTATTTGAAGGATGCACTTCCTTGAGAAAGGTTATACTTCCTGCTGGTTTGCAAAAACTTGGCCAGGTTGCGTTCGCTGCATGTTCTTCTCTCGTTGAGTTAGATATACCTCTTGGAATTTCGACTATTGGGTATGGAACATTTTGGGGCTGTACTGATTTGAAAAGTGTTTCGATACCTGAGACAGTAACAAGTATTGCAGAAGACACATTTAAGGAGTGCAGTTCACTTAGTGATATTTATTATGGATCCTGTCTCGATGATTGGAATCGGATCGTAATCCATGCCAGCAACACCATATTAGATGACAAAATTATTCATTTTGAGGGAATATCTTTGGATCATTGGGAATGGTCAGATGATAAAGAAAAAGCTACGGCGTATTTTGTCTGTTCAAAACATAATACAATTGAAAAAGAGATTACAATACAGACCACAAAAAAGACAACAGGTAATGAGACTGAGTATATTGCATCTGTTGAGTTTAACGGTCATACATATACTGATGTTAAGAAAGATTCTGAATTTGACTCAGAACATAATTATCGTATTAGTGAAACGGTCTGGAGTGATGATTATTCGACAGCGAAAGTGGTATTGCTAAGTAAAAATGATCCTTCTTTTGAAATGACATTAGACGCAGTTGTTTCTGAACCGGTAAATGTTAAGCCGACCTGCGAGATTGATGGATTTATCAGATACTCAGCGTCAGTTGTTTACAATGAAGAAGAATATGTGACTGTGTTTGAAGAAACAATACCAGCGCTCGGACATCAATATGGTGAGCCGGTCTATGAATGGTCTGAAGATAACAGCACTGTTACAGCGACAGCAATTTGCGAAAATGATAATACACACGTTGTGACAGAGACAGTAAATACAACAGTAGAAAACACAGCAACATGTACAACGGCAGGCCAGAAAACATATACAGCAGTGTTTGAAAATAATATGTTTGAAACACAATACAATAATATTGACAGCCCTGCTTTAGGACACGACTATGAACTGGTAGAGTGGAACTGGTATGACTATCCAGGAATTATGCAGGCTACACTCGTGTGCAAAAATGATTCTTCCCATATAGCTTACCCAAAAACGTATGTCGAAAAAGAAATAATTCCTGCAACATGTGAGGAAGCAGGAAAGACCATCTATACAGCCACACTAACATATGAAAGCAAAGAATATACAGGTAAGATAGAAGAAATAATCCCAGCAACAGGTCACTTATATGGAATACCAGCATATGAGCGTTCAGATGATTATTCAACCATAACTGCAACAGTCACTTGTATTCATGACAGCAGTCATATCATAACTGAAACAGCAAAAACGGTGAGTGAAGACACACGACCTGCGACATGTGAGAATGATGGATTAAGAACATATACAGCCTCATTCACTAACACATTGTTTGATACACAAACATTCACAGTAACTATACCAGCAACAGGCCACAAATATGGAGATCCTAAGTATAACTGGGCAGACGATAACAGTACTGTGACAGGAACAATGGTTTGTGAGAATGATGAAACGCACATCATAACTGAAACAGTAAATACTTCATATACAGAAACAAAGCCTGCAACACCGACAGAAAACGGAACAGGAACCTATACTGCTGTATTCAATAACGAACTGTTTGAAACACAGACCAAGGACATCGTGATTCCTCCGACAGGATATACATACGGTGAACCTGAATATGTTTGGGCAGATGATCTCAGCACCGTCACTGCATTTGCCGCAGCCAATGAAGGCTCTTCCGGAGATATCAAAGAAATAGTTGAACCGACATCTGAGATCATTCTGGAGCCGACCTGTGAAGAGAACGGAAAGATCAAATACACAGCGGTATTTGAGAATGCGCTATTTGAAACTCAGACAAAAGAAGTGGATACTCCTGCTCTTGAACATGAGTGGGGAGAGCCTGTCTGGGAATGGGATGAAAGTGAAACCGGCGCAAAAGCTGTCTTTACCTGTGCACATGATACGTCGCATACGAAGACGATCGACGCGTTTGTGTGGGTTGAAGAAGATCCCGCGACATGTACTGATCCGGGACTCAAAGTGACGTATGCCGAGGTTGAGCTCAATGAGGAAACATATATTGACAAGAAGATCACGGAACTTCCTGCGCTTGGACACGACTGGTCAGAACCTGTTTATGAATGGACAGAATATTACGATCATGTGACCGCTACACGGATCTGTGCGCATGATCCTGACCACCATGTTGAAACAGAAACCGTTGAAGCAGAATATACCAAGATCGATCCGACATGTGAAGAAACAGGTATGGCCATCTACACAGCTGTTTTCACCAACCCTGCATTTGGAACACAGAAACATGAAGAAGTGATCGAGGCACTTGGTCATGACTGGGGTGAACCTGTCTATGAATGGACAGAAGATTATGAATATGTGAAAGCGACACGGATCTGTGCAAATGATCCTGATCATGTTGAATATGAAACGGTCAAATCTGAGTGCACTAAGACCGAACCGACCTGTGAAGAAGAAGGCAGCGCTGTCTATACCGGAAACTTTGAAAATCCTGCCTTTGAGCAGCAGACAGCTGTGATTACAGTTCCCGCGCTTGGTCACGAGTGGGGAGAACCGGAATGGGAGTGGTCGGAAGACTACAGCCAGGCCTGGATCAGTTTCAGCTGTCAGCGCGATAATGAACACTACACCCGCATCGAAGCAGACGTCTTCATTGAAGAAACACCTGCGACATGCGAAGAACCCGGACAGATCTACTACTATGCCAAGGCAGTATTCAATGATGAACCGTACACTGCGGAAAAGACAGTGCCCATTGAACCGACCGGTCACGACTGGGATGAACCGGAATATACATGGTCCGCAGATTTCAGCAAGGTCACAGCCAGAAGAGTCTGCCGAACAAACAGCACACATATAGAAGATGAGACAGTGGATACTGAATATACTGTCATCGTCAAGCCGGACTGCGAAGCACCTGGTGCAGCGGTATACAGAGCTGAGTTTAAAAACGAAGCATTTACCGAACAGACAATGGATATTGAGCTTCCGGCAGTCGGCCATGACTGGCGGGGACCGGAATGGGAGTGGTCGGAAGCATATGACTCCGCGACCGCGGTCTTTACCTGTGCCAATAACGAAAATCATGTTAACCGTATCTCTGCGAGTGTCAGTGAAGACAGAACACCTGCGACATGCGAAGAAGACGGCAAGGT
>JAILCN010000140.1 GCA_024680365.1 Solobacterium sp.
ATTCAGCAGTCCCAGGAACCAGAAACGGAACTCCTCATATGCCTGATAATTGGTCATACATCCGCTGAAAAAGTCTTCATATCCGCTATTTGCTTTATAATACGGGTACAGTGCCAGCTGGTTATGGAAGCCCCAGTGATATGCGCCGTATTCGTTGATCAGACCGTAAACTCCATCTATATTGGCGGATGCAACTGCATTTTCGCAAACATACGTATCGTATCGGAATGTACGCAGTTCCTCAGGCAGGTTTTTTGCGAAATTCTCGCTTTTGTAATTAGCCGAATCGGCGTATGGATATTCAATGATGACATCACCTTTTTCTTTTCCCATATATATAGTTTCGATATTGACAGTAAAACTGTTAAAAAAGTTATCCCAGTCTTCCAGAGTTTTAAAGTCTTTCGTATCAAACGGACCGGACTCGCGGAATTGCTTTGAAGATCCGTTTTTCACATAGGTATAATTGTGAAACATCTCATGTACGACAGTATCAACTGTCCGGGGAAGGCTTGGGTTAGAACCGAGATACTTGCTGATTGGAGATCCTCCCATTTCGATTGTCGTTTGTATGATGTAATATCCTTCCGGATCATATTCTTCTAACAATTCCCGTACATTTTCTTCATTGCGTTCCGCATCATACGCAGGAGCTGCAGAGATGTGAAGAACTGTCATGGAAAAAATGAGCAGTACTGCCGCTACTGTCTGTGTCATTCTTCTGATTGCTTTCATCTGATTTCCCCCAATTACTCTGAAACAATCATAGAACTGAGACAAAAGTGTGACAAGCAAAAGAAAAATGCCTGTTTCCAGGCATTGTTTCTATGGTCGGGGTGACGGGATTTGAACACGCGACCTCTTCGTCCCGAACGAAGCGCTCTACCAAGCTGAGCCACACCCCGATGTGCGCTATAAGATAATAGCATATATTATTTTAAAATTCCATAATTAATTTCCATTGGTTTTTTTCTTCTGCTAGAATAGGAGTCGATTAGTATAAAAAAGATACGGAAGAAGGCAGAAAATGGCAGGAAATACGAAAAAAGGAAAGAGACATCTGAGAAAAAGCATCAAGGTCGCGCTGATCGTGCTGGCTGTTGCGCTGTGCGGAGCAGTCGGCTGTAAAGTTGTGAAGGATCATAACAGGAGCACGCCTTCGGCAGGCGAACCGACGGCAGAGCCGTCTGCGACACCGAAAGGACCGTCGGAAGTCAAGGAATACCACGCTTCCATGTTCATGACCGGCGACGCGCTGATCCATGGCGCCGTGTACAGATCAGGAAGAAAAGGAAATGGCTACGATTTCAGCGGCATGGTCGATCTGATCGCGCCGATCGCGCAGAAGTATGATCTGCGCTTCTATAACCAGGAAACAACACTGGGCGGAACAGCAATGGGCCTTTCCGGTTATCCGCGCTTCAATTCTCCGCAGGAGTGGGGCGACGCGATGGTCGGAGCAGGGTTCAACCTTGTTTCCACCGCGAACAACCACAGTCTGGACAAAGGCTTCCCCGGCATTGAAGCTTCTCTGAACTACTGGCGGTCCAAAGAGGGTGTTGTGACTGCCGGCACATATCTGACCCAGGAAGAACATGACGCGCTGCCGGTCTATGAGATCAACGGCATCACCTATACGTTCCTTGCCTGGACATGCGGCACGAACGGTCTGAGCGCCCCGTCTTCCAAGCAGTATATTATCAACGACTACCAGAAAGACATGCAGGGCATGATCGATCAGGTAAAGCGCGCCAATGAGATCAGCGATGTTGTCATCGTTTCGATCCACTGGGGCCAGGAATATGTCATGAACCCGAATGAGCACCAGCAGATGCTGGCAAGACAGCTTGTTGACGCCGGTGCTGACATCATCGTCGGCAACCACCCGCATGTCATTCAGCCGATCGAGAAGATCGGTGATGCGGTCTGCTTCTACGCGATGGGCAACTTCATCAGCGCTCAGGCGAAGCTGTACAACTACGTCGGCATGATGGGCGCCGTGGATATCCACAAGACCGTCACGGACGGAGAAGTTTCCGTTAAGATCGAAAACGTCCGTGCTGACCTGATCTATACATGGATGAACAGCGCACATACAGCGTTCCGCGTCATTCCGTTCAGCCAGCTGACAGACAAAGAACTGAAAGACCACGAAGCGGTCTACGAGAAATACAAGGCGTATATCACGAAGATGGATCCGTCGATCCAGATCGGCGGAGTCGAATGATCATCGACGTTCTGACCGTCTGTCCGGAGGTATTCACATCTTTTCAGGAATCTGTCCTGATCAGAAGAGCCCGGGAGAGGGGCATTCTGGAAGTCAGGATCACAGACATCCGTGATTTCGCGGACGGCAGCTTCCGCCATGTGGACGATTCGGTCTACGGCGGCGGAGCCGGCATGATCCTGAAATGCGGACCTGTGATCAGTGCCCTGGAGTCTCTGCGGAAAGATGAATCGCATACCGTGCTGTTCTCAGCAGCCGGTGAACCGTATACCCAGAAGAAAGCAAGGGAATATGCCGGTCTGGACCATCTGATCCTGATCGCCGGCCACTATGAAGGCTTTGACGCAAGGATCCTGGATGAAGCGGATGAGCAGATCTGCATGGGTGACTACATCCTCTCCGGCGGTGAGATCCCGGCAATGGCAGTCATTGACAGCATCGTCCGTCTGCTGGGCGTGATCCGTACGGAAAGCACCGAAGAGGAATCCTTTGAAAACGGTCTGCTGGAATATCCCCAGTACACCCGCCCGTATGAGTTCAGGGGAAAGAAGGTTCCCGATGTCCTGCTGAGCGGAGATCATGAGAAGATACGCCGCTGGCGTCTGAAGGAATCCCTGCGGCTGACACAGCAGAAACGTCCGGATCTGCTGGAACAGAAAGAACTGACAGACGAAGAAAAAGATCTCCTGGAAGAGATCCTGAATGAGGCAGAGTGATCTGCCTTTTATATGAAGAACTGCAGAATGAGGACGACCAGACAGCAGGCCGCCGCGACTGTGGGCAGACTTCTGCCGTTCCATGACAATGCGATGCCTGTCAGCAGCGCCATGGCCCCGAGCACCGGCGGACCGGCTGCTTCAATGATCGCCGGGAACGTCATGACTGCCAGCGTCACATACGGAACATAGTACAGGAAGGAACGGATGAATCGGTTCCGGATCGGCTTGCGGATCAGCGTCAGCGGAAGCACGCGGATCAGATAGGATACCGCTGCCGAAACAAGAATATAGATCCAGATATTATGCGTCATAGGAATCCCCCTGCAGCGGTTTCAATATGGCTGCTGCGGATGCGATCACAACGGTTAACAGGATCACCCGGGTCCCGCCGGTGATGGAGCTCAGCAGAGGAATGACGCTGAACAGCCAGCTGAAGAAGAAGCCGGCAATGACACAGACTGCCACCGCCTTGTCTTTGCGGGAAGGCGGAATGATGATCGCGATAAACATGCCGTAGAGGGCAACGGAAAGGGCGTTGACGATGGGGGCAGGCAGAACGCTGCCGGCGGTGATGCCGAGCGAAGTGCCAAGCGCCCAGAAGAATGCCGAGGGGATCAGGGAACCGTAGTAACAGACGGGATCCACGTCACCTTCCCGGGCAATGGCTGCGCCGAACAGTTCATCGGTGATGCCGAACGCCACGCCAAGCCGGTGCAGGAAGTTCGTCTCCGGGCTGAAGCGCTGGCTCAGCGCGGTGGACATCAGCAGGTAGCGGGCGTTCGCCACAAGGGTGACCATCGCGATCTCAAAATAGGAGCCGTTCGTCAGGATGACCTGCAGACCGGCATACTCGCCGGCAGAAGCCAGGTTCAGAAGACTCAGGAAAAAGCCCTGCAGGGAAGTGATCCCGGCAGTCCGCATGGCAATGCCAAGCGAAAAGGAGACCGCCAGATAGCCAAGGGCGATCGGTATTCCGTCTTTTGCGCCTTTCAGAAAGGATTCTCTGTAAACTGACATAGCATTGTTATACCACTAAAACAAAAGAAAAAGAGCAGTTTCGCTCCTCACAACTCTTAATATAGCGGAAAAAAACCATCATTTAAAGACTGGAAATGCGATTTCCCGAAGCTATACTAAAAGTGTAAAGAGACAAGATATGTTTCCTGCGGGAAACATAAGGAGATAATACATATGAGAAGTCCAGGAATTTCAGGAGGCAGCGCCGTCTGAAAAGGCGAGCCTGCGTTAACAATTGATGAAATCTGTTTCAGATGAAGGAAAAGTGGTCCAGCCGGTACACGGTTGTGAAACCGGGTAAAAAATCAGGAAAGAACGCAGATCCCCCGTTAATAATCCGTAATCCCTCAAGCCTGATCTGCATTGTTAAACCGGACGAAGGACACAAAGACCGAAGGAAACAGATGATAAGAAAAAGACTCTGCATCGGAATGCGGAGTCTTTTCGTGGTATAATACCGTCAGGCCTGCGGCTTGCTTTTTGTCATGCAGGCAGAAACATTATGAACAGGAATATCAGAAAAATATCTGACGGTGCCATGATGCTGGCAATACTCGGAGCGGCAGTCCTGCTTGACAGGCAGCTTGCCGGTCTGTTTTCAGGGTACATGCTGTGGCTGATGCCGATGCCGATGGTCTTCTATTCCGCCAAATACGGCTGGAAAGATTCCCTGCCGGTGCTGGCTGCGGCTGCGGTGATCATCCTGATCTTCGGCTATGCCTTTACCGCGTTCTACGGGATCGTCAGCTGTGTGATCGGCGTGGCGTACGGCTCCGGCGTATATGAAAAGAAAGAAGGGCGGATCCTCTTGTTGCGGACGATGGTGCTGTCGGTGATCATGGAGTTCCTGGCAGCATATGTATTTGCCTCGGTGATCGGCTATGATATCACAGCGGAAATGGCTGACTATGAAAAGATCATCGAGATGTTCTCCGCCAACAGTTCAGCAGGCATCGACCTCAGTTCCATGATCAGTGCCAGAACGCTGTTCGTCATGAGCATTGTCATGCTCGGCATCCTGGAAGGCTATATCACGCATGTGCTCTCAGTGATCCTGCTGAAGCGGCTGAACCTTCCGACCGTGAAGAGCTCACCGGTCAGAGACTGGTATCCGGCCAAATGGACGGGCTACGCAGGCATTGTCTGTCTGGTGATGAACAGCTATCTCACCTTCAACAAACTGCCTTCCGAAGCCCTGCAGGCAGCCGGACAGACAGCCGGCTTCTTCGGCAGCCTGTATCTTGCTCTGCTGGGCATCATCGGAATGGTCATTGTCATTCCCGCGAAATATCCATCCATGAAAGGATGGCTCCTGCCGCTGATTTTCGTTCTTACGATCGGCTTCATGCCGCTGGTCAGCGCATTCGGATTCCTGTATATCACGACTGATCTTCATGAAAGGGCGGTCAAAGGAGAATTCTGAGTATGAAGCAGAAAGTCAAAAACATGAAGCGTCTGGCGGTCCTGGTCGTTCTGGCTGAGGCTGCTGTGCTTGCATTCTTCTATTTCGGACTGAAGAAAAGAGACATTATCATACCGGGAATCGCCGTGATCCTGGAAGCTGCGCTGCTGTTCTATCTGTTTGAGCACTTTGAAAGTGCTGCCCAGGAACAGTCAGTCGGCGTCAAAAACGCAGTCGGGGAAACGACATCCGAAGCGTATCTCAACGGCGGCATCGGGCTTCTGATTTATGATGACAACTATATGATCACCTGGATGAGCGAACTGTTCGCCCAGCGCGGTCTTGACAAAGTCGGCAGCCGGATCCTCTCCTGGATCCCGGAAGCGGACGATCTGATCGCCGGCCGGTCGGAAACAGCGACGGTGAGACTGGATGACAGAGTTTATGAGATCCGCCGGAAAGAAGATGCT
Organism: Solobacterium sp.; assembly: GCA_024680365.1. GTDB lineage: Bacteria > Bacillota_I > Bacilli_A > Erysipelotrichales > Erysipelotrichaceae > Bulleidia. Next base: position 5,836 of record JAILCN010000140.1, read on the forward strand.
CAGGTCATTTATTTCCGTGACATCACTGAACTGACGGAATACCGCGAACACTATGAAGATGAGAAAGTCGTCGTCGGCATGGCCAGTTTCGACAACTACGACGAAAGCGTGCAGTATGCGGATGAAGCAGAAAATGCGGCGATCAACACCGCGATCCGGACGCCCCTGCACGAATACTGCACAAACTATGGGATCCTGCTCAAGCGTCTCAACAATTCCCGCTATCTGATGATCATGAACGAAAAGATCTTCGCGGAACTGATGAACGATCACTTCTCGATCCTGAAGAAAGTGCGCAAGTCTGCTCAGAAAGCAGATGTTGCGGTCACCCTCTCCATGTCCGTTGCCAGAGGATCTACGGATCTGAAGGAACTGGATGAAATGGCAGCCAGCCTGATGGATCTTGCGCAGACAAGAGGCGGCGACCAGGTGGCAGTACAGGCTGTCGGTCAGGACGTCAAATACTACGGCGGCTCCTCGGAAGCAGCCGAAAAGAGAAGCCGGGTGCGCGTGCGCGTCATGTCGCATGCCCTGCGTGATCTGATCCAGTCCTCGTCCAATGTCATTATCTGCGGACACAAGACAGCAGACTTTGACTGTATCGGTTCGGCGATCTGTCTGTCCAGAATGGCAGCGGCTCTGCGCAAGCCGGCTGTGATCATTGCCAAGACCGGCGGCATTGAAGAAAAGCTGAGCGACGCGATGAAGGAAAACGAAGCCCAGCTGAAGCAGGAAGTCACATTCGTGACCGAAGCGGAAGCGCTGAACCAGCTTCATGACGGCACTCTGGTCATCATGACCGACCACCACAACGTCCGGCAGTCCAACGGCGCGAAGGTCCTCGAACACGCGAAGAAAGTCATTATTATCGACCATCACAGAAGAAGTACGGAAATGGGCATCAAGCCGGTGCTGCTGTATATTGAAGCCGGCGCATCCTCGACCTGCGAGCTTCTGACAGAAATGATCCCGTATGTCTCCCGTCATACGGACATCAGTGAAATGGCTGCGACATTCATGCTGACAGGCATGATCATCGATACCCAGAGATGGACCGTGCGCACCGGCGCCAGGACGTATGACGCGGCAAGCGTGCTGCGTCAGATGGGTGCTGACCCGCTGAAGGCCAACGACTATCTGAAAGACAACTATGACGAGATCTCTCTCAAGAGCAATGTCATTTCCACCGCGAAGCGCTATGACCACGGCGTGATCGTTGCGCCGGTCAAAGACAGAAAGCTGACCCGTTCCCTGATGAGCCAGGTCGCCGACCGTCTGCTCAACGTGCAGGGCGTGGAAGCGGCATTCGTCATTGCCAATACGTCGGACAGTGAAACGTGCATCAGCGCCAGATCTGCCGGTAAATTCAACGTCCAGATGATCATGGAATCCATGGGCGGCGGCGGTCACAGAACAGGCGCGGCGATGCAGAGAACAAAAACAAATGTAGAAGACGTGCACAAAGAGCTTCTGCAGAAAATAGACGAATATTACAAGGAGGAAAACCCGGATGAAAGTGATTCTTAAACAGGATGTGAAAAAAGTCGGAAAGAAAGGCGAGATCGTCGAAGTATCCGACGGATATGCACGCAATTTCCTGATCGCAAGAGGCCTTGCCGTACAGAGTACAAAGAAGAGCCTTGAGATCCTCGGCGAACAGAAGAAGGAAGAAGCAGCTCTGGAAGCACAGAAAGAAGCGGATGCCAGAAAAGCTGCCGCTGAGCTGGAAAACATGACGCTGGATTTCCACGTCAAATCCGGTGCGGAAGGAAAAGTATTCGGATCTGTTTCCACCAAGCAGATCGCTGAAGAACTGACAAAGAAAGGCTTCACGGTCGACAAGAAGAAATTCGTTGATACAGCTCCGGTACAGACGCTGGGCGTGACCAAAGTCAGGATCGAACTGTATAAGAACGTGATCGGTACCGTCCGCGTCAGACTGATCGGAAGCGAGGGCAACTGATGGCCAGGGTGCTTCCTTCCGCTGTGGAAGCGGAAGTCACGCTGCTCGGCAATATGATGGTCTATCCCGGCGCGGCCAGGATCGCGATGGAAGAAGGTCTTTCTGAAGACGACTTCTTTGTCGAGGCCAACCGGCGTGTTTTCCGTGCGGCTGAAAGCCTGTACAAAGAAGGAAGCCCGATCGATCCGACGACGATGGCGACAAGACTCAAGGATATGGACCTGCTCGACAAGTGCGGCGGCATTCCGTATCTGACCGATCTTGCCTCAGCCTCCATCACCAGCGCCAACACCAAAAGCTATGTCGAACTGATCCATGACAAAGCCGTGATGCGCAAGATGATCGAGACAGCCGAAAATATCGCTGAACAGGGATATGAAGGACAGCCTGATATCAACGCCTACCTGGATGAGGCGGAAAAGAACATCCTGAATGTTTCCCGTACAAGGCGGACAAGTGAATTCCACAATTCGCCGGAAGTGATGAACAGCGTTATTGACCAGATCCGCAGAATGTCTGACAGCCGCAGCGACATCACCGGCCTGAAGACCGGTCTCAACGATCTTGACAGAACGCTGCACGGACTGCAGAGAGGCGATCTGATCATTCTGGCAGCCCGTCCGGCAATGGGAAAAACAGCAGTCGCGCTGAACATCGCGATGAACGTCGCGGCATATCAGACAGACGGCGCAGTCGCTGTCTTCTCGCTGGAAATGGGAGCCGAACAGCTCGGCATGCGTCTGCTCAGTGCCAAGAGCCATATTGAAGGCGGCAAGCTGAGAACCGGACGGCTGAGTGATTCCGACTGGAACCGCGTCAATGAAGCAGCCGGCGAACTGAAAGCTGCCAACATCTATATCGATGATACATCCGTGATCCGGATGCCGGAGATCTTCTCCAAATGCCGCCGTCTGCAGGCAGAGCACGGTCTGAACCTGGTCCTGCTCGACTACATTCAGCTGGTTACCGGAAGCGGCAGAAGCGGTGAGAACCGCCAGCAGGAAGTTTCCGAGATCTCCCGCAACCTCAAGGCGCTGGCCAGAGAACTCAATGTTCCTGTGATCGCGCTTTCCCAGCTGTCCCGTACCGTGGAATCCCGTGAAGACAAGCGTCCGCTGCTTTCCGACCTGCGTGAATCAGGCGCGATCGAACAGGATGCCGACATCGTCCTGATGCTTTACCGGGAAGCCTACTATGATGAGGCGATCCGCGAAGAAGCCAGAAAAGCCGGCAATGAACGGCTTGAGATCAACATCGCCAAGCACCGCAACGGCGCAACCAGAAAAGTTTATTTTGCCTTTGAAACAGATACCACGGCTCTGTACAACATTGCCGGAGAATAACACCTTATGAAAAAACTGCTCAGTCTTGCCGCATGTCTTGCGGTCTCCATCCTGATCGTCATGTTTCTGCCCGGTATGAGGCAGTCTTTTGGCAGTTTTTCATTCTCTGACGGCAATGATGATATCGGCATGTTCCATCAGAAGGCGGAACGCGTCAGTGAAAAGACCGCGACCATATGGCGCCTGTATGACAAGGGAAACCTGGTCGGCGTGCTCTCTGATAAAACAGAACTGGAAGATCACCTCAGACAGGTGTATGAGACCAGATACAAGGAGACGTTCCCCGACTCCCGCGTCCATCTTGGAAAAGACTGCTATCTGACTTCCGAACTGAGCTATTTCACATTCTCTGACGCCAGCGAACAGATCTTCTCCTATCTGGATCAGAACGATCTCTTCGCGCTGGAAGCCACTGCTGTTTCTTTCAGCCGCGGCGACGAAGTCTTCGCCCGCATCTATGTAGCGAATGAACAGCTTTACCGCAATGCGATGAGCACATATCTGTCCTTCTTTATCGACAGTGAGACGCTGAAGCTGCTGGAAAGCGGCGCCAAGATCCCCGAGCTGACGACGATCAATGAAACAAGAGATATCGGCATTACGATCCAGGAAACGATCACCGTAGCCAGAGACTATGTGTCTGCCGATCAGATCAAGACGAAGGAAGAGGATGTTCTCCGCTTCCTGGAATACGGCGACAATGCGGAACTGGAATATTATACCGTTCAGATGTATGACACCGTTGCCGGTGTCGGCGCCAAAAACTACGGTCTCTCTGCGACCCAGGTCCTGAACATCAACCGGGACAAGCTGAAGAGCACGGACCAGGTGCTGACGGAAGGCGACAAACTGTGCGTGACATATTTCACGTCACCCGTCAACATCATCGCCCTGAAGGAAAGCCTTCGGGAAGCGCCGATCTATTATCAGACGACTTATATCGAAGATGATTCGATCCTGATGGGCCAGAGTGAAGTCCGCCAGGAAGGATTCAACGGATCCCGCAATGTCCTGTATTCCGAGAAATGGGTCAACGGCATCCTGATGACCGGTTCCGAGATCTCCAGCGTGGACACCAAGCAGCCGCAGCCGGAAGTCATCGCGATCGGTACGAAAGAGCTTCCCAATGTCGGTACCGGAGACTTCCGTTTCCCGGCCGACAACCCGGCGATCACCTGTGTCTGGGGCTGTTACTATAACCACCGCGGTACCGACATCATCAACCAGTACAACCGCTGGGGCGACGTACTGGCAGCCGACAACGGAACAGTCAAGGAAGTCGGCTACAACAGCCGGGGCGGCAATTATATCCGCATTGACCACAACAACGGCCTGGTCTCCTACTATGGCCATATGCGCTACAAGAGTACGCTTCCGGTCGGCACGACAGTCCAGAAGGGCGACGTGCTCGGCAAGATCGGCATGACCGGACGCGCGACCGGTCCGCATATTCATTTCTACATCGAAGAAAACGGCGAACGAAGGGATGCCTGCAAGGGATTTCTGGCCTGCGAAACGGTACCGCACAGATGATGGAATATGCGATGCTTGCCAGCGGTTCCAAAGGCAACTGCTTTCTGCTCAGAGACGGTACGTCCCTGATCATGATCGACTGCGGAACGACCAGGAAATATCTGAAAGAATGCTTTGAAAAACTTGGCGTGAAAAGAGAAGCAGTGGACGCTCTGCTCATCACGCATGATCACAGCGATCATGTTTCGCAGCTGCGCCACTTCCGTGATCTTGCCGTATATTCACCGGTCGAACTGCCGGACACTGACGTGTTCATGGTGCGGGCGCTGAAGCCGTTCGTGATCGAGACGCTGAAGATCACGCCCATCCCGCTTTCCCACGACGCGCTGAATACGATGGGGTATGTCATTGAAAACGGCACCGAGAAGCTTGTCTATATCACCGATACCGGCTACGTAAACGCGCGGTATCTGCCGCTTCTGAAAGGTGCGGACTATATCATCATGGAATCCAACCATGATATGAAAATGCTGATGAGAACAGCCAGACCGCAGTATCTGAAGGCGCGGATCTACAGCGATCAGGGCCATCTGTGCAACGAGGACTGTGCTGCGCTTCTGAACGAGATCATCACCGAGACCACACGGTCTGTGATCCTGGCGCATATCAGCCAGGAAGCCAATACCAGACAGCAGGCGCTGACAGTCAGCGTGTCTTATCTGAAAAAGAATCATGCCGGCAGACTGGCGGAAGATCTGACGATCTCCGCGGCCGGCCAGTATGAAATCATACGCAGGAGGTGGAACCATGAAGAAATGGATCCCGGCAGCGTTTATTGTGCTGCTGGTCTGGAATATTATCCTGACTTATGGTCTTATGAACAGCAGGAACAATGAACCAAAAGGCAGTGATCCTTCTTCCCAGGAAGTGGAGGAAAGCACCCTGACGGATATCACGACCGATCTGACGGAAGCAATCGACAACACCCGTTCATCGGTCGTGACAGTCATGTCTGTGATCGCCGACAGCCAGCTGGTCTCTTCCGGCGTGATCTACGCAAAAGAAGGCAATGCCGTATATATCGCAACGTCAGACAATCTTCTGCAGCAGTATGCGCATGTCACAGTCCGCTTTGACAGCAGCGCGGAAGCGGAAGCAGAGATCGTCGGCGTAGATAATGTCACCGGCATCGGCATCCTCAAAGTCACACCGGACTTTGACGTGACGCCGCTGAAGCAGGGCGACAGCAGCCTGCTGGAGCCGGGTGAATACGTGATTGCGATGGGCGGCAGAAGGCTGTCCTCCGGCAGCAGCATGGTTTCCTTCGGCATTGTCTCCGAACCGGGCAGAAGAAGGATCTCCATGAGCAATCTCTGGTCTTCCTCGATCCTGGAAACAGACGCGCATGTCAGCAGCGACAACCTGGGTGGCGCGCTTCTGGATCTCAGCGGCAGACTGGTCGGCATTCTGATCAACCGTCCGCTCGGCGGTCAGGAAAAGATGGGCTACGCCCTGGCAATGAATGAAGCAAAGATCGTCTGTCAGCAGCTGATCGAAAAAGGCACTGTGACAAGAGGATCGCTCGGCATCACCGGCCGGAACGTCAAAGATCTTCTGCCGTATGAAAGAGCGTCCCGGGGCATCCCGCTCGACATGCTTGACGGCGTCCTGGTGCTGAGCACGGAATCCAGTACAGAATATGAGAATCAGCTTCTGGAAGGTGATGTGATCAGGACCATCAACGGCGAAACAGTGACCGATACGCAGGATCTTCTGAACCGGCTCTATATGCATGAGCCGCAGGAAGAACTGATCATCACAGTTCTGCGCGGCAGTGCCGAGGTCACGGTTCAGGCGGTGCTGCAATGATCCGTCTGATCGCCTGCGGCAAAGTCCGGGAGAAATGGATGAAGGACGGCATTGAGGAATATGCCTCCCGCATCCGTCCCTATGACAGACTGGAACTGATCGAAGTCCAGGATGAAAAAGCACCGGAATCCTATTCCGATGCCCAGAACGAACAGGTCAAGAAAACAGAAGGGGAACGGATCCTGAAACAGATCCGGGAAGATGATTACGTGATCCTTCTCGATCTGGCCGGCAGGACCTGGTCATCCACCCAGATGGCAGACTTCATGCAGGATCTTTACAACCGCTCAAAGAACCGGATCACGTTCGTGATCGGCGGCACCCTCGGCGTATCGGATGATCTGATCAGACGGGCAGACCGCAGATGGAAGATCTCCGACAGTACCTTTCCGCACCAGCTGTGCCGGATCATCGTTCTCGAACAGATCTACCGTTCCTTCCGCATCCTGCACAACGAACCGTATCATAAATAAAGAGCTGTCTCATCAGACAGCTTTTTTCATGAAATCATACACCTGTTTCAGATATTCTTCCGGCTTTTCCAGATGGATGACATGCCGTGCATGGATCTGCACATACCGGGCATTCTGCAGTCTGCTTAAGGCAAACTGCGCGTTTTCCGCAGACATCGCGCCGTTCAGCGTGCCGTCCGGCAGGAATGACGTATCCGCCTGCATCAGCAGCACCGGACAGGTGATCTGACAGAGCGCGTCGGCGTGATCAAAGTCTCTGTTCCAGGTGCCTTCATAGAAAGCCTTGCCGAAGTGAGGATCATACTGATCCATGCCCCGGACCATTTCTCTGAGCAGCGGGGAAACGAAGGGGATCTCAACGGTGTCCTGCCAGTGCA
>JAILCN010000147.1 GCA_024680365.1 Solobacterium sp.
ATCATAGCTGATACCAAAAGCAGAAAAAAGTAACTGCTACACTACGCCGAAGCACAACGCCCAAAATACCGGATAGTCCTTTCATTATCGGATTATCCGGCATTCTTTTATTCTTCAACTGTCAAAGTCAGGATTATAACATCTCATAAGAAAATATCTGTTCCGAAAGAAAAGAGCCGTTTCCGGCTCTCTGTATCATCATTTAAGGATCAGTCCCCACTCGTATCTCGGCTTGATCCAGTCAAGCAGGATCTCTTCATTTTCTGCCAGATGTCCGACGAGGTTGTAGCAGTCTTCCGCTTCAAATTCTTCCCGGACGACCCAGAGCTCTCCTCTGTAGTGTTCAAGAAGGTCATTGACGATCAGAATGTCGCCGCGGTGAACCATTCTGTCAGCGCGTTTGCGGGCAGGGATCGGTCTGCCTTTGAATTCAACGCGGGGCCAGGTAGAACGGACGATCTGCTCATTCCCGTCATCTCTCTGTGCATGGCGGTTCCACTGCATGATCTCACGCTCTGTTTCTGTAATATCAGATTCCGGAACAGCCTTCATCATGATCTTTGTCAGATCACAGTTTTTCAGCGCTTCCAGTTCTTCATCAGACGCGAAGCAGTTGCCGATCATAATATCCTGGGCCAGTCCGATCGCGCTCAGATGTCTTGCCTGCAGGTCGATCGGCAGATCTCTGTGCATTTCCAGCGTGACCAGTCCGTCAAAGACCGGCCAGGGACCGAATGTATCTTTCTCCTGCGATCCGACAAAGCTGGCAACACGCAGTCCCGCCTTCCTGTAGATCGAAGCCAGTTCCATATAGCGCTTCAGGGACATGCCGGTATGACGCTGCGGATAGAAATTCGAGCACGCGCACATGTTTTCAGCATCAGCTCCGCTGCGGATCAGATGTTCCATATCGATCGATCCGGATGCGTTGTATTCGATCATGATCCCGTAAGGATTACGGGTGATCGCGATATCTTCTGTTTCACCAAAGTGTCCGTCAAGACGGATGATATCCAGTCCGATCTCCTTGAAAACCGACAGGTCACGCGGCCTTGCGCCAAGCTTTTTGAAGACTTCAGGATTTGTGTCAGCTGAAACAGTCAGTCCTGCTTCGTGCGCCACATCACAGAATTCCTTAAAGTTCTTTACAGTATCTTCTTTACTTTCTGTTACAGACAGGAAACATGTAAATACACGTCTGAAGCCGAGAGCGCCGGCTTTGCGCATATATTCATATACCTTTTCTTTTGTCGTATGTTCCGGATAAACTGAAATGCCGAACTGTTTCATAACGTTCTCCTTCTCAGATCACTCAACACCGATAATGAAATAGTATACCGGCTGGCCGCCGTCTTCGACATCGACATCGACATCATAGTTTTCCTGGATATATGCTTCCAGAGCGGCACATTCATCTTCCTTTGCGTCTTCGCCTTTGATCAGGGTAACGATCTCTGTATCTTCATCACACAGACTGTCGATCAGTCCTTTCGCGGTTTCCAGCATATCGCGTCCGGTCACAACGATATCCTTGTTCATGATGCCCATGTAGTCGCCTTCATGGATCTCACGTCCGTCAACCGTCGTATCCTTGATCGCGTATGTTACAGAACCGGTCGAAACTGCTTTGACAGCGTCCATCATCGTCTCACGGTTTTCATCCGCGGATGCGTCAGGATTGAACGCGATGCAGGCGCTTAAGCCCTGCGGGATGCTTGTCGTCGGAAGCACGATCACTTCCTTGCCTTCAGCAACTTCCGCTGCCTGATTGGCTGCCATGATGATGTTGGAGTTATTGGGAAGGATAAAGATATGCCTTGCGTTGACTTTCCTGACTGCTGTAACAAAGTCTTCGGTGGACGGATTCATGGTCTGACCGCCGGAGACAACGATATCACACTGATAGTCTGTAAACAGTTTCTTCAGACCGTCACCGGCTGCGACAGAGATGATGCCGAATTCTTTTTCTTCCACCGGTTCTTCTTCAATGATAGACGGTTTCAGCTCATCCTGAATGTTTTCAATCTGCACTTTGGCGAAGTCGCCGTAGCGCTGGGCAAGGATCAGGATCTCACCGGGCGTCATTGTATGAATGGAAACTTTCAGCGTTTCATCATCATTGCTGAGAATGATCTCATTGCCAAGCTGTTCCAGTGATTTGCGGAACCGCTCGATCTTCAGGGAACGTCTGCCCTGATCGGAAAGCTTCAGAATGTATTCCGTACGGTAGCCGGAAGCTCTTTCGTTCTTCTTTTCTTCCGGAGCAGCCGGTTCGCTTTCTTCGGTCACAGGCTTGCCTTGCAGAGCTGCCCGGAAACCTTCAAAGATCACTGTCAGACCGCGTCCGCCGCTGTCCACGACATGTGCTTCCTTCAGGACCGGGAGAAGTTCAGGCGTATTGTCGAGAGACTTCTTTGCCTCATCGCACAGATGATCCATGAAATCTTCCAGAGTGCATTCCGGATTTTCTTCCATATATGCCGTGCCGGCTTCCGTGCTTTCCCGGATGACGGTCAGGATGGTTCCTTCGACCGGACGCATGACAGCCTTGTACGCAAGTTTGGATCCGTTTGCCAGAGCCTCGCTGAATTCTTTTACCGTCAGTTCCTCACGTCCGCTGATGTACTGATTAAAGCCGCGGAAGATCTGGGAAAGGATGACACCGGAGTTTCCGCGGGCACCCATCAGAAGTCCTCTGCTGAGTGTCTTGGCGATCACAGGAAGCGAATCACTTCCGCTCTTTCTGACCTCGCTAATGCCGTTGCTGAAAGTCAGCGACATATTTGTTCCGGTATCGCCGTCCGGTACCGGGAAAACGTTCAGAGCATCAACTTCAGCTTTCTTGTTGTTCAGATTGCTGCAGCCGCTTTCAAGCATGCCTTTGAATATTGCGCCAGTTAACATATTCATCTTACAGCCCTCCTTACGCAACAACGCGAACGCCCTGTACAAAGACATTCACTTTCGTGATCTCAACAGAAAGTGTTTTCTGAAGAATGTACTTGATCTTCTTCTGCGCTTCCTGCACAACTTCCGAGATCCTGACGCCGAAACTGACAATGATATACAGGTCAATTTCAAGTCCGGATTCGGTCTTGCGCACGACGACGCCTCTCGCATAGTTCTCTTTCTTCAGAAGTTCTGCCCAGCCGTCCCTGAGGACCTGCCGGCTCGACATGCCGACAACGCCGTAGCATTCGGTGATGATACCTCCGGCCAGTGCCGCAACAGCTTCTTCAGAGACGGAGATATTGCCGTAATTAGTTGTTTTTTCTACTGTCATATCGATTGCTCCTTGCACCTTTAATATTATACTATTCCGAAGCTAAAATACATGTTTTCAGGCATTTGATGATGTGTAAGGCTGGGCTGCGGAAGAATCTTCCGGATTTTCCAGACTTCCGCTGCTGTAAGCACCCTTCTCATAGTTTTCATCGAAGTTCTCATCGATTACTTCATTGCCTTTTTCATCGATCGGGATCGGGATCCTGTTTCCCTTGCCGTCCAGCGCGTCGCTGCCGTCTTTCAGTTTGTAATAATGCTTGATGATCTGCTCGCCTTTTTCATTCAGGATCAGTTTGCCTTCTTCATCTGTCCAGTATTCCGTCACAACAGGAGCTTTGCTCCAGGGACAGTCTTTGGCAAACGCTGTATTGCCGCTGTCAGCCGCATAGATGCACTTGCTCTTGTCAGGGATCTTCGGATAGATCTCGTTGTAATACCTGATCTTTTCAAGCGTATAGTAATTGCAGATAAAATATCCGCCTGTCCTCATCAGCACACGGATCGCCTGATCGTCGTAGCTGAGAGAGAACTGGGTCACTTCTGACATCTCTTCGATCACCGACCGTTCAATACCGGTAAATGCTTTGGCCAGAAGTCTGGTCGGTTCATCCCCTTCAAAACCGGTGATCATCGGGACCCGGGAGATCACATCCAGATAATCGCTTTTCAGATCCCCTGTCGTACCGTCAGAGAAGATAATGATCGGGCTTTCGTTATAGCGGTATCCGACAGGCTGTTTCTCACTGACCCTGATCCGGATGATATTGCTGTTTTCCAGGCTGACTGAACAGCTGCTGATAAACGGATCTTCTTTGATCCTGCTTTCCGCAAACATCGGAACAGTCAGGTAATAGTATCCCGAAGTACTGATCTGAGCGAGATCTTTTACATATTTTTCAGAAAGGTAATATGTTCCTTCCACTTTGATGTCGCGGATCTTCGATGAAGGCATCAGAAAATATGCAGACAGTATCAGAACAGCTGCACAAAGATTGCCGAACAAAATCAGCTTTTTTCTCGCTTTCCGGAAACTCTGATCGATCCTTGTTCTGTGCTGGCGGTCAAAGAGTTCCTGAACAGCTTCTGGCGTTTCATCCGGCTGGGTTTTCTTTTTTCTGATCAGTGCCAATTGAACATCTCCATTTCTGTATGCAGTTCAATACCGTACTTCTTTCTGACCTCATCCTGGATCTCCCGGACAAGTGTTATATATTCTTCGGCAGTCGCATGACCGCGGTTGACGATGAAGTTGCAGTGTTTTGTACTGACTTCCGCATCGCCGATCCTTCTGCCACGGTAGCCGATGCCGTCGATCAGTTCCCAGGCATTTCTTCCTTCCGGATTGCGGAAGACAGAACCGCAGCTGGGAAATTCCAGCGGCTGTGACGCAAAGCGTCTCTTTCTGCGGTCTTCCATCAGCTGGGCGATCTCATCTTTATTCTTTTCAGAAAGCATGATCTTGACTGCGAGTATGATCCAGTCAGGATGTTCCTGGAAGATGCTGGAACGATACGCGAAGCCGCAGATCTCTGCCGGGATCCATTCCAGTCTGCTGTCACGATACACAAAGATCTCCCTGACAATGTCTCCCATGCAGCTTTTGTATGCACCCGCGTTCATATAAACAGCGCCGCCGACAGTGCCGGGAATGCCGCTGGCAAATTCCATGCCGGAAAGTCCTCTCTGCATTGCCGCTACAGCAAGTGCGATCAGGGAAGCGCCGGCCTGTACTGTCACTTCGCAGCCGTCAAAATACATATCGTTGAAATGCCGGTCAAGACGGATCACGACACCGTCATAGTCGTCATCGGAACAAAGCAGGTCGCTGCCTTTGCCGAGCATCTTATAGGAAACATTTCTTTCATTCAGCATTCTGATCACTGCATCCAGAGCCACATCGGAATCAGGATAGAAAACATATCTGGCATTTCCGCCGATCCGCAGTGTCGTCATCGCGGAAAACGGAACATTGCACTCTGCAGTTCCATACTGCTGCAGTTCAGTTAATAATTCATCCATTCACCAATTCCTCCATGCACCTGATCATCTTTTCCGCCGCGTCGCGTTTTCCGGATCGCCAGGCATTTTCCCGCATTTTTCTGATCTTCTCAGGATCTTTCATCAGTCCGTTGACGGTATCCGCAAGCACCTTCGCTGTCAGATCTTTTTCTTCGATCATGACGGCGGCATCCTGCTTCACAAGTTCAAGTGCGTTGATCACCTGGTGGTTGTTCGGAACAAACGGACTCGGGATCAGCACCGAAGCACAGCCGATCGCACCGATCTCTGCCATCGTCGTGGCTCCGGCTCTGGTGACCGCCAGTGTGCAGCCTTTCAGCATCTGCTTTCCGTCTACATACGGGACGATCCGGATCCTTCCTTCAGAAGTCGTCCGGAACTCATAGTCATTGGACGCACCTGCCGCAATGATCACCTGGAAAGACGGATCAAAGAGACTGCAGGCTTCATCAATCACTTTCGAAACAGATTCACTGCCGAGCGAACCCATCATAAACACAACAAAAGGCACTTCCGTATCCAGGCCCAGATCACGCAGACAGGATGGATCAAAGACAACTTCCGCCGCCAGTGACGCCTGCGGATTGCCGTACAGTCTGACCTTATCCCGCGGCATCTGTTCAAGGTTGCTTTCATAGCATCCCACGATGATATCAGCATCTTTGCTGACAAAACGGTTTGCCTTGCCGGCAAAGCTGTTCTGTTCGTGGATCATGACCGGAATATGCATCCGGCGGGCAGTTTTGATCAGCGGAACGCTGATATAATTGCCAAAACCGATGCAGATATCAGGCTTTTCTTTTTTCAGGATCTTCCGGCAGACATTGCCTGCTCTGATCAGGGAAAGAACCGATCTGATCTTGGCACTCACGCCGCCGTTCATTCCCGACATGGATGTTCCGTAAAACTGATAACCGGCAGCCGGGATGACCTGGGCTTCCATTCTGTCATCTGATCCGAAGAAGATGATCTCAGTTTCAGGTTTTTCTTTTTTTAATATTTCAGCGAGAGCAAGAGCGGGATAAATATGTCCCCCGGTGCCCCCGGCTGCTATCATAACTTTCATGACATACCTCTTTGACCGTGCTTATTCTACCATAAGAGAAGTTTCAATTAAACCTCAGAGAACGCTTCACCTGAAAAAAGCCCGGCACATTGTGCTCAGGCCAATGGCGTAAACCTGAAAAACGGTTTACGTCATTTTTTATTTAGCGCCGAAAATAAAAAAAAGATGTTCCAGAAGAGTGCAAAAGAAAGTTGAGCAGTTAGTAACTGAACTGATTATGGATATTGATGATTGAACTT
>JAILCN010000170.1 GCA_024680365.1 Solobacterium sp.
TACACGTATAACAGAATGGCCAACTACCGCGAACTGTTGCATGCATGGGACTCTTTCCCTATACCTTCGAATTATCAAAAGCCCCTGACATCAAAAACTTTTTATCATGGGGCTTGACAGGGGTCATTACATAACAGTGTAAAAAAAGCCGCATTTCACTGCGGTTTGAAGAAAATAGTTACTGTTGTCCCCCTGTTTTTCTCACTTTCGATCCTGATATCGTGACCGAGTTTCGTCAGGATCTCACGGCACAGATACAGACCCAGACCGGTTGACCGTTTTTCCTGTCTGCCGTTGAGTCCCGTATATCCTTTCTCGAAGATCTGCTTCAGATCTTCAGCCGCGATGCCGATGCCGGTATCCTGGATCACCAGTTTTTCCGTTGTTCCCCAGATCTTCACAGAGCCTTCCTTTGTATACTTCGTCGCGTTGGAGAGGATCTGTTCGATCACGAAGCCAAGCCACTTCTCATCGGTGTCGACCTGCACCTTCACCGGTTCATATTCCAGTTTCAGGTGTTTGCGGATAAAGATCATGGAATACTTCCGGATGCAGGAAGTAACGATCTCATCGATATCATAAGAACGGATCACGAAGTCATTGTTGATGCGCTCACTGCGGAAATAATACAGGAGCTGATTCACATATTCCTCGATCCGGAACAGCTGTTCATTCACCTGCGGATCCTTTTTTTCATCCAGAAGCAGGCGCATAGCCGCGATCGGCGTCTTGATCTGGTGCGCCCAGAGAATGTACGTATCTCGGAGATCACTCTCCGCTTCCGCGCTTTTCTCTTCCAGTGAGCGGTATTCATCCGCGTACTTTTCGATCAGTTTTGTATAGACGCGGTCTGATCCATGGAATTCACGCGGCAGTTTTTCCAGATCAGCCGATGCAAAACCGCTCAGATGCGAAAGATCTGTCATATATTTCCGCCAGCGCAGATAGTCCGGTATCAGAAGCAGCAGCGCGCAGAACAGCACCAGCACAGCCGCGTACAGGCTGGCGGAGCGGTAGACTTCATACAGCAGCGGCATGATCAGGATCACTGCCAGCGAGGCAGCCAGCAGAAGCAGAAACAGGATCCTTTCTTTCAGATAGGAGAAGATCATACCATGTACCCTGCGCCTTTTCTGGTAATGATGTAGTCCGCAAGACCTGCCTGTTCCAGCTTCCTCCTGAGACGCGTCACATTGACAGTCAGGGTATTGTCATCCACGAATTCATTCGTCTGCCACAGTTTCTGCATCAGATCATCCCGGGAGATGATCTTGCCCGGCGAGCTCATCAGAACATTCAGGATCCTGAATTCGTTCTTTGTCAGTTCGATCGTCTGACCATTATAGACAGCTGTCTGATCGTCCGCGTTCAGAAGAAGTCCGCGGTGTTCGATATGACGGGTCTCCCGCGGCATGTTGTGTACTCTTCTTAAGAGCGCCTGGATCTTGGCGATCAGGACATCCATGTCAAAGGGTTTGGCGATAAAGTCATCCCCGCCCATATTCATTGCCATGACGATATTCATATTGTCCGAAGCGCTGGATAAAAAGATGATCGGGACCGTCGAGGTCCTTCTGATCTCCGCGCACCAGTGGAAGCCGTTGTAGTACGGCAGCTTGATATCCAGCAGGATCAGATGCGGATCAAACGCGAGGGCTTCCGACGCCGCGCTGGAAAAATCCTGCACGGCAGCTGTTTCATATCCCCAGCTCCTCAGCTTTTCACCGAGCAGACCGGCAATGGTTTCATCATCTTCGATAATAAATACTCTGTACATACTGTTAACCGTTTCCTGCTTATCATTATAACAAAACAGGCTCTGAATGACAGAGCCTGCAGTATCATGCCTGACGGATGATATGGTAGTACACCCGGGAGGTTCCCCAGTAGACGATCATATAAATGACCGTGAAGATCAGCGACGTCACGCCGAGTGAGATCGTATACGCGTACTGATTGACTGTATCGAATCCTTCAACGATCTTTCCGACGAGATTGTGCGCAAACACTACATGCACCAGAGCAGTGATCAGAGGCAGGAAGAATGTTGTCAGCACCTGGGAGCGGATCGTCTTCCGTACTTCCGTTTCCTCAAGCCCGACATTTTCCATCTGCCGGAATCTGTTCACATCCTCAAATCCTTCTGACATCTGCTTGTAGTAAATGATCAGAACTGTCATGATCAGGAACATCGTGCCAAGGAAGATGCCCAGGAACAGCAGTGACCCGTAAGCGCCGTACGCTTCCGCTTCTGTTCCTCTTCTGGAATACCCGTATGCGTAGAAACTGCTTCCTTCCCCTCTGCTTCTGCCGGCGTCATTGACTGCCTTACAGCAGGATTCAAGGATCTCCTGGATCTCTGTCAGATCTGTCGTTCCGACATCGAACGCAAGATCATAGCTGATCCAGGAAGGTTTATTCACTTCCCAGTCGATCTGATCAAAATCAGAAATGACCGCTGTCATATAGGTGCGTGCCGACATGTTTTCTTTGTCAGCAGCGCTTCTTCCAGAGATATGATATTCCTTCCCGTTCAGCGTCAGCGTATCACCATACTGTTCCGCATTTTCCGCGAACAGCCAGACTTCGCCGGCTGAAACAGTGACGTCCGGCAAGCCTTCTGCACCGGCTTCCGCGAATTCGATATATACATCACCATCATTATTCAGATCCGTAACAAATCCGCTGCCTTCTTTCCGGTAATTGACATGAGACACAACGATGCCGGTAAAATCCTTCGGATCATACTGTGCCGCTGTCTTCCTGACAAATTCCTCTACAAGAATATAATCGTCCCGGGAATCCAGTGAGCCGCTGAGCATGATCTCACGGGGAATATCTGAAATCGTTTCATTTGTGCCGTAATAGACAGCAACGGTCGCGGAGATCGATACGATGGTCATGCAGGAAAGGATGCACACCGTTGCCAGACCGGACGCATTCCGCTTCATTCTGTGCATCATGCCGGAAAGGCTGATGAAATGATGCGGCTGATAATAGAACTTTTTGTTTTTCTTCAGAAGATTCATGACCGCTGCTGTTCCGGTCAGGAACAGACAGTGGGTTCCGACGATGACGAGCAGCACTGCCGGCAGGAATATTCCTGTTGCGTCAGCGACATCAGTCGGGAACTGCGCGATCACGTATCCGGTGCCGACTGCCAGGATGCCGGCCACTGTGATCAGCGGACTGATCCGGATCTGTTTTTCACCGACTGAGCGGGACTGCAGAAGCGTGACCGGGGAAGAGACTGCGATCTTCAGGCTGGCAAACAGGAAATTCACGACGTAGATCAGGGCAAAGAGTGCCGTTGATCCGGCGAGACCGACAACACTGAAGTGCATGGCAATGTTGCCGCTGTAATGCATCATTCGCAGCAGCACCAGCTGCATCAGCTTTCCGAACACAAGACCGGAAACAAGACCGCCCAGGGAAACGATCACAAATGTGATCAGCGATTCGATCAGCAGCACCTTCATGACATGAAGCTTGTCCATGCCGAGAATGCCGTAGAGAGCGAACTCACGGCCTCTCTGATTGACCAGATAGCGGCTGATGTTGAACAGGAACAGGAATGCTCCGATGGCAACGATGAAGCTGCCCATGCCGAGCATCTGTGTCGATGCATTGCCGCCAAACGAATTCCCGAGGCCTTCATCACTGGCCAGGGCAAGCACGATATAGCACATCGCGTAAGAGAGGATCCCGGAAAGGATATACGGGACACTCAGGCGGTAGCTGGATTTCAGATTATGCGCCGCCAGTTTCAGTGAAAGAGACTTACGCATAATAATCACTGTTCCTTGTCAGCATTGCCAGGGTCGACTGGATCCTGTCATACATTTCCTGATTGGTGGAATCTCCCCGGTAGATCTGGTGGAAGATCTGACCGTCCTTGATGAACATGACCCGCTTGGCGTGGCTTGCCGCGATCGTGCTGTGCGTGACCATCAGGATCGTCTGCCCGCTTTCGTTGATCTTTGAGAAGATCCTGAGGATCTGGTCACTGGATTTTGAATCCAGAGATCCGGTCGGTTCATCCGCGAGAAGAAGATCCGGTTCCGTGATGATTGCCCGGGCGATCGCCGTGCGCTGTTTCTGACCGCCGGACACTTCATAGATCTGCTTGTTCAGGATCTCCGAAATACCGAGCGATTTCGCTGCAGCAGCAAGCTTCTGATCCATTTCCTTTGTATCTCTCTGCTGGAGAACAAGCGGAAGCAGGATATTGTCTTTAATATCAAATGTGTCGAGAAGATTGAAATCCTGGAATACGAAGCCGAGATGATCGCGGCGGAACGCGGTGATCTCACGGTCCTTGATCCCTGTCGTGTCTTTGCCGTTGAGGATCACTTTGCCGGCAGTCGGCTTGTCCAGAGAAGCGAGGATGTTCAGCAGCGTTGTCTTGCCTGATCCGCTCTCGCCCATGATCGCAACATATTCCCCTTCTTCAACAGAGAATGTCACATCGTTGAGAGCCGTTACGCTGGCTCCCTGGAATCTTGTTCTGTATATCTTTCTGACATGTTCAACTTTCAGCAGTTCACTCATAATCTGTACTCCTTTGACGCTTCCATTGTAGAAAAGACAGGAAGCTGTATCCATAGAATACACTTACAAACAGCATCCTGTTTCTTACACTATTGTAAGAAAAAAAGATGTCCTCAGCGGACATCCTCAGCCCGCCAGACCCGGATCGGCTGGCGGTACTCCTGTTTCGGCTTTGCCTTCGGCTTCCGGCGCGGTTTCTCCGCAAGAGAAGCCGCCAGGAACCGGCGCAGGACAGCAAGGATCTCTTCCCTGTCCATCCGTCTGGATTCACTGTCCAGATGCCAGGTATTGTCACAGTGCTGATAGAGCACCATGACGCCCGACTTCTGATCAGCGGACCAGTGGATCTCGATGGAGCGCGGTGAGAACGCTGTTTTGTCGATGGAAAGCTGTCGGAAGAATTCATTTTTCATAATAAAGGACCTCCTTATCCTTACGGCAGAATCAGGAAAACCTGTCTGTCGTTTACTTTCCGGAAGTCCTTTTCGTGTCTTTATTCTGCGTCTTTTTCAGACGCTCTTCAATAAACCTGCGGTTTAAGCTTCTTTTTTCTTTGTTGTTCTCTTAGCCGGTTTTTTCTCTGCTGTCTTTTTCGCAGCTGCTTTCTTTACGGTCTTCTTTTCTTCCGCCGGCTTCTCTGCCTTTTTCCTCGGCTCCGGTTCATTGAAGCGGAAGACTGCGCATCCGTATGCCGGCAGCGGATAGACAACACGGTACGGCATATTGTCGCATTCGCCCTCTTCAGCGGTAAATACCTGCGGTTCCACAGCACCGTTCTGATCGAAGATCAGCGTATACTTGCCCTTGACCGGAACACCTACCATGTAGTCGTCTCTGGCAACCGGTGTCATGTTGATGACAAATGCCAGGCTGTTCTTCTTTGATCCGTCTCTTCTGATGAAGGAGAAGATCGAACGGGAATTGTCATCCGCGTTGATCCACTGGAATCCTTCCCAGGAATCATCCAGCTTGTACATTGCCGGATACTTCGTGTACATGTGCAGCAGGTCTCTCATGAAGTTCTGAACGCCCTTGTTCAGAGGCTGATCGCTGAGTTCCCAGTCAAGCTGGACTTTCTCATCCCACTCATGATACTGCGCGAAATCCTGGCCCATGAACAGCAGCTTCTTGCCGCAGTGACCGAACATGAACAGATAGCCGCATTTCAGGTTGGCGAACTTGTCTACTTCATATCCCGGCATCTTGTTGATCATCGAACACTTCAGATGAACGACTTCGTCATGGGAAAGAACAAGAATATACTTTTCGGAGAACGCATAGCTCATCGCGAATGTCATCTTGTTGTGATTGTCTTTGCGGAAGTACGGATCCAGCTTCATGTAATCCAGGAAGTCATGCATCCAGCCCATGTTCCACTTGTATGTGAAGCCAAGGCCGTCGTTTTCCGGCGCCTCTGTCAGCTTCGGCCATGCTGTGGATTCTTCGGCGATGATGATCGTTCCGTCTTTGCGTCCGCGGATGACGGAATTCAGATGCTTGAAGAATTCCATCGCGTCCAGGTTGCCGTTGCCGCCGAAGCGGTTCGGGATCCATTCACCGTCTCTTCTGCCGTAGTCGAGATACAGCATGGAAGCGACAGCGTCGACGCGCAGTCCGTCGATATGATATTCATCATACCAGTACAGAGCGTTGCCGATCAGGAAGATCTTGACTTCGTTCTTGGAATAGTCGAAGATCTTTGTTCCCCAGTCCGGATGTTCTCCCCGCCGAGGATCTCCATGTTCATACGTCGGCGTGCCGTCGAAGTCCGCAAGTCCGTGCGCGTCCTTCGGGAAGTGTGCAGGCACCCAGTCAAGAATGACGCCGATGTTGTGCTTGTGCATATAGTTGACAAAATACATGAAGTCCTGCGGATCGCCGTATCTGGATGTCGGTGCATAGTAGCCGGTCACCTGATATCCCCAGGAGCCGTCAAACGGATGCTCGGCAATGCCCATCAGCTCAACATGGGTGTATCCCATATAATCGCAGTAATCTGCCAGTTCATGCGCGAGATCTCTGTAGTTCATGAAGCTGTTCTCGTCCTGACTGTCTTTCTTGAGCCAGGAGCCGAGATGACATTCATAGATCGCCATCGGTGAAGCAAACGTATTGCTTTCCGCTCTCTTCTTCATCCAGGCATTGTCATCCCACTGATAGCCTTCAATGGAAGCTGTCTTTGACGCTGTGCCGGGTCTGAATTCAGCTGAGAATGCATACGGGTCAGCCTTGTAGAGGATCTGTCCGCTCTGGGTATGGATCGCGTATTTGTAGATCTCGCCGAGACCCATTCCCGGGAACCAGCCTTCCCAGATGCCGCTCTGTTCCAGCGGGCTCATCATGTTTGCATTCGGGTTCCATCCGTTACGGTCGCAGACGACCGCGACTGCTTTTGCATGCGGTGCCCAGACGGCGAAATGCATGCCTGTCTCTTCACCGACTTTGGTCTGATGGGCGCCCATCTTCTCATAGATCTTGTAGTATCTTCCGTTGTTGAAAAGATACCGGTCAAAAGAACTCAGGAATGCGGGAGAAAGAAGATCTTCCTTCTTCTCTTTCTTCTCTGTTTTGCGGGCAGGCTTTTTCGCATCAGAAGACTCTGCCTTTTTTGCTGTTTCTTTCTTCACTGCCATAAATGATCTCCGTTTCAATTTTTTGGATTATCTGTTCCCGGATCCCGGAAACGTTTTACTTACTTATATAATAAACCATCTTCCCGTCATTTGATGAAAGAATGTTCATTTCTGCGGCAAAAAGAAAAGAACATGCATGTTGCATGTTCCGTATCAGGAAATTTTTCTGAAGATATAATTGCCGATCATCTGCACTGCCTGTACGAAGATGATCAGGATCAGTGAACAGATGACGAGGTATTCGATCTTGTATGCCTGGTAGCCGAAGCGGATCGCAACGTCGCCGATGCCTCCGCCGCCGATCGTTCCTGCCATTGCCGTATAGCCGACAAGGCTGATGATCAGCAGCACGATGCCGTTTAACATGCGCGGCCAGGATTCCTTGACATACACTCTGAAGAGGATCTGCATATCGGTCGCTCCGAAGCTTCTTGCGGCTTCGATCACCCCGGGATCTGTTTCCCGCATGCTTGTCTCAAAGACACGGGCAATGTATGGGATCGCGCTGATCGTCAGCGATACGATCGCGGCATTGGTGCCGATGGCTTTGCCGACGATCATTCTTGTGAACGGGATCAGGATGACCATCAGAATGATAAACGGGAAGGAACGGAAGATGTTGACGATCAGGCTCAGCACCTCATAGACGATCTTGTTCGGCTTGAGTCCGTCCGGTGCCGTCAGCACAAGAACAACAGCCGGAATGAAGCCGATGATCACCGACAGCAGCGTTGACCAGAACACCATGTACAGTGTTTCCATTGAAGCTTTCAGTATGATCGCACTCATTTCTCAAGCACCTCCCAGGCAACATTCATTTCATCCAGATAGCGGCATACCCGCTCTCTGTCTTTTTCATTGATATTCAGCACCATGGAACCGTAGACGCTGGAACGGAAATCCTCCAGCTTTGCCCATACGATGCTGTAGTCGATATTCAGCACTCTTGCCATCATCGTAATGACAGGATCGTCGGAACTTTCGTCTGTGAAGAACAGCTGGATGTTCGTGCCTGTTTCCGGCAGAAGACTGCTCTCCTCATGCAGGAACGCCTTCACTTCCTTCGACGGACGGACAAACAGTTCTTCCGGTCTTCCTTCCGCCAGGACGACGCCGTCCTTCAGGAACGACACTTTCTGGCACACCTGTTTGACGACTTCCATCTGATGAGTCACGATGATGATCGTGATGCCCATTTCCTCGTTGATCTTCTCGAGAAGCGCGAGGATCTCTCTGGTGATTGCCGGATCAAGCGCCGATGTCGCTTCATCGCACAGCAGGAATTCGGGATCCAGCACAAGCGCTCTGGCAATCGCCACACGCTGTTTCTGTCCGCCGGAAAGCTCGCGGGGACGGGCGTGGATCTTGTCTTCCAGATCGACAAGTTTCAGCAGTCCTTCGATCTTCGCCTTCGCTTCCGGCGTATTGGTTTTCATGCCCCAGAATTTCATCGGCAGCGCAACGTTGTCATAGACGTCCAGACGGTTGAGAAGATTGAAATTCTGAAAGATCATTCCCATCTTTCTCTGCAGCTGGCGCAGTGACTTTTTGTCCCGCATATCAACGGTCGTTCCGTTGACGGTGATCGTTCCGGACTCATATGATTCCAGGCCGTTGATGCATCTGAGCAGCGTGGATTTGCCGGCGCCGCTCTGGCCGATGATGCCGTATACTTCGTGATCTTCGATATGGATATTGACGCCTTTCAGCACTTCCAGATCACCAAATCTTTTACTGACATTCACAAGGTCTATCATGGCTGTTTCCCTCCCCTGTACATAGTAAATTCAGCGGCACCGGAGCACCGCTGAATATGATGATACCACAAAACTCTGTTTCAGAATTATTTCTGAGCGCCGATGAAGGAAGGAATGACGGCACCTTTGTAGGTGTCTTCAATGAACTTCTTCACATCGTCGGACTGGATCGCCTTGATGAGCGCCTTGATCTTGTCAGAATTCTCTGTGCCTTCGTTGACAACGATGAAGTTTGTGCGCTTCACAGTTGTGTCAGCGTCAAAGCTTTCGATGAAGATCGCCGGATGCTTTTCCGGAAGCTTTGCCTCAAGAGCGTAGTTGCCGTTGATGACAGCGCCGTCCAGGTCGTCGAGACGTGTCGGCAGAGAAGCAGCTTCGATCGGTTCAAGAACATAGCCGTTCGGGTTGGCAGCGGAACCTGCCGCAAACACTGTGTTCAGGTTTTCCGGTGTATATTCTGTTCCCAGGTTCTTCAGCAGTCCTTTTGCGACGAGCAGATCGACGGCACGGATCTCATTGTCGGTGTCGTTCGGGATGCCGATGGAAGCGCCGTTTTTCAGGTCTTTGAGATCAGTGATCTTTGAGGAATAGAATCCCATCGGTTCAATGTGAACGCCGGCAGCCGCAACCAGGTGCAGGCCTCTTTCCTCGTTCTGATTCTTCATGTAGCCGAGTGTCTGGAAATAGTTTGCGTCGAGTTCCTTCGCGTCCAGAGATGTGTTCGGCAGAACATAGTCCTGGAAGGTAACGACTTCCAGCGTCCATCCGTCCTTGGCCAGAACATCCTTGACGATGTTTTCAAGGAGTTCAGCGTGAGGAACCGCTGTAGCGCCGACCTTGATCGTTTTTTCACCGGACGCCTTGTTTCCGCCGGAGCAGCCTGCCAGTACAGCTGCCAGTGCGAATGCTGTGATTGCTTTGAGTGTCTTTTTCATTTTCCCTCCTTTGTTTTCCTTGAAAAGGAACCGGTGTAACGCAGAAAACAAAACTGCACCCTCATCATAAGGGCGCAGTCATATGCGCGTTACCACCTTAATTCAAAATGACCTCACGATCATTTCCTCTTCAAGTACGCTGAATGAATCAGATATACTCTATGACTGTAACGGGTCATCCCGGCGAAACCTACATGTCGGCTCCGCAGCTCCAAGACCATGTTCATCTGAATCTCCTGTGTCCCTTTTCAGCAGGCAGGACTCTCTGTGTCATTCCTTTCAGACTACTCTTCTCTTCATTGCTTATGAAATCATATTACTCTCCCAAAGTGAAATGTCAACTCCATTTACAATCTTTTCTGAAACTGTTTTCAGTACAGGCAGACGACTAAGAATCAGTGAAAGCGCAGCAGCAATGATCTGTAAATTCCGCTTCGTCAGAAAAACTGCAGTAATTCTCTGACCAGTTCAAAAAAGTGTTTCAAATGCGTTACAGAAAAGCAGAAGAAAACGCAAAAGCCAGTTCTGAATGATTCATCAGAGACAGCCGGACACTTAAAAACCCGGAATTTCCGGGTTTATTCACTCTTCAGCTTTTCGAAGGATGACCACAGGAGGAAGGCTTCTGTGCTTTCTTCACTGTACTCTTCTTTCGTTTTGTCACTCAGCACCGCTGATCTGTACCGATAATCCGCATATGTATTGCCTGTTGCTTCCTTTCTGACTGTTTCAAACAGATACAGATTCTTTTTCTCAACGGTGTACCATTCGGGCTTCCCGAATTTATCTCTGCTGTTATCTATGGCGGCCAGATACATTCCCTGATCATACTGCAGGTATGTGTAGATCACATCCCCCTCGATCGTATCATTTGCAATCGTTACTGAACAGCTTTTTCCCTGTGTGCTGTCCGTGATGAATGTATTCCAGGCATCCGCATGGTACTGAGCATCATGACGATTGATGAAAACAGGATCCAGTGAAATCGGATCATCCGGCAGTGAATGAAGATATTGTCTGATCTCATCCATGTTATCCAGGATCGGTTTTTTCGTACTTGTCACGACATTCGATATCGTAATGCTGCCGGCGTGGGGATCTGCCGTCTGATCAGGGATGACAGTCTCTTTTTTCACTGGATCACTCAGCAGGAACACAGCGCATACAGCGATGATCACAAGAGCTGCGATCGTGATCTTTCCGGACGGCTTCCGGTAATCCAGGATCTTCCGGATCCTTTCTTTCACATTGGTTTCGCCAAACGCTGACAGAAATGTCAGTACTTCTTTTCTGTTTTCGCTGCAGGACATCAGAGCTTTTGCATATTTCTTTTTTTCATCCAGTGAACAGTCCCGGATGACTTTTTCATCACATGCGGCTTCAATGTCATTCTGAAACAAAATGAACGCGATCCAGATCAGAGGATTGAACCAGTACACGGAAAGGATCAGCCAGCCGGTCACCTTCCAGAGATGATCCATTCTGGAAATATGTGCGCGTTCATGCGCCAGTATATATCCGACGTTATCGGGATCCACCGAAGCGGAAAGATAGATCTTCGGATGAATGAGACCGAGGACAAACGGAGATCCGGCAGAATCAGAGATCCAGATGCCCTCCGCATACGGCACAGCCTCCCTGACGCTTTTTCTGAGCTTCCAGTACGCCACTGCCATGTAGCCAAGCATGCCCAGAACACCGGCCAGCCAGATGATCCCGACCGGATCCGCAAATGTATTCTGCACAGACTGTACAGCCGGAAGAACAGGACTGCCGGTCTGCGGTACGACTACGGAAACAGGATCACCTGAAGATACGGAAGAAAACAGGAGCTCAGAAGGCTTTGCGGGCGGGATCACGCTGACTGTTGTCTGAATGGAGAATGGCGAGATAAGCCGCAGACCTGCAAGGCCCCAGAGCAGTACCCTGATCCATGCCGGCATTCTTCCGCAGACCCTCCTGATGAGGATCACCGCCAGGATCCACCAGGAAGCTGTCATGCTGAGATCCAGCAGTTTCACAAAAGCGTTATACAGCATCTGCGTCATGATCTCTCCTGTGCCTCATCGATCATTTTTCTGATCTCTTCCGCTTCTTCGGCGCTCAGCCGCTTCCCTTTTGTAAATGCCGCAATGAATGCGGGAAGTGAACCTGCGAAGGTACTCTGCACGTACTGCCGGCTCTGGGCAGCATAAAACTCTTCCCTTCTGATGAGTGCTGTTACCGTACCATGTTCATTCTGAAACAGGCCTTTGTCACACAGACGTCTGATCACCGTATGCGCTGTTGTCCGTTTCCATTCAAATTCTTTTTCTGCCAGTTTCACAAGTTCCGTTGTTGTGACCGGTTCGCTTTCCCAGATCATGTCCGCAAACCTGCTTTCGGCAATTCCCAGCTGGATCTCTTTCATATCACGTCTCCTGAGACTACATCTTGTAGTCTTATACTACAGCGTGTAGTCTCTTTCGTCAAGTTTACAAAAAAGATGAACCGCATCCGGCTCATCTGAGATCATCGTAATAGTTTTTTGCAATGACAGTTCCGTCCTTCATCATCTGTGTTCCGCGGCAGAAGACATCTGTCACTTCATGACTTTCATTCAGGAATACAAGGTCGGCGTCCGCGCCTGCCGCGATCGTTCCCTTCCTGCCCTGCAGGCCAAGCGCTTCCGACACATTGCATGTCAGCGGCATAACGGCTTCTGACAAAGGCATGCCGGCATGGATCAGTTCCCGGACGCATTCCATCAGCGTTTCCATTTTTCCGATGCCCATGCCGGTCAGCTTCTTGTCTTCGCTCCACTTCGGGAAGGAACCGTTGGCGTCGGAAGACAGCGTGATCTGTTCCCACGGCACTTCCGCTTTCGCTTTCAGCATGGCTTCGGCTGTTCCCTCATGCGCGGTGAAATCGATCCAGCCGCCCATCTTCCCAAATGCAATTGCGTCTTCCAGCTGATTTCCGCAGTGTGTCGGCCGGAACTGGCTGATCGGGATATCGGTCTCTTCAATGATCCGGATCACATTCTTCAGGCCTTCTTTTCCTCTGCCTGTATGCATATGAACGATGCCGGGCTTATGGGCAAGCAGACCGGCTGTTCTTGCCTGGGTGGCAAGTCTGGCCAGTTCTTCTCTGGATATATTGGAGGAGCGGTGATCGCTGATCGCTGTCTTGACGCCGATCACTTCTTCGATAAAGGCGATATCTTTTCCCACTGAACCGGTCAGCGTGACGGTCGGATATGCGTAGGAGCCGGTCAGGCACCAGGCGCTCATTCCTTCTTCTCTTAACGCTTTTGTTTTTGCGACAAGCGCTTCCACGCTTTTGGCGTGCGCGTCTGTGCCGAGCAGTCCGACGACCGACGTTACGCCGTAGCGGATGCAGCCGGTCATCGTGACCGGCGGGATCAGGGACGCAAAGCCGTCTTCGCCGCCTCCGCCGATGATATGCACATGCTGGTCGATCAGTCCGGGAATGACTGTTTTTCCTTCCGCGTCATATACTTCCGTTTCAAGTCCTTCGATTTCTATGGACTCCCTGACAGTGATGATTTTTTCATCACAGATCAGGATATCTCTGATGCCTTCGTGC
>JAILCN010000195.1 GCA_024680365.1 Solobacterium sp.
AAGTCCACTGTATACGCAATGACATAAACAGAGAATGTATCTGTGGTAAAGATGACTTCATCTTCTGCACTTTCTTCCTCACTCTGTTCTACGACTGTTCCTTTGCCTTTGTCATCAATGTGTACGACTTCTGGTGTGCTCTCTTCTTCTTTGACCATCGGAGAGCTCATAGTCACATTGATCACTTTTAACGGTTCAACTTCTTTTCCATCTTTGTCTTTAAAGGTGATATCTACCGCAATGATCTTGCGTACTTTGCTGTCTACTGCTTCTTCTACTGTATCCCTGACTTCCTCTTCTTCCACAGGTGTCAGGATCATTTTCGTTCCTTCCGGGAACGTTCCTTCTTCTGCACTTGCTTTGACTGTTACGAAGTCTTTGATTGTTTCTTCGAACTCTGCCGCAGGATATGTGACTGCAGCGATCTCTGGTGTGACCTCAGGAAGTACTGTCGGTTCCGGTGTTGTTTCTGGTTCTGCTGTGGGAACCGGTGTTTCTTCCGGTACTGCAGTTGGTTCCGGAGTTGTCTCAGGATCAGTGACTGGTTCTTCTGCTGGTGCAGGTTCTTCAACTGTTTCAGGTGTCTGCTCAGGTTCAGTGACAGTTTCTTCAGCTTCTCCAGACTGTTCTGGTTCTGTAGTCTGTTCTTCGGTGACTTCAGTTTCTGGTTCGGGTTCAGGGCTGATCTCAGACTCTTCTGCAGCTGTTGGTTCGTCTGTTACTTCCGGCATCTGCTCTGTTTCAGGTGTTTCCTCAGGCACGTTCAAAACAATACCTGGCTCTTCCTCTGCTGTCTTCAGATTCATTGCTGAAGCAGAGCCAATTAAGCTATGCACTGTAAAGAATGCAGTCAATATCATTAGAACAGGAAGATATATTCTCTTCTTCAAATGCCTTCTATTATTCTTCATGTTCTTTTCTCCTCTCCGGTATTTGTAAACCTGTTATTTACAAGCTGTAGTTTTCAACTTAACGACTATAAAACAACGTATAGCCATCAGAAAACTGGTTGTTTTTCTAAATGGCTTTTTTTGTCTTTTTCTTTTGTTTTCCCCATATATTCCACGTCTCTTTCTAGTAAATAAAACTGGGATATTAAGGGGGCTTTCATTTCATTGGTTTATGGACGAAGCTGTACAGCCAGGATCTGAAACATGATCCCGCACGCGATCACCAGCATGACATAGATCTTGCCGGCTCCCGTTGTTACGTAAGCTTCGATGTCGCCGAGATATTTGAATGAATGCTTCACTTTGCCGATCACGTCATCATAGGCGATCGGTGAAAGATCTTCCTCCTCATTCGCATCCCCTTTAGTTGTAAGTTTGTGTTCGAATGGCCGGTTGCTCACCACTCGATGAATTACGATTGAGTCACCAGCCTGAAAAGCTATGATATCTCTTTCTTCGAGATATTCTGGTTCGATCTGTTCTATCACGACCATACTGCCGACCGGAATAGCCGGTTCCATACTCCCGCTTACCACGGTGTATACTTTCAGATCAGTGAATACAGGCAGAGCCGTTGGCAGCAGAAGCAGGATCACTGACAGAAGCAGAATTGTCCCGAGGATATTGCATAGTAACGGCAATAATTTTGATCCTGCTTTCTGTCCTTTTCTGTAAGATGCTTTGCTGCCCACGATCTGTTTATTCCTTTTCCTCTTTTCTGCTCACGATCAGAGCAATTCCCAGCAGAACTAAAGCAATTACGCTCATTCCGCCTGTAATGACTGCAGGCTTTGCGAAAACTGAAGCACGCTTTTTCTGCGCTGTTTCCGGTGCTGCAGCTTTTGCCTGCTGTGCTGTCGCACCTGCTGTTTCAACAGCATCATCCAGATCAACGATCTCCTTCGGTTCATACGCGATGGAATTCTCGTCTGCAGAATAAGTCACACCGTCAACACGGGATGCTGTTTCAGTTTTCTTAGCTTCTTCTTTGACAACCTTCTTGTATATGAAGGTGAATTCGTTGCCGCTTTCTTTCAGAGTTCCGCGGATGTTGTATGTATCAGGACGATATCCTTCGATATATCTGAAGCAGACAACAGGCTTGTCTCCGATATTGCCGTAATACACTTCAGGATCGGCGATCTCTTTTCCTTCGGCATCCACAAATTTAGCGGTATAGGGAACTGTCTTTCCCTTGATGCCGTATGTCGCAACAAGCGTCACGTTTTTTGTGACAACGATGGAGCTGACATAATCTTCAGGGCTTTCCACTTCCACACCGGAAATGTGATATCCCTTGAAGTAATACTTGTTCGCTGCTTCTTCCGAAGTATTCGGCTCAAGAACAGCGAGACCATAGTCTGCAGGATTGAAACGTGTTCCGTAAGGAACATTTTCCAGTACAAAATTTGTATTGTTGTACAGGCCGCCGGATACAGTTACTTTATAACCATAATCCGCTCTCGCTGTCAGTGCTGAGAATACAACGGCCATCAGGGAGACAAGGAATACTGTAAGTTTCTTCATCATATTACTCACCTGCCTCTTTTTTCTCATTTCTGGTTTTCAGGAACAGGACAAGGAGAATGACCAGTCCGCTGACACCAGCCAGTACATAGTAGATCGAGTTGGATGTATCGCCTGTCTTGACTGTCTCGTCCGGCAGTTCCACTGCGAAACGAAGTTCCAGGTCAGCGATCGTATCTTGGTAGCTGTTTCCCTGTGTTTCACCGTCAAGTTTCACTGTGATCGTAACAACACCAGATCCGTTGGCTTTCAGTGTATCCAGGAATTTGAAGTCTTTTGTCGCAGTTGTTGCTTCATGAAGACCAAGCGTATCTTTTGTCTTGTCGTCTTCACCGCCGACGATGTCTGAATCATAAATAACATCCAGATCTCCGCCTGTCGGCTGATACGTCAGTCTGTAGGAATATGCGCCATCGCTGGCAATGCTGTTTTCCTCAAACGTCTTCGTGATGTTGTTGGCGTACCACCAGTCAATATCAGTCTTGTACTTGTTCAGGATATGAACCTGGAATGTTGCTGTGTCACCCGGCTGCATGCCTCTGATGACATCAACGAATTCCTGCTTTGTAAAGTTGTCTGTCAGCGCTTTGCCGTTGAACGTGACCTGCCAGTCTGTATCGGGTGAAAGATCATCCGCCCTGGCCGGAGTCACGAACATGAAGAGCATCATCACAGCGAGGAATACTTTGTACAGTGTATGTTTCATCATCACTCACCCTCCTCACTTTGCAAATCCGGTGACTTTACCGGATCCGTCAAATGTCACTTTTCTGCCCCATGCACTCAGCATTGCATCTTTGACATTGTGTGTCTGCACGCCGTCTGCTTCCGCTTCCAGCATGAATGTCACACCGTCATAGTCATACTTTGTTGTGTAGATCGTCTTTGTGCCGACTTTCTCCACTGTCTGTGTGATCCTTGCGGTGATCGGGTATGTGATCTTCAGTGACTTTGTGATGTCGCTTGTGGACTGTCCGACTTTCAGAGGCTCACGGTAATAGAGAACTGTTGTCTCGTTGATGCCGTTGGCATCGCCGATACTGTTTTCTGTATCCTTGATCCAGTACTTGTCCAGATCATCTGCCCACTGGATCTCAATCAGTGTCGGATCCAGATCGGTCGCCTTTACTGGTTCACCGGTATCTGTCTTGACCCAGTACTTGTAGACCTTGACTCTGACATATTCATCGATGGTTCCGGTATTGGAAACACGAAGAACTTCTTTATATTCTTTGCCGAGTTCGATGTCTTCCGGATATCCGTTCAGAAGACGTGTTCTGCTTTCATTCCAGTTGTCTTTCAGCTTTAGGGAATCAGAATATTCCTTGTTCGCGTAGTCACGGTTGGAAACAAGCAGCGGCTTCTCCAGGAATTCGTTATCCTCATACAGAGAAATACCGATATCGAGCATCTTAAGCTGACTTGTATATTCCTTAGAGAAATACGTCAGAGCAGCTCTTGCGCCGCCGATTGCGCTGATGCCGAGAAGCACAACAGCCAGTACACCGAGGATCAGTGTAGACAGAGGAAGCTTTCTGTTTTTCTTACTCATTTCCACTGCCTCCTTCTACTGTTTCTTCATACTTCGCGACATTGTCCCAGATCGGCTTTCCTTCTTCATCCAGTGAAGTTGTCGATTCATAGACAACGATAATGTTCATCTCATTTTCCGGCTTGGTATCCGGAACTGTGATAGACACGCGAAGAACTGTTGTATTGCTTTTTCCGGAGAGCATCTTTTCATAGTAGTAATATCCGTCGCCGCCGTCGACCCAGCCTTCACCAGGTTCATACTGCAGAGTCACTCCGGTCGGAGCGATCGCTGTCGCGCGGACATAGCACGGAACAGTTCCGTCATGATATACCACAACATCCTTGTGGTTCTTTTTCACGTCTTCTTCCAGTCTTGTGATGCTTTCCATCTTCAGAGGAATGCCGCCCTGCACTCTGACATACGTTGTGAAGTATGCCATTGCTTTCGGCATCACTGCGCACAGCAGCATCACAACTGCTGCGAAGGCAATGATCAGATTCCGTTTCTTCATTCTTCATCGCCTCCCTTAGGATCCAGCCAGATCCAGTTGTCATCAACCTTGTCGAAATGGTTGTTCACACCATAGCCGGTCCTGTCTTCATGTGTGTGTTCATTCTCAAATGTCACGGTCAGAATATCTTCAATCGTAATCACATGGTTTTCATTGCTGTAAGTTGTATTCACGAGCTTATAAGAAGCGCCTGTGTAGACTTCTGTCACTTCAACGACCGCGCCGACAGGGATACCGTCCAGGATCACAAACTGATCTTCCAGATCATTTGCGGAAAAGGTCATGGAAACTGCATTGTTGTAGCAGTACTTTGTCGGATTGCCATTGCTGTCAACATCCTCCGGCATCCAGGCATCTACCTTGAATGCGAATGTCGCGTCTGTTCTGCTTTCAAACGTTCTGACAGACTTTACAATCTTCAGCTGTCCGTGCATCAGTTCCTTTTCAGGTTTCAGGACAACAGTTATTTCATTTGTCCATTCACCGATTCCGGTATGTGCCAGCTCATCCGTTCTTCCTGTCTTGGAAGGCATGGAAACAAGAACCGGAGAATACACATACTTGTACATCTTTGTGCTGATCGATCCTCTGACAACGCCGTCATCAGACTTCTTCGGAGTGCCTTCATCGTCATGCGCAATGATCAGATATAATCCGCTTTCCAGCTCGCACTTTTCACCGCTCTTCAGCGGGAATGTCCGGGTTAAAGGCGTGATATCCGCAGGGAAATCACCGAAGATCAGAGAAGCTGCTCTGTCACATGCCTTTTTCCAGACTTCAGCTGTCGGATTCTTCAGTTCTTCATCTGTCATCAGATTTTCAAAGCCTTTTTTGAAGTCATATCCATAAGTGTCATACACCGGATCCTTCACTGCGTCAGCTAGTTTGTAGAAATCCACTGATGCGGAAACACCTTCAAAATCAGCGATGTCATCCTCATTTCCGGTAAACAAAACATCTACTTTGTTCATTCCAACATCAACGGCTTTTACATACCCCTTCGGCATGACGCATACCGTCAGCAGGAGAGCTGTCAGTATGTGAACTGCTTTCATCCATTTTCCATTCATTCAAGCATTCCCCCATTTCAAGCATTCCGCTTTTTCTTTCCCGTCGTGATCAATAATACGATCAGTAATACCGTAAGCATCGGTATCATGACGAGCGGTGCAACATATTCAGCGCGGATCTGAATCGCGTCTGCGACTACACGAACCTGTGATGCAGCATTTTCAACCCGGTGTCCTCTGACCAGAAGACGATGAGTATTGATACCATACGGCGTACATGTAATCAGTGTGCAGTAATCTTTATCCGCTTCGATCTGCAGATCCTGCAGTTCTTCCGGCAATACCTCACGGATCTGGTCTACTTCATATGTCAGAGTTCTGTCCAGAACCTGGATCATGAAGGTGTCTCCGACAACAAGCTGATCAATATCCGTGAACAATCTTGCGCTGGGCAGACCTCTGTGCCCGGATAACGCACAGTGAGTGCCAAGGCCTCCTGACGGCAGTGACGTGAATTCAAGGTGCCCGATTGCGATCTGCAGTACGGCTTCGTCAGTACCGTGGTAGATCGGATAACTCACATTGATTTTCGGGATATCTATATATCCCATGATTCCTGTTCCTGTAATATCAAGAACCTTTTTGTAACGCTCAATCTCCGCTGCATTCAGCGCATAGCGGCTTTCATCTGCAAGCAGATCTTTGTTGTAGGAATCCGCTTCCGCAAAGATCTTGTCGTAGTCATCCCGCTTCATTGAGGAGACTGCCTCTACATATCTTGCGATCGCGCGTGACTGATGTATGGAATTCCACCAGTTCGCAAATGTCGGATAAGCGAGAATCAGAAGACCAAGAATCATGATTCCTACTAATATCCAGTTTGAAATTCCGTTCTTCTTTTTCTTCGCCATCTCTGTAACATCTTTCTTACAGCAGGGATCTTCTCTGACCATTTCCATGGAAATGATCACAGAAAAGCCTTGCGATAAAACAGTCATATCCTGACACCCCTTCATCGGGGTGTCAGGATAATAACTGATCAATTAACTGAATTATTCAGCCATTCTTCTCTTGGAAACCAGAACAATGCCAGCACCAAGAACAAACAGTGTACCAACAATGTAGAACAGTGTTGTACCCATTCCGCCAGTTGTCGGCAGAACGTTACCAGCAACGTTCATAACATCTACAGGGAACAGGTTTGTAACAGAATCAGCTGTAACAGCTGTGCCGTTAACTGTAGCTGTAAATGTCTTTGTTGTGTTATTGAATGTAATAACTACAGTTGTATCTTGAGCCTTGTTATATCCCTGAGGTACAACTGTTTCTTTGATTGTGTATGTACCAGCACCAAGACCTTTGAATTCCAGGGTACCATCAGCATTTACTTCCAGTTCCTGAGAAACATGATCTGTAGTTTCTTCAACAGACTCAGTTGTAGTCTTCTTGTACTTCGTGGTCGGGCTGTCATACAGTTCAGAATTTTTCTTCTTCAGAATATGAGTCGGTGTTTCTCCGCTTCTTACTACACGATAATCTTTTCCGCCTACTGTGACTTTTTCTTCTTCGTCACCTTCCAGCCAGAGAACGTAACCATCTGTTGCGCCCGCAGGTGCCGCAACCATCTGGTCTTCTGTCTGAGGAGCTTCGTCTGTATAAGCACCCGTCTTCAGTTTCCAATAATCACCTTCTGCATCTTCTGCAAATACTTCGGTGTTTTTAACAACTTTGTTAATGCTGTCGCCTTCAATCGTGAACTTCGCACCAGCAAGAGCCATGCCATCCTGGTCAATCTTCTGAAGTTTAATACCGCTTGTGTAAGTCTTTGTTGTCGAATCCGGAGTTTCTCCTACAGGAACCTCCTTGGTAGAATCCGGTTTGCCAGGCTTATTCTCATCCTGTGTGCCATCATACTTCTTATTCGGATTATTGGAATAAGTCAGTGTTTCTGTGTTGAGATTTCCAGTTCCACCGATTACTGCATTTTCGTTCAGAGTAGCCTGATAAGTAACTTTAATGGTTTCACCTTTATGAGCTTTTGCATTCAGAAGAGCAACCTCGAACGTATGTGGTGTTTGACCTTCCTCTACAGGAGTGACATCAGTGCCCGTATAAACTTTATAGTCGGTATCCTTGATCAGAGTGTCACCATTTCCATCTTCATCAGCGTCTTTATCTGTTGTTACAGTAATTGAATTCGGATCAAGAGTTAAACCAGCTGACAGGGTATCGTTGATGATGAAATAGTAAAAATCATAGTCATCGGCATGTGCGGGTACCTTTGCTGTAATTTCAAAAGTTACTTTATCTCCGACGCTGACATTGTCTGTCTTTCCATCTGAAGAAACACCAGGGTTGGCGTCTCCGCCTTCTGTAGCAGGATGTTCATCTGCTGTGATTTTCTTGTCAGAAGAAGGAACATCTTTCTTTGTGTCAATTGTTACATCATCCAGTACCTGAACGATGTACTGAGAGTATACATCGCCTTCTGCAAGTTCTCCTGCTGCTGTATCAACAATAAGATAATAACCAGCTGCAAGTCCAGTAGCCTTAAAACCATTATCCTTTGTTAATGTCGCAATCGTTCCGTGTAAAACTGCAGGATCTGCATTCACTAAACCTTCTGCAAAAGCTCTTGCATCTGTAATACCATCTAATACTGCCTTCGGAACAGATGCGCCTGTGTCACCATAGTTAGCACCGTATTTAACGTTCTGCAGTTCCTTAACTGTTGTTTCATCAACTGTTTTTGTCACTACATCACCAGTGAAGATCTGATAAACATTGTAGGTATGTTCGTCTTGATAATCTGCAGGTTCATTTGTCAGCTCAATTGATGCTGCAAACACCGGTGTTGCCAGACCAACGGTCATTAACAACGCAACGACTGCTGCTAATACCTTTCTGAATTGTTTCATTTTGTTGTCCTTTCTCTGTTTGTACCGTAGATTTGTGTTACTTTGTGCCGGAGTGAAGTTTTTCAGATTCCCCAGTATGAATCATTCAGAGATCATGATCCGGCAGATAAAGCATTTGATGCAGTTGCTGTGATCAGCAGTTTTCCAAACGTACTGCCAATGCAGCTCATCATTCAGTTTTTCTATGTTTTAAATGTGAGCCACAAACAGGGACTGCGTTAGGAAATCTGCTGATTTCGTTCTTCTGTTCATTCAGACATGTTACCGGGCTGAGTGAATAAAAGAATCCCCTTTGTTAGTGAAGTCTGCCTCTTCGATCCGAGGCACGGCTTGCTTCTTTGTGCCCCATCGAAAGGCACCACCCCCTTTGTTTTTAATATGATCAGCCGGATCGATGGATCCAGCGTGATACCAGTTTTACTTTACGGTCCCGAGACTGTTCAGAGGCCACACCCGGAACACCACTTTGCCGACGACCTGTTCTTCCGCAACGCATCCGATCGAAGTGTTTCTGGAATCGACAGAAACATTTCGATGGTCCCCCATCACGAATATCCTTGATTCAGGTACTTGATAGGGTAATTTCAGATCACATTCTCCAAATGCCTTGTCCGTGATGTAAGGCTCATGGATCATGACATTGTCCACATAGACGGTTCCGTCCTTGTCAATGTCGACCCACTGCCCGGGCTGGGCAATGACCCGCTTGATCAGGATCTTGTTATTGTAATAGAAAGCGATTACATCGCCGGTCTTGAATTTGCTGCCTTTCAGTGAGAGTACGATGTTGCCTTCCCACAGTGTCGGTGACATTGAGTCGCCGTAGATCCTGAGCACCGGCATGACAAGCAGAGCGATGAGCACTGCCGCGGCAGCTACCGTGATCAGTGAGTAGATCGTGTTTCTGACAGCTGTGGAGAAGTTCTTTGAGTACCGGACTCTTTCCAGTTCGGAACGAAGCTCGTCCATTGAGTAGTCAGTCATCGTTTCATGATTCATCCGCGTCACTGCCTTTCTCATCCTGACGGAGCGCGCCGATATAGTTGTCGGCTGCTTTCTTCACTTCCTCAAAGACCCTGATCACTTTCTCTCTGTTGACAAGATCTGTATCCGGAACGATCGGATTTGCTTTGACTGCTTCCAGTTCTTTCCTTGCCGCAATCAGTTTCCCCCGATAGGCACCGGCGACTTCCTGAAGTCTGGTGATCATTTTGTCTTTTTCTTCCAGATCCTTCTTCTGTCTGCCGTAGATCACTGCCAGAGATCGTTTCAGACCTTCCATCTCTTCATCTTTCTGTTCTTCTTTTTCTTTCAGATGCGAGATCGTTCTGTCCTTCTCTTTGATTTTCTCTTCCAGTGACGCTGTCCGTTCCTTTTCCTTTTGCAGTTCCTCCTGCAGAGATTTCACTGCTTCTGCCTGGCTGACCATCATCTCGAGAAGCTCGATTCTTTTCATCTTTCGCAATTCCTGATCTGCCATCTCCACTCCCATAAGACTCCAAAAAATTGCACAAGAAATCTGCGTGTGCAAAAACATTTGAAATCCTCTACTATTTTAATCATTATTTAGTGTAATTTACAAACAATTTGTGAATACAACTATTTTTCGAACTATTTCGCATAGAAAAAGCTTCCTTGCGGAAGCCTTTGAATGCATGTGCTTTTTTCAGCGCGGCATGTAGCCCATCGGGATATCCAGAGCGTTTTTGAAGCCGCCTTCTGCGTCAACGATGGAGGGGATCAGATTAACGGAAGGTGCTGCACTTGTCAGGAATGGATTTTCATTCGGAATGATGTTTTCCAGACGGATCGTAACGTTCGGTTCACCCTTGATCTCAATGTATTTTTCCAGCGGAAGATTCTTCAGGATACCGGCGCTTGCTTTGTGGATAAAGTGGAAGCCGGTGACTTCTTTGCCGTTCTTCTTTGTGCACATCGTGAATCTGTGTGCGCCGACAGTTCCGGGAAGGACATGCGCATACGGTGTTCTGACCTCTTCTTCAGAGATGATGGTTTCTTCTTCACAGCAGTATTCATCGTATTCCAGACCTGCGCGTTCTGCCATTTCAATGACTGTCGGTCCGTAGTATGTGAACATGATGTTGTTGACGACTGCCAGTCTTTCCGGAGAGATCTCTTTCGGATCTTTTCCATAGCCGAAGACGGCGATCCAGGGTGCGGAGTTAACGGAGTCATCTTCACCGCCGTAAACGATCGCTGTGTCGATCTTGCGGGAGAACATTGCCGCAATCGTTGAGAAGTACGGCGTAAACAGACCCGGGAAGATACCCTGCTGTACATACGTCGTGCCATGCTTCTTTCCTGCTTCATCAATTCTCTTAAAGTACTCAGGTGCGTTCTTCTCAGAGAAATAGACAGGCAGTGTGGAGCTGCAGTTCTTGCCGTGTTCCAGGAACTTGACGATATCGTCAACATTGCCGCCGACGGATGTCGGAGAAGGCAGCTTGCCTGCGTCCCACTTTGTGGACGGATAATAGAGTACGATATCCGCATCGACCGCGAGAACTTCTTCTTCATTGTCAGACACTTTTACGCCTGCCGGAGGAAGTCCGAAGATCTCTCCTGCGTCTTTGCCGACTTTGTCCGGATTAACATCATATACACCGACAAGTTCCAGAGATTTTCTGGAATTGATGATCTGCAGAGCGCTTTTGCCAACCTGGCCAAAGCCCCAGATAATGACTTTATAGTTGTTTTTCATAAGTGAATCTCTCCTTTCTGATCCACTCTCTGTATACCATTTCTTATCATAATAAAAAGGAACGTTTTTAGTAATTCGTTCCTATTCGGTACGCTTTCCTCTTTTCGTCCCTTTTTTCTTTTTCGTTCTGTCATCCAGCTGCACGCTGTAGCGGGGCTGGACCAGAGAACCGATCGCTTTGCCTGCTTCTTCGTTGGACAGATCACCATATCTGCCGCATGCCCATTCCTCGAGGATCCTGGCTCCGCCTCCGCAGAAGAATGCCACAACGAAGTCTTCCTTTGAACTAAGCGGTCTGCCCCATGCGCTCTCTATGATCTGCCTGCCGCGGTTGTATGTATATGTATAGATGAACTCCCGGTAGGAATCATAGCCGATCGTATCAAACATATGCAGCTCTTCCGGACGCTCCCGTGTTGTCTTCAGCAGCAATGTGAACAGATCTGTCAGGGTCGTGCAGTTTTCATCCGCGATCGCTTCATCATACAGCTCCTGATAGTGCGCGTACATGACCGCAGCCTTGTTCCGGAAGTAACGGTAAAACGTCGTCTTTCCGACGTCTGCCCGCTTCATGATCATCTCAGCGGTCACATTATCATAGCCTTCTTCTGATACCAGCTCTGTAAAGGCATCAAGAATTCTTTTCTTTGTCCATTGATTCATACAAATCCTGTTTCCTTACAGTAATGGTATCATTGTTTGCCTGTTTTCTGCTATCCTCTGCGGATGCTTTCGCACAGCGCATTGTACAGCATGCCCTGCTTCACAGCAGCGACATTGCCGCCGAGTACTTCCACAAGCTTGAACGCAAACGGGAATGTTGTGGCAGGACCTCTGCTTGTGATCAGATTTCCGTCTTCAACAACCATCTGTTCCATTTCATCATTGTTGTCAACATAGTCGGAATCGCTGAACATCTCAACGTATTTCGGAGCCGGATAGGATGTCAGTCTTCTGCCGGCGCTGACGCCTGCTTCCTTCAGAACCATCGGGCCCGCACAGATCGCCGCAACATACTTTCCTTCCGCATTGAACTTCTTCACCCAGTCAATGACAAGTGCACAGTCTCTGAGGTTTGCTGCACCGGGCATGCCGCCGGGAATGATCACCATATCATATTCATCAAACATATCTTTAGAAATGATCCTGTCTGCTTTTACATAGATGTCATGGCATCCTCTGACCAGTTCGCCTTCGATGGAAACTGTGTCGCATGCCACGCCTGTTCTTCTCAGAATGTCGGCCAGGAACAGGGATTCTCCCTCTTCGTATCCGTCCGCAAGTAATACTGCTGCTTTTTTGTCTGTCATATCTTCTCACCTCGCACCATCAATATAGTGATTCCTGAAATCTCTCTCAACGTTTTTCCAGAATCCGGAAATCATTTCACTTCTGCCCTGCGCAAAGCTTCGGTAAAATGAATTCATACAAAAAGTGAGGAAAGCATATGAATCATCCTGAACCGTTTACGGATTTTCACAAACGCTGGGCATTGTTAACAGCCGGTACACCGGATCATTTCAACAGCATGACCATCGGCTGGGGCGCCATGGGCACCATCTGGAGCAGAAGCGCGGTCACTGTATATGTACGTCCTGACCGTTATACCTGGAATTTCATCAAAGACTCTGAGTATTTCACTGTCTGCCTGTTCCCGGAGGAATATAAAGAAGCACTGACCATCATGGGAAGAACTTCAGGACGTGATACTGACAAGCCGAAAGCAGCCGGACTGACGCCGGTCAGCTGTGACGGCTGTGTTTCATACGCCGAAGCATCAGAGACCTATGTCTGCCGGAAGATCTACATGGCACAGCTGGAATATGACCAGTGTCCTGATTACGCGAAAGCGATCTATCAGAACGGCATTGAGCCGCATTACATGATCATCGGTGAACTGATCTCCCCTCAATTCTGAAAATAAAAGACCTTCTGTCATACAAACTGACAGGAGGTTTTTAATACTCTCTACTGATCAGATATTCTGTTTATTCCTGAATATTTTCAAGTGCTTTTTCCAGTTCTTCTTCTGTGAATCCTGTTTTCTCTAATACAGTTTTCAGATCAAGAAGTCCTTCTTTGTACAGGGAAAGCAAAGCATTCAGTCTGCCTTCTTCCAGACCTTCTGCTTTTCCTTTTTCTTCTCCGATCCTGATTCCTTCAGCTTTTCCTTCTGCTTTTGCCTTGTCCAGCTCATACAGCCATTCCATATACAGTTCCTGCTCTTTCCGGTTTCCTCTCTTCAATTCTACCGCAGTATTCACTTCCTGTACAAAAGGATCATCTTCATCTGCTTTTCCATTCATCACATACTGTGCGAACGGTCGCAGCTGTTCGTTGTCCTCTCCTTCTACCGGACAGTTCACAAAGATCACATGCATCTTATCTGATGATACGGTTCTGCCGTCATTCTGCAGGATCAGATGTTCCACCCGTTTTCCGGTATGTGTTGCGTCAAAGGCACAGATGAAGATCACATAGCTCTTGTGCTTCAGTTCATATCCTGAACCTGCTTCATGAGAATCAACGATCATGGATGAGCCGTAATACACTGCCCGGTCCATCAGATACATATTGTCTTCTATCTGCATCTCGATATCGAACAGATGCGTATCATCTTTTCTGTACACATCAAAGATCACTGATCTGGACCGGTAACTTGTTTTGATCCGCTTCTCCTTT
>JAILCN010000209.1 GCA_024680365.1 Solobacterium sp.
AGAGTATGGGACGGCATCAACGACCCGATCATGGGACGCATCTGCGATACGGTGGAACCGGGACCTCACGGCCGCTACCGGAAATGGATCCTGTACGCTGCAGTACCTCTGGCGATCTCCGCTGTCCTGATGTTCCTGAAACTGCCGGGGATCGGTGAGGAAGGCCATTACACAGCGACTTGCATTTACGCGACATGCACATATATCTTCTTCGGCATGGCATATACCGTTCTGCAGATCCCCTACGGATCACTTGCCTCAGTCGTGACGACAGACGCGCATGAGCGTTCCACACTTTCCGTGTTCCGTTCCATCGGTGCGGCACTGGGATCGATCCCGGTCCTGCTCATTGCCAGCTTTGCCTATGCCAAGCGTCTGGATGCCTCCGGCAATCCTGTGATCGGTGAAAACGGCAAAGTGATCACCGATATGCAGTACGGGCCTGTCATCAAAGGCGTCATCATCATGGCAATCGTATCGTGCGTGATGTTACTGATCAGCTTTACGCTGAATAAGGAACGTGTAAAGACAAAGCCGCAGCCGAAAGAAAAAGGCGCAGCGAAGAAAGCCATCATCCTGCTGTTCCACAACCGTGCCTTTGTCGCGATCACGATGGTATCGATGCTGCTGCTTGCCGGACAGATGTTCACCCAGAGCTTCTATACCTATCTGTTTGATGACTATTTCCATGCCAACTGGATGAACCTGGCAACCCAGGCATGTACGTATTCACCGATGATCATCTTCATGTTCTTCCTGCCGAAGCTGACCGGAAAGAAAGGCAAAAAGGAAGTTACTGCCATCGGCATGACCGTTGCGGCACTGGCGAATCTGATCCTGTTCTTCCTGCGCGGCATGGATCCTTCAAAGCTGCTGTGGATCTTCCTGGCAATGAACTTCATCAGCGGCTGCGGACTGACGACGCTGGTTATGCAGCTGTGGGCAATGGTGGCCGACGCCATTGATGATATCGAAGTCAAAACAGGCAGCCGTGATGACGGCACTGCGTATTCCGTGTTCAATCTGTTCCGCAAAGTCGGTCAGGTACTGGCTGCCATCTGCGTTAACGGCGCGCTGCTCGGCATGCACTACAAATATGAGAAAGGCGCAGTACAGACACTGGCTAATCTGAAGATCATGTATGATCTCGGGACTCTGATCCCGGCGGTCATGTTCGGCATCATGGCAATCCTGCTGTTTGTTTCCTATCCGCTTTCCAAGGAAAAAACAGAAGAGCTCCAGGCTCAGAAAGAGCTGAAGCTCAAGGAATCCTACGAAAACAAAGAAATCGAGATCTAAGCTTTCACAAACCACACAGGCAGATCGAAGGGGGTACAGGACACTTCAAGTTCCGTGCCTCCTTTTATTGTTTCTCCTTCTCCCCGCAGCTTCCAGGCGCTGAAGGAAGGCAGCTGTACATGAACAGACTCTTTTCCTTCATCAAAGACAGGACATGCCAGGATGGAATCTCCGCACATGAAGCAGTCTGCTTCCGGATCATATTCCGGATCTTTCAGGAAAACAGGATATATCAGCGGAAGATTCTCAGATACGCAGCGCTGCATCTGGGCATGGAGATAGGGCACCAGTGTTTCCCGCAGGGCAAACAGCTTTCTGACGTGATCCATCAGGTCTTCATACAGCCACGGCATGGTGGACGGTTCGCCTGGTTTCCAGGAGTGCAGGACAAAACGGGGTGTGAAAAGGGCATACTGCAGCCAGCGCAGGAACAGTTCTTTTCCCGGTTTCGGACCGGAGAAGCCGCCGATGTCCTGACCGAAGAAAGCAAAGCCGGACAGTGACATGGTCATTGCCTGGTAATGGTTGAAGCGCAGATCCCGGAAGTCCGTGTAATTGTCGCCGGTCCACGTCGTCGCGATGCGCTGGGTCCCGGGAATGGCACAGCGGGAGATCATGAACGGATCAGTGCCGTGATACTCTGCTTCTTTCAGACAGATCTCCCGGCCTGCTCCTGCCATCAGACAGGAGAACAGGGGACGGATCAGACGCGCCTGCACTTCTCTGCCGAAGCCGCAGGCATAAACATCTTTGTCCCAGACATCATATTCATTGTTGTCATTCCAGAGGTTCTGATATCCATAGCGGATCAGACTGTCTCTGACGCATTCCTGCCAGAACGCGTAAGCACCGGGATTGGTGAAGTCCAGATAGCTGGCCATGCCGCCCCAGAACGGGAACACTGCCGGTGATCCGTCTTTGTAATGCAGGAACCAGCCGTTTTCCGCGATCTTCTGATACAGGGGATGAATGGAAAGGAATGCAGGCTTGATATTCGGCATGATCTGAAGACCATGGCTGCGGAAGTATTCCGCAAGGCCTTCCGGAGAAGGGACCTTGTCTGTGTTCCAGTGGAATACACAGCGCTGATCGCCGATCTGCGTGTAGCCGCTGGACAGATAGAAACCGCGTGCTTTGATCCCGTTCTCTTCACACTTCTGAACAAAGCCTCTCAGCTGCTCATCGGCGTTGCGGGCATCGGTATATTCCATCGTACTGCCGCAGTAGGAGAACGCCCACTCCGGCACCGGTGCGATGCCTCCGGTCATGGTGTTGAAGCGCTGAATGATCTCAGCAGGAGATCCGGTGATCAGATAGAAGACCATGTTTTCTTCTTCATAGCGGATGGAATTGAATGGCTCAAAGTAATTGTCATGTTCTTCGCCGAAGTTCACTCGGCCGCTGCTGTATGTGTCATAGTACAGA
This sequence comes from Solobacterium sp., assembly GCA_024680365.1. Taxonomy (GTDB): domain Bacteria; phylum Bacillota_I; class Bacilli_A; order Erysipelotrichales; family Erysipelotrichaceae; genus Bulleidia. The sequence continues at coordinate 2,725 of JAILCN010000209.1, forward strand.
CCGTACGAGCCGGCATGATTCACACAGATATAGAACGGGAAATGTTTGTACAGCGGATCAGAGTATTCTGCCCTGAAGCCCATGGCGTCATCTGTGCCGAGCTCAAAGCTGCGGCCGTTCTTGTTTACATGACCGCTCTTGTCTCCCAGACCGTAGATCTTCTGATCCGGTTCGCGTCTGGTAAAGTGCACGGAGCCGTCGCCCAGTTCACCGTCAAAGTTGTACGCCTGGCTATTGCGGTCCTGATACAGGATGCCTTTCTCATTTGCGGCAGTGATGCGGAAATTGAGCAGTTCGATCCTGAAGTGAAGACCGTACAGATCAAACGAGACAACACCGTCTTCTTCCTGCAGAACAGGTGACAGCGTGACAAAACCTTTCTGCGAAAGCTTGTTTCTTCCGGACTGCGGACAGCTGCCGTCAGGATCCACGCTCCAGGTTGGCAGGAGACTGTCTGTGTCACGGATCAGGGAAACACGCAGGATGTGTTCAAAGAAGTCCAGACGCATGGTCACGCCGTCTGCTTCATATTCCGCGTATGTTCCGCAGTTGTTCTTTAATTGAAATTCATGATGAAATTTCATATTTGGGGTTTCCTTTCCGGATCATATTCATGCACAGTTTCGGATAAGCAACTTTGCCCATCGCTGTCTTTTCTTTTGTGATGTGCAGTACGTTAAGCATGCCGTTTCTGCACGGCATCCAGCCGGGTCTGTCTTTGCCGTTGGGATCACCGGTTTTCGCGAATGCCGCGAAATAGTCCGTCAGCTGCCGGGAGATCTCTTCATCACGCTTTGTATACGGCCGCC
>JAILCN010000071.1 GCA_024680365.1 Solobacterium sp.
ACATCCCGCTCGGCGGCAGCCGCAGGGGGACCGGCAGAACGTATCTCAATATCATGATCGTCTTCCTGCTCAGCGGACTCTGGCACGGGGCAGCGTGGTCATTTGTGGCATGGGGCGTGATCAACGGCCTGTACCAGGTGATCGGCGCCTGCCTGAAGCCATACAGAGAAGGGATCCAGGACTGGTTCGGTCTGCAGAGAAACAGCCTTGCCCACCGCGGTGCCGGGATCCTGGTGACCTACTGCCTGATCACGTTCGCCTGGATCTTCTTCCGGGCCAACGGTCTGATGCACGCGCTCTCCGTGATCCAGAGCATCTTCACGGTGCGCAACCCGTGGATCCTGTTCGACGGTTCGCTGGCGCAGTGCGGTCTCAAAATGCCGCAGCTGATCCTGCTGGTCATCGCCATGATGATCCTGCTGGCAGCGGACCTGTTCAAATACAGCGGCATCTGTATCCGGAAGGTGATCCTGAAACAGGACTTCTGGTTCCGGTGTCTGTGGATCGCGGCAGCCGTCTGCATTATCGCGGTATTCGGCGTCTGGGGCAGCGGCTTCAGCGCAGCTGACTTTATCTATTTCCAGTTCTGAGGTGAGTGATGAAACGAGTGAGAAGACCTGTCAAATGGCTGATCACGGCATGCGTGACACTGGCATGCCTTTTCGGCGTATCCGGTCTTCTGAAGCCGAAGAACATCTCGATGAAGACCGGGGAATTCTATCAGTACCCGGACGACTATGACGTCTGGTTCTTCGGATCCAGCCATACCGTGATGGGCATCTCGCCGCTGGAGATCTACCGCAGGACGGGCATCACATCGTACAACCTGGCGGATTACGGGCAGTGGATCCCGGTCGATTACTGGATCATGCGCTGCGCGCTGGAAAAACAGACGCCGAAGCTGGTCGTGATCGATACTTACGGCGCGTTCTGGGATGTGAAGTATTCTGATATCCACTTTGCCTATCTCCATGAGATGATCGATCCGATCCCGCTGTCGAAGACGAAGATCGAAATGATCCGTGATCTGTTCGGCGATTCCTATCTGGGCGAATTCCTGTTCCCGTTCTCAGCCCACCATTCCCGCTGGGCGGAACTGTCGGAGAAAGATTTCCGGAAAACAGACAAAGGCTTTGAAAAAGGCGCCGACGTGAATGCCTTCCTCGGCACAAAGACAGAAGACATCTATGCCCGCTTCGATATCCCGGAACCAGCCGGACCGGAAGTACGGATGGAAGGGACCAATACCGGACTGGAATATCTGGAGAAGATGATCGTATATCTGCAGGAGAGAAACATTGACGTCCTGCTTGTCAATACGCCGTTCTACTGCGGTCTGGAACAGATCCAGGCAATGAACTCGGCGTCTGCGATCGGTGAAAAATACGGCTGTAAAAACATCAGCACCCAGTACATCAAAGGGCTTCTGAACGGCTATACCGACCTGCGCGACATCGGCCATCTCAACTCCTCCGGGACTGTGAAATGGTCAGACTACCTCGCGGACTTTATCGTGAAGAACTATCCTGACATCAAAGACCGCCGGAGCGACAAAGAACTGGACGCCCGCTGGCAGAACAGCATCGGACGCTATCGCGCGTTCATGGACCAGAAGCTGAACGAAGAAGAGAAGCTGTATGACTGGCTGGTGATGGCATCTGACAAAGACTATGACGTCATGATCCGGCTGAATCAGGATGCCTTCGTCTATGACGACAAATACATCATGGCATTGATCCATAACATCAGCGACTACCCCGGACTGGACGCAGCCATGCGGCAGCGGGCAGCCTTCACCGGCGTCACCGGTCATCCGGAACGGTTTGCCGACCGGTCGCTGCTGGACCGCTCACAGACCAGCGCGGACATTGAGATCACCGTCCTGAACAAGGAGAGCGGCGAGCTCGTCGCACAGGAGCGCTTCCGTCTGAATCATGACGACAGCAGTCTGAAGGTATACGACAAACTGGAAAAAGAAGAATGGCAGTAAAAACCGGAAAGATGCTTCTTGTCAGAGATAGTATCTTATGTTAGTATGAATAGGCACTTTCTTTAAGCACGCATGAGGCTTAAGGTCGGAAGGGAGACAGACATGAAAGAAAAAACACATCCTAAGTATTACAAAGCGAAGGTCATCTGCACAAGCTGCGGTGCCGAATTCGAAACAGGTTCGATTCTGAAGGAAATCAGAGTTGACACATGCTCGAACTGCCATCCGTTCTATACAGGACGTCAGAGATTCGCGCAGGCACAGGGTCGTGTCGAGAAGTTCAATAAGAAATACGGACTTAAGTAAGAGGTTTGAGATTCAAACCTTTTTCTTTTCCGAAAAACAGAGCGGAATAGTGTAAAATTGAATGAGAAGAATACAGGAAGGAGACGCGTTTCGTGAAAAAGAAAACAGAGAATAAGAAGACCCTGGAAGAGATCCGCGGTGAGTTCCTGAAGAGGACCAGCCAGGGTGAGGAGATCTCATCCAAAGATGTCCTCGAGGAAGCGGAAAAGAATCATCTGAGCGATGAAGAAGAGGAAATGCTTTTTGACTGGCTTCAGAGTGAGGACGTTGTGATCGAAGAAGATCCGAGCCTGCTCGAGGAAGAAGAGGAAGAAGAAGCTGAGGAAGCAGAAGAATTCGGTGAGGAAGACGAAGAAGACACACCGGATCCCTTCCTGGACAAAGACCGGAAAAAAGGCGTTCAGGATTCTGTCAGAGTATATCTGAAAGAGATCGGTGAGATCCCGCTTTTGAACGCGGAAGAAGAAGCGAAGACGGCGAAGAAAGTCGCGGAAGGCGATAAGGAAGCCAAGGATCTGATGATCCAGGCCAATCTGCGTCTGGTCGTTTCCATCGCGAAAGAATATGTCAACCGCGGACTGTCCATTCAGGACCTGATCCAGGAAGGCAACATCGGTCTGATCCGGGCCGTCGAGAAATTCGATTACACCAAAGGCTTCCGGTTCAGCACCTATGCGACATGGTGGATCAGACAGTCGCTGGTCAGAGCCATCGCCGATCAGTCCCGCAATATCCGTCTGCCTGTCCACGTCACCGAACAGGTCATGCGCGTCAACCGCGCCCAGCGCCGCCTGATGCAGGAGCTCGGCCGGGAACCGACTGCTGCCGAGATCGCTGAACAGATCGAAGGCATGGACGCTGACCGGGTGATGGAAATACAGAAATACGCGCTTGAGCCGGTATCCCTGGAGACGCCGGCCGGCGAAGAAGAAACGAGCACGCTCGGTGATCTGATCCAGGATCCCTCAGCGATCGATCCGGTCGCCTACGCCAACAGCTCCGTGCTGAAGGAACAGGTCGACAGACTGCTCAAAGAACTGCCCGAGAGGGAAGAGAAAATTGTCCGCATGCGGTTCGGTCTCGACGGCAGCGGCAAACCGAAAACACTGGAGGAAGTCGGCATGGAGTGCAGCGTCACCCGGGAACGCATCCGCCAGATCGAGACCAAAGCCCTGCGCCGTCTTCAGATGAGCATGCAGAAAAACCGTGAATTCAGAGATTTGAAAGATTAGGAGAATGACGCAATGGACGCTGTACGAACAAAACTGTCCGAAATACAGAAACAATATGATGAGATCACCGCGAAGCTGATGGAAGACGACGTGGTCCGCAACCCTGCGCTTCTGACCAGGCTTTCCAAAGATCAGGCCAGACTCCGGCAGCCGGTCGACGCGTACCGGAAGCTGCAGGAGCTGGATGACAGGATCAGCCAGGCGGAAGAACTGGCAAAGGAAAACGATCCGGAGCTGAAGGAAATGGCCCAGATGGAACTGGAAGAATGCGAGCCGGCCAGGGAGGAACTCCTTGTCCACATCCAGCATCTGCTCATTCCCCGTGATCCGGACGACGACCACGACGTGATCATGGAGATCCGCGGCGGCGCAGGCGGTGATGAAGGAAACATCTTTGCCGGCGACCTCTACCGCATGTATACAAAATACGCCGAAACAAAAGGCTGGAAGGTTCAGGTCATGGAAGCTTCCCCGAGTGAAGCCGGCGGTTTTTCGCAGATCATCTTCTCGGTCAGAGGCGATGAGGTCTACCGTGAACTGAAATATGAGTCCGGTGTTCACCGCGTCCAGCGCGTGCCGAAGACCGAAGCCCAGGGCCGCATCCATACGTCCACAGCGACTGTCCTCTGTCAGCCGGAAGCGGAAGAAAGCGACATTGAGATCGATCCCAAGGATCTGACGATCGAGACCCACCGTGCCTCCGGTGCCGGCGGTCAGCATATCAACAAGACGGACAGCGCCGTCCGCATCGTCCACGTACCGACCGGCATCACTGTCAACTGTCAGGAAGGCCGCTCCCAGATCGAGAACCGCGAGACCGCGATGCGTCTGATCAGAGCCCGCGTCTATGAAGAATACAAACGCAGAAAAGATGAGGAAGAAGGAAGAATACGCCGTGCCAAGATCGGGACCGGCGACCGTTCGGAAAAGATCCGCACCTACAACTATCCTCAGAACCGCGTCACCGACCACCGCATTTCGCTGACCATCACCCAGCTGGACCGGATCATGGAAGGAAGGCTGGAAGGCGTGATCGAAGGCCTTCTGGCGGAAGAAGAAAAGCGCAGGCTTGAGGAGGCAGAAGTGTGACCGTCTTTTCCGAATGCGTAAGAAAATATGAAAAGCTCTGCGAAGCGAATGATGTGCCGGCTGAGACCGTCATGGCCTATCTGGTCGAACTGTCGCAGCGCGAACGCTATGATCTGTATATGAACTTTGACCGGGAAATGCCAGCTGATCTGGAGAAAGAATTCGATGCGGGAATGGCACGGATCCTGAACCAGGAGCCGATGGCGCATGTACTGGGCTATTCCTGGTTCTACGGATACAGGATGATCGTCAACCCAGACGTGCTGATTCCCCGCTATGAGACCGAGGAACTGTGCGCCAACGTGCTGGCGGAGATCGACCGCTGCTTCCCGGATCAGGAAACCATTTCCTGCGTGGATGTCGGCACCGGCAGCGGCGCCATTGCGATCACCGTTGCCCTGGAGGAAAAGAAAGTCCGGATGAGCGCGGCTGACATCAGCGCTGAAGCGCTGGAAACAGCGAAGAAGAACGCGGAGATCAACGGGGCAGACATCCGCTTTTACTGCGGTGACATGCTTGAACCGCTGATCCAGGCTGGGGAGAAATATGACGTGTTAATATGCAATCCTCCCTACATCCCCCAGGATGAAGAGATGGAACATTCTGTCGTTGACTTTGAACCGCACGTTGCGCTGTTCGGCGGCAGCGACGGCCTGTTCTTCTACCGCAAGGTATTTAAAGACTGCCGGAAAGTCATGAAGGAGCGTTCCTTCATGGCCTTTGAAATGGGCTGGAACCAGCGTGAGGCGATCAGCCGTCTGGTTGAAAGTGAACTGCCCGAAGCGCGCTTCGAGATCCTGAAAGACATGAACGGCAAAGACCGCATGTTGTTTGTCTATTTTGATCTTTAGAAAGAAGGCTTATGGAAATCAGAAAAGAGACCCGACAGATCGAGATCCTGAGCATGGATGTCACAAGACACTGCAATGCCAGATGCAGATTCTGCTTCAATGACTGGGCGAACATTCAGCCGGCCAGCCTTGGGGCAGACCTTTTTCCGCGCATCATTCCGCTGATGAAGCTGGTAAAAGACGACCGGTTCCTGCTTTCCTGTCTGTTTGAGCCGACCCTGAACGATGATTTCTTCACGATGCTGAAACAGATCCCGGCTGAGTTCAAAGACAAGCTGCTGTTTACGACCAACCTGGTCCGGCCGCTTACAGACGAACAGATCCGGATCATGGCAGAAGCGCCGCTGGCTCATATCAACATCTCTCTGGAATCTTATGATCCGGAAGTATATAAGATGCTGGCAGGGGTGAAACAGTCTGCGTTCTATGACAATCTGAACCGGCTGGCTGCTGCCTGTCAGAAGACCGGGACGCACATCTGTATTATCACGATGCTGCTGAAAAGCAATTACCGGGAAATGAAAGAGATCGTCCGCCGCGTACATGAAGAAGTCCATCCCTGGACACACGAGATCCGCACGCCGTACTTCTTCGTCGCGGAAGACAGGTCGCAGTGGGACAAAGTCGAAGCAGAACTGCTTTCCCGGGAAGAGATCGACAGCACGATGAAAGAAGTCATGGAACTCGGCTATGACAACCTGGTGCTTGATCTGCGTCATGACCGCAACACATATATGAAGGAAAAGGAAGTCTATCTGCAGACCGGCTTCCGGGATGACGGTTCGTATGATCCAATTAAATACTCCTACATCGTCAGGATCGGTGCAGCCGGCACTGTGCAGTTCTCCGACACGATGGAAAAGCATGACATCCGCGACATCGATGAAGACCTGTATACGTTCTGTCACAAAGGCCTGATGAAGCTGGAAGAGACGGAAGCTTCCCGCTACTTTGACAAAGCTCTGAACCTGTTTCAGGTGAAGGAAGACAAAGATGATGAGATCCAGGCATACCTGGATGAAGCGGTAATCTTTGACGACAGGTTCCTGTATCTGCGGGGCTGGGCTTTCCTGAAAAACATTCCTGCTGAAGAAGAGCCGGAATGCCGGATCATTGTCAGAAAAGGACATTCTTATTCCGCTTCCCGCATCACCGTGCAGGACCGTCCGGACCTGGCGGAACATTTCAAAGCAGAGGCATACCGCCGCAAGGGTTTTGAGACAAGGATCGACATGCTGAGAAACGGATTTGAGAAGAATGATTCCATCTGGATCGCGTTCAAATCTGGCAAAAAATACATCATGCATAAACTGATCGAAGATCACATTGAGAACTGAATCATTAAAAATTATGAAAGATGGCGGAAAATGCCATCTTTCTTCATTATCACGGTCCTAAAGTTGATATAATACTAGACAGTATGGAACAGCATGCAGATATGAAATATCGTGTTTTATATGAAGCTGGAAACAGTTCCGCCGAAGCGTATGCGTGTATCAGGGAAGAAACCGTCAGCGCGAAGCGGTCAGTGATCCGCACAGAGATCACCCTGCCGGAAGAGGCAGATACCCTGCGGATCCGCGTCACAGGTGCGGACGCCAGCGTTCTGTATCACCTGCGGGTGACCGCGGAAACAGACAGCCTTTCCATTTCTTCCAATGCGGCACATGTAGACGGTGTCACTTTTGTGTTTGATACGCCCGATGCCGCGCTGACGCTTGTCTCCGGCAAAAAGGGCGACCACATGCAGATCCGCTTCGATCTCAGGCTTCTGAAAGAAGGCGAGGATGACGCGCGTCTGGACGCCCTGTGTTCTTACTGCAATCCCGATAACCCGGTCCGCCGCAAAGCCGGCCAGGCAGAGCTGGAGATCATTGCGGAACAGCAGAAAATGCTGGATGAAAAACAGCGGGTCATTGATGAGACGCAGCGCATTCTCAATGAAAGCGACGCAGCCCTGAAACAGCTGCGCAGTGACTACAGCAGCCTGCAGACGCAGTTTGAACAGGTGCTGGACAGCCCGTTCTGGAAAGTCAGCGGACCGGCCAGAAGCCTGCTTACCTCGATCAGAAACCGCCGTGCGGAAGCCCCGGCAGAAGAACCGCAGACGCCGGAGGAGAAGCCGGAAGAACCGGCACCGGAGCCGGCAAAGAGTGCAAAGCGCCTCCTGGCGGAAGCCATCACCCGGTGTGATGAAGCCGTTCTCGCGGAACAGCGCGCACGCGTGTTCAAAGATCCTGTGACCATCAGTATTCTGGTGCCGCTGTACAATACGCCGGAACAGTTCCTGCGTGAACTGATCGCTTCCGTGCAGGCACAGACCTATCCGCACTGGCAGCTGTGCATGGCAGACGCTTCGAACGGTGATTCTGTCGGGGACATCGTCCGTGAATATATGAAGACCGACAGCCGCATCAGCTATCAGAAGCTGGCGGAAAACAAAGGCATCTCAATGAATACGAATGCCTGCGAGAAGCTCGCGGAAGGCAGTTATCTGGCTCTGCTGGATCATGATGATCTGCTGCACCCGTCTGCCCTGTATGACGCCGCGGACGCGATCGAAACGAAGAACGCGGACTTTGTATACAGTGACGAAATGGTCTTCAACGGCGATGACGTGCTGGATCTCAAGACCGTGCATTACAAGCCGGACTATGCCTATGACGACCTGCTCGGCAACAACTATATCTGCCATTTCTCCGTCTTCCGCAAAGACCTGTTTGAAAAGAGCGGCATGCTGAGAGACGGCTATGAAGGATCCCAGGACCACGATCTCTTCCTGCGCATGTCGCAGTACTGGCAGAACGTTGTCCATATCCCGGAAGTGCGCTACTACTGGCGTTCCCACGCCGGCAGCACAGCGTCCGCGGTAGGCACGAAATCCTACGCGATCCTCTCCGGATACAAAGCGGTCCATGACCATCTGAAAACAAAAGGATTTGAGACACAGATCACGTCCTATCCGAAATATGAGACTGTCTACCGGATCCGCTATGAACGGCGTGAAAAGCCGCTCGTATCGGTGATCATTCCGAACAAAGATCACTATGCGCTTCTGAAGAACTGCATCGATTCCCTGATCCTGCATACGGATTATGCAAACTATGAGATCGTGATCGCGGACAACGGCAGCACCCAGGCATCTGTCCTGCATTACTACCGGCAGCTGGAGCGGTACGGCAATGTGCGGATCGTGCACTGGGATGAGCCGTTCAACTTCGCCGCCATCAACAACGAAGCAGTGAAATTCGCGAAGGGAAAGCATCTGCTGTTTCTGAACAACGATACCGAAGTCATCTCGCCGGAGTGGATGGATGAGATGGTTTCCATGTGCGAACAGGAACGGATCGGCGCGGCCGGAGCGCTTCTGTACTATAAAAACCAGACGATCCAGCACGGCGGCGTGATCCTCGGACCCGACCGTCACAACGTTGCTTCGCATGCTTTCCTGTTCTATCCGCGCGGTTCTGCCGGATATATGTCCAAACTTCTGTATGTCCGTGATACAATGGCAGTCACAGCGGCATGCATGATGGTCAGAAAAGACGTTTTTGAAAAAGCCGGAGGTTTTGATGCGGAAACCTTCGCAGTGGCCTATAATGATATAGACCTCTGTATGAAGATCTGCACGCTTGGCTATACGAACGTCATGGTTCCCTGGGCTCAGCTGTATCACTATGAGTCCAGCAGCCGCGGTTCTGACCTGACGGAAGAAAACAGAGGCCGCTTTGAGCGGGAGATCGCGGCATTTGCGGACCGCTGGGGTGAATGGATCGACAGGGGAGATCCGTACTACAACAGACATCTGTCATTTAACCCCACATTTACATTCCAGGGAGAGGAGGAGTGAGCATATGTATCTGATCATAAAGCGTATTCTCGGTTTTATCCTGTCTCTGATCGCTGTCATTATTCTGATCCCCGTCTACCTGATCACGGCGATTGCCATCAAGATCGATGATCCCTCCGGACCCGTGCTGTTCAAACAGAAGCGGTTCGGCGCGCATAAAAAGATGTTTGATATCTACAAGTTCCGCTCGATGAAGACGGACGCTCCGCATGATCTGGCAACCGAGGATATTGAAGATATCTCCGGCTACCTGACAAGAACAGGCGCGTTCATCCGCAAGTATTCGATCGATGAGCTGCCCCAGTTCCTCAACGTTGTCAAAGGCGACATGGCGATCATCGCACCCCGCCCGGCACTGTGGAACCAGGAGAACCTGATCGCGGAACGTGACAAGTATGTCGGCTATCACGGCATGACGCCCAACGACCTGCGCCCCGGCCTGACCGGATGGGCTCAGATCAACGGCAGAGACAATCTGAATGACGAGCAGAAAGCAGCCTATGACGGCTACTATGTCAAGCACTTCGGCTTCATGATGGATCTGAGATGCTTCCTCCGGACCTTCCGGAAAGTGCTGACGCATTCAGACGTCAAAGAGTAAAACAGAACAGG
>JAILCN010000081.1 GCA_024680365.1 Solobacterium sp.
GGAGGTGGGCACTGCTGATATGGCGGGCTGGTTTGTGATAGCGGAGGTTTTGGATTCGGATATTGCTGGTGTTACAGTATTCGATGCAAAACTAATTCCATAATCGATTTACTGGCAGAAGTCTCACAAACAATACAGCAAGCGGTATGGTGCAGACATTTATAGAATCTGTTGAGATAACAGATTGGATATTTCCGTGTAATCCAAAAGATTACGATATTGATAGAGCATATAGAGATTTGGACTATGTAGAGTGGGGTTGCCATAATCTTAAGTTAGACGTTGGGGATTATGTGTATATCTATGTTACAAGACCAGTTGCTGCTATTCGCTATAAATGCATAGTTACACATTCTTACAGAGGGTATACAACTATTGATGATTCTGAATATGGCGGCAATCCTGCTGGTGTAAAAGAAAATGTTGTTGAATTGAAATTCCTTGTTGAGTATTTAGGAGTAGGAATTACCCTTGATACAATCAGAGAACATGGAGTAAATAAACATTTTTCCATACAAAGTCCATTCAGGATGCCTGAAGATTTGAAACAATATATCGACGTATTGGAAGCTGAATCATTTAGCGATGATGAAGATTCGGATTTCTCAACGGAAGAAACTGCATTCAAAAATCTTAAAGGTTTTGAACGGGAAGCTGTTGTAAAAGCCAGAGTGAATCAGTCTGCATTCAGAACCGCTCTATTAAATAAATATGGTAAGTGTGTTTTGTGCAGTATAAACAAACAACAATTTCTAATAGCAAGCCACATTAAACCGTGGGTCGTTTCTGACGAAGATGAAAAAACTAATACTGAAAATGGATTATTGTTATGCCCTAATCATGACAAACTGTTTGACACCGGATTCATATCTTTTAGTAATACAGGTAAAATCCTGATTTCTAAAGAATTAGATGAAGAAACACTTCTTTCTATGAATATTCATCCATCAATGTCTATTGATATGTCTGAGAAACAGAAAGCCTTCATGGAATATCATAGAAAACATATTTTCGTTGATTCCTAAGGAATAATCATGTCCTACTACCTCTCCAAATCCCGCTATGTCAGCGGCCTGCAGTGTCCAAAGATCCTTTGGCTTCGTAAGAATAAGCCAGAGGTTTTTGATGATTCTGTTATGAACCAGGCAGTGCTGGATACAGGCAGTGAAGTCGGTGATCTGGCAATGGGATTATTTGGTGATTATACAGAAGTTCCGTATGGAGATCTCAGTGAAATGATTTCTGAGACTAAGAAGCTTCTTAAGAAAAGAGAGAAGGTCATCTGTGAAGCATCTTTCTCCTATAATGGTCTGTTCTGCAGTGTTGATATACTGAAGAACCTTGGAAGAAAGAATGTAGAACTGTATGAAGTCAAGAGTTCTACAGATATCCATGATTACTATTATGACGATGTTGCATTCCAGTACTATGTATTGAAGAGTCTCGGATATACGGTACGGAAAGTCTGCCTTGTCTATATCAACAAAGAGTATGTAAGACATGGTGATCTGGATCTGCAGGAATTGTTAACGATCGAAGATCTGACAGAGACCGCTGTAGCATCCTTTGATGATGTCAGGGACAACATAGAAATTCTTCGTTCTTATGTGAGAAAAAGAAAAGAAGAAGAGAAGGATATCTCAGAGGACTGCTTCTCACCGTTCCTGTGCGGATTCTTTGGTTACTGTGGCAGACATCTTCCTTCACCAAATGTCTTTGATCTTTCCGGAGTACAAAGGAAAACAAAGCTGCAGTATTACAAAGATGGTCTTGTTTCATTCAGTGATCTGGAAGAAGCAGGCTGTCTGAAACAGAATCAGGCAATGCAGGTGGACTATGAACTGCATGACAGGAACGATCACATTGAGAAAAAACAGATTCAGAAATTCCTGAGTGAACTGACGTATCCCTTATACTTCCTGGACTTTGAATCCTTCCAGCCGGCAGTTCCTCTGTATGATGATTCGAAGCCATATGAACAGATTCCGTTCCAGTATTCGCTGCACTATATGAAGAGAAAGAATGGGAAACTGTATCACAAAGAATTCCTGGCATATCCGTATACAGATCCAAGAAGGGAACTGGCAGAAAGGCTATGTGCTGATATACCGAAAGATGTATGTGTTCTTGCATATAACATGTCATTCGAGAAAGCCAGGATCAAGAGACTTGCAGAGCTGTACCCGGATCTCAGTGAACATCTGATGTGTATCTATGACAATATCAGAGACCTGATGATCCCGTTCCAGAAGAGATGGTATTATACAAAAGCAATGCAGGGATCATATTCCGTCAAGTATGTTCTTCCGGCTTTGTATCCGGATGACCCTGAACTGGATTATCATAATCTGGAAGGCGTACATAACGGAGAAGAAGCATCTTCTGTATTCAAGCAGATGATGACAATGGACAAAGAAACATTAGAAGAGTACAGACATCATCTTCTGAAATACTGCCAGCTTGATACCTATGCAATGGTGAAAGTACTGACACGACTATGGGATTGTTGAAAAAAGAAGAGGGCAATATCATGAAATACTTCCTTTCGATCATACTCAGCATCGGCATGATTCTGAATCATACCGGTATGATCCATGCAGAAGCGGAAACTGTTCCGAATGGAAAGAAGACATGGACACTGCAAAGCCTTAATTACGGCACCATCACGGAAAGTACGTACGGTGACAGGATCCAGCTGCTTGTGTTTGCGGATATGACGAAAGACAGCAGCGGTAATTTTAAAGATCAGGCATCTGCTGATCTGATCTGTTCCCTGGCCTTCAGCGGATGGACGGCAGTCGATGGAGAACTGATGACACTGTATGTATGCACCGGTGATGATGGAAAATCCGGTGCGGTGAATGTCAGTAACATGCTCCATGGCAGCGTTGGGTATGCTGACCTTGTGTACGGCGGCGACGCAGATGCTTTGGTAAAAGAGCTGACAGGCGGAAAGCCTGTATACCCCCTCTGCGTGGTCTACAAAGACGGACAGTTCATCGAAAAGTGGGAAGGTGCAAAAAGTGATTCAGACTGCGCGCCGCATGTCACAAAATACATGAAATCCGGAGAATTCTCATTCTTTGATATCATAACGGATATGAAGTACAACCAGACAGAAGCACGCAAGATGCTTGATATGGTCAATGAACTGCGTACGGGAAACAATTCCTGGTACTGGAATGATGACAATACAGAAAAGATCTATGTGAAGGATCTTCCGAAGCTCCAATGGGACTATGGCCTGGAAAAGGCAGCCATGCAGAGAGCTGCCGAAGCAGCGCTCTGGTTTGACCATTCCCGTCCGGACGGCTCAGGGAGTGACAGACTGAGATGGGCAACCGGCTATCCGAACTTGCTGTCGGGTGAAAATATTGCTCTGACAATGGTCCGCGATGTGGATATCGCCCAGAGTCTTCTGGAAGAAGAAGGAAAACCGGCAGGGGAACAGGGGCACCGTCGGTCGATGCTCGACGACTGGCATGGCTCTTTTGCGGCTGCCAGCGTGGTAACATCAGAAGCGACGTACTGGGTACAGTTGTTCTCCTATCAGCTTTCTGATACACCGAAAACCGCAGCTGTTGATACCAAGAAGACTTCTGTCATACGGGCTCGTTCCACGATCGTAGATGACTGGCAGACATCCGCAGAAGACTTCACAGTCGAAGAGAACGCTTCCGGAAAGATGTCCGATCATACAACCCTGAAACTGTTCTATACGACATCCCGCGGCTGGAAAATGGAAACCGAAACAAGAACACCGTTATCATGGATATCTGACCATCCGGAGATCGTTTCAGCAAACGGCGATACATACAAAGCAGCTGGAGGAGGCACTGCAGTCCTTACCGCTAAGCTTCCCGGTACAAAGAAGACAGTGAAATGCTCCGTCACAGTTCTGGATGAAGCGGATTCTTCCGCTTCCTGTACAGCCATGTACAGACTGTACAACCCAAACTCCGGAGAACACTTCTATACAGAAAATATAAAAGAAAGAAATGCTCTTGTCTCCTATGGATGGAAGTATGAAAGCATCGGCTGGAAAGCTCCGAAGACATCCTCTTCACCGGTCTATCGTCTCTACAACAGCAAAGGCGGCGAACATCATTACACACTGAACAAAAAAGAGAGAGACGCGCTGGTAAAACTGGGATGGAAATATGAAAACATCGGCTGGTATTCCGATGACAGTCAGACAGTACCTGTCTACAGGGAATACAATCCCAACGCTTTTTCCAACAACCACAACTACACGCCCAATAAGAAAGAACACAATGCCCTCATCAGTAAATACGGATGGAAGGATGAAGGCATTGCCTGGTACGGCCTCAATGACTGATCAGCAGTGTATGTACATGCACTGCTTTTTCATACGGTACAAATCAAAATCCAGATATACTGAAAATAGAAACAGAAGAAAACAATACCTGAATGCGGGCAAAACAGTTTCCGCAGGATTTGGAGAAGGCTTTCCAGATGGAAGAAAGACTGAGTAGAGGTAAGTAAATGTTCAAATCTGAAATGATCGCCCCATGTGGACTGGACTGCAGCATCTGTTCACTGGCACTGAAAGAACACAATCCATGTCAGGGCTGTAATGGACCTGATGATCACAAGCCTGAGTTTTGTGCGAAGTATTGCGGAATTATTCTCTGCAAAAAGCGCCGGGAGAACGGTTATAAATACTGTGATGAATGCCTGGACTTTCCCTGCGAAGATGTGATGGAGAAGGAAACCCGCTACACCACAAAGTATCCGCACCGGGAGTCTCCGCTGGAGAATCTGCGGATGATCCGGGAGAAGGGGATGGATGCTTTTCTGGAACAGGAAGCGAAGCAGTGGACGTGTCCGAACTGCGGCAGGCCGTTTTCAGTGCATGACAGAAATTGTCCGCATTGCGGGAGAAGAATAAATGAGTAACAAAGATGATCATAACGAAGAAAGCTTAAGCAGTGTAAGATATACACGATAAGAAGATCATAACGATCAGCGGAGTAAGGCATATGTCAAAAATCTATCATTTCAACACATCCAATAAAAAATGGAGAGAAATTGCAGCTGAGGTTCTTACAGAAAAGAAAGGCACTTTGCACCTGATCGACACCGAGACACAGGAAGAAACAGATATGGTGATCCGGTTCATGTATACACAGCTGATACCGGAGGGATATTACTGCGACGGCATTGCGGAAGTCAATGGAAAGCTGGGATATGTGCATCTGTTTTTAGGCAGACTTGTGGAAACATATGCCAGATTTAAAGAATATGATCTG
>JAILCN010000127.1 GCA_024680365.1 Solobacterium sp.
AAGCATCATCGTAAATTGCTTTATCGCTGCATTATACCCTGCATATTTTTCTTCTATGTTCAAATTCCCCATGAATTATCGTAAACAGGGACTTTCACTGAGAATAAAGTCGAAAGAGGGACTTTCAAAAATAATCGACGAACAGATGAAAATCTGCCTGCAGCCCGGGTGATAGTCAGGACAGAACAGGGCGTTTATGTTAAACTTCATGTGTCGCATGTCATGTGTCCTGAAAAAAGGAAAATCCTTCCGTGATCCGGAATGCATGATCTGCTCACGGAGAACAGTGTAATTGATTTCCTGTCTTTACAAACGATGCCTGTTCCGCTACTATATTTGCATCTCAAAGGTCTGCAGACCTGAAAGGAGCGTTCATGGTTGAAATGATCTGCGTGCTTCATGCAAGAGTCCTGAACGAAGATATTGTTTTCAGCCTGCAGTCCGCAAAAAAACCAACTGAATCACTCTGCCTGGATTTTTCGGAACCCGGGCTTTTTTGATACGCGTTAAGGAGGCTTATGAAAAAAGTTGGAGTAATCATGGGCAGCGACAGCGATTTTCCTGTCATGTCCAAAGCACTGACAGTCCTCGATGATCTGGGCATCGGATACGAGGTACATGTATACAGTGCTCACCGCACCCCTGTACAGGCAGCGGAATTTGCGTCACATGCCGTTGAAAACGGATTCGGCGCGATCATTGCCGGTGCAGGCATGGCAGCAGCGCTTGCCGGCGTACTGGCTGCGCACACAACACTGCCTGTGATCGGCGTACCTCTGAA
Source organism: Solobacterium sp. (assembly GCA_024680365.1). Lineage (GTDB taxonomy): Bacteria > Bacillota_I > Bacilli_A > Erysipelotrichales > Erysipelotrichaceae > Bulleidia. Next base: position 782 of record JAILCN010000127.1, read on the forward strand.
GTCCGCTGTCCTGGAAGGAACAGACGCGCTTCTGGCAACGGTCATGATGCCTCCGGGCATTCCCGTCGCGACAGTAGCGATCGACGGCGCAAAGAATGCCGCCTGGCTGGCAGCACAGATCCTGGCGGTCTCTGATCCGGAACTGAGCAGCCGGCTGATGCGTGAACGTGAAGCAATGACAGCAGGTGTCCTGGCAAAGGATGCTGCGCTGCAGGAAAAACTGAAAGGAAACAGCTGATGGAAAAGAGTTACAGTGAAAGCTATAAAGCTGCCGGCGTCGATGTCACAGCCGGTTATAAAGCAGTACAGCTGATGAAGGAACATGTCGCAAGGACAGCCGTTCCCGGTGTCATGGAAGGCATCGGCGGCTTCGGCGGACTGTTCTCACCGGGTTTTGCCGGCATGGAACATCCTGTCCTGGTGTCCGGTACGGACGGTGTCGGCACAAAGGTCAAGCTGGCATTCCTGCTGGACAAGCATGATACGGTCGGCATCGACTGCGTAGCGATGTGTGTGAATGACATTATCTGTACAGGCGGAGCACCGATGTTCTTCCTGGACTACATTGCCTGCGGAAAGAACATTCCGGAAAAGATCGCTGCGATCGTCGGCGGTGTTGCAGAGGGCTGCGTCCAGTCCGGCTGTGCGCTGATCGGCGGTGAAACAGCCGAACATCCCGGTCTGATGCCGGTTGATGAATATGACCTTGCCGGCTTTGCGGTAGGCATCGTTGATGAGAAGAATATCCTCGATCCTGCCAATGTCAGGGAAGGGGATGTCATTATCGGACTCGCTTCAAGCGGCGTTCATTCCAACGGCTTCTCACTGGTGCGCAAGGTCTTCGATGTCGAAGCACCCGGCGTCCTGGACAGCTGTACGGAAGAACTTGGCAGACCGCTCGGAGAAGTTCTGCTGACACCGACAAAGATCTATGTGAAGCCTGTGCTTGAAGTCCTGAAGAAGGTCAATGTCCATGCAATCGCGCATATCACAGGCGGCGGCTTCCAGGAAAACCTGCCGCGTGCCTTCGGGGATCACCTGAACGCTGTCATTGAAAAAGGATCATGGAACGTTCTTCCGATCTTCCGCCTGATCCAGGAGAAAGGCGGGATCAGCGAACACGACATGTTCAATACATTCAATATGGGCGTCGGCATGGCACTGTACGTATCTGCGGAAGACAGTGAGACCGTGCTTGAAGTCCTGAAAGAAAACGGTGTGGAAGCACATGTCATCGGCCATATGGAAGCAGGCGATCATTCAGTCGTCTTCAAGGAGAACGTATGATACGGATCGCGGTACTGGTCAGCGGCGGGGGAACGAACCTGCAGGCGCTGATCGATTATGAAAAGGCCGGAAACAATCCGCACGGAAAGATCAGCCTCGTGCTGGCATCCAACAATAAGGCATATGCCCTGGAAAGAGCCCGTCAGGCAGATATACCCACTGCCGTCGTCAGAAGAAAGGATTATGAATCACAGGAAGCGTTTGACCACGCGGTCACGGTGACGCTGCAGGAAAACAGGATCGATCTGGTGATCCTGGCAGGCTTCCTGAGCATCCTCGGTCCGGAAGTGATACAGGCATATCCGGAACGCATCATCAATGTCCACCCGTCACTGATCCCGTCATTCTGCGGGAAAGGATTCTATGGCCTGAAGGTACATGAAGCAGCCCTTGCCAAGGGCGTCAAGGTGTCCGGCGCTACCGTCCACTTTGTCAACGAGATCCCGGACGGCGGAAGGATCCTGCTGCAGAAGGCAGTGGAGGTCAAAGACGGAGATACACCCGAAATACTGCAGAAGAGAATTATGGAAGAAGCTGAATGGGTCCTGCTGCCGCAGGCCATGAAACAGCTGAGTGAAGCTTTGGATCAGGAGGAGAACATATGAAAGCAGTTGATCTTTATGAGTATCTGTCAGGAAATGAATATCCCGGCAGAGGCATCGCCATCGGACGCACACCGTGCGGCAGAAAAATCAGAATCGGATATTTCATCATGGGAAGAAGCGAAAACTCCCGCAACAGGATCTTCGTCGAGGACGGAGACGGCCTGAGAACGGAAGCGTTCGATGCTTCAAAGATGAAGGATCCTTCACTGATCATCTATGCGCCGGTACGTGTACTGGACGGAACAACGATCGTCACAAACGGCAACCAGACAGATACCGTATATGACTACCTCAAAGAAGGAAAGAGCTTCGAAGATGCGCTCAGAACAAGAACATTCGAACCGGATGAGCCCAACTGGACACCGCGTATCTCCGCTGTCGTAACAGGCGCAAAAGTCAGCTTTTCCATTCTGAAGAGCGCTGACGGAAGCAACGCACATGTTCAGAGACAGTTCTTTGACTATGATGAAATGCCTGCCGGAGAAGGACGCATCATCCATACATATGAAACAAACGGAAGCCCGATCCCTTCCTTCAAGGGAGAGCCTGTCCGCTATACCGTTGCAAAAGAACCGTTTGAAGCGTTCGGTGAAAACCTGTGGGAAGCACTGAACCATGATAACCGCGTATCCCTGTTCGTCAGATCGATCGATCTTGAAACAGGCGAAACAACAACCGAGATCATCAACCGCAATCAGTAAGAGGAGAAAACAGTATGGCAAAGGAAATTCAGCTTAAATACGGGTGCAACCCCAATCAGAAACCTTCAAGGATCTTCATGGAAGAGGGAGAACTTCCCGTTACGGTCCTGAACGGCCGTCCCGGCTATATCAACTTCATGGATGCCCTGAACAGCTGGCAGCTGGGCAAGGAACTGAAAGCCGCTACAGGCCTTCCTTCCGCAGCAAGCTTCAAGCACGTATCACCTGCCGGCGCAGCAGTCGGCGTTGAACTGACGGAAACAGAGCGCAGGATCTATTTCACAGGCGACAAACCGCTGTCCCCGATCGCAAGCGCTTATGCAAGAGCCAGAGGCGCAGACCGCATGAGCTCGTACGGTGACTTCGCAGCACTGTCCGACATCTGTGATGAAGACACAGCAATGCTGCTGAAGAAAGAAGTATCCGACGGCGTCATCGCTCCCGGCTATACGGAAGGCGCGCTCGAGATCCTGAAAACAAAGAAAAACGGCAACTATAACGTCATCCAGATCGATCCGGAGTATGTACCGGCAGAGATCGAACGAAAGCAGGTATTCGGCATCACGTTCGAACAGGGCAGAAACAATATCGTTCTTGACGAGAGCGTACTGACAAACATCGTCACAAAGAACCACGATCTGCCTGACAGCGCAAAGAGAGACCTGGTCATTGCCCTGATCACCCTGAAATATACACAGTCCAACTCTGTCGCATACGCAAAGAACGGACAGGTGATCGGTGTCGGCGCAGGCCAGCAGAGCCGTGTTCACTGCACGAGACTGGCGGGCGACAAAGCCGACCACTGGTGGCTGCGTCAGGCACCGCAGGTGCTGAACCTCCCGTTCAAAGAGACGATCCGCAGAGCAGACCGCGACAACTGCATCGATGTATATATCGGAAACGAATACATGGATGTCCTGAGAGACGGCACATGGGAAAACTTCTTCACGGAAAAACCGGCAGTCTTCACAGAAGCTGAAAAGCGCGCATGGCTGGATCAGAATACAGGTGTATCCCTGGCATCCGATGCATTCTTCCCGTTCGGCGACAATATTGAACGTGCTTACAAGAGCGGCGTATCCTTCGTCGTTGAACCCGGCGGATCCATCCGCGACGACAATGTCATTGAAACATGCGACAGATACAACATGGTCATGGCATTCAACGGAATCCGTCTGTTCCACCATTGATGAAAGAGGTCGACTGAATGAAAGTACTGGTTGTCGGGTCGGGCGGCCGCGAACACGCGGTCATTACGGCCCTCAGCAGATCCAAAGAAATTGATCATATTTACTGCGCGCCGGGCAACGGCGGGATCGCTGCCCTTGCGGAGTGTGTCGGCATCAAGGCAACTGATGTCGAAGGCATGACGGCATTTGCCAAAGAACATGCGGATTTCTGTGTGGTAACACCGGATGATCCGCTCGCCCTTGGCATGGTGGACGCAATGGAAGCAGAAGGCATTCCGTGCTTCGGGCCGAACAAAAACGCTGCCATTATCGAAGCATCCAAAGCATTCTCCAAAGACCTCATGCATAAATACGGGATCCCGACAGCTGAATACGAGATCCATGATGATCCGGAAATCCTGATCGAAAGGCTCCGTGAAAGAAACAAATACCCGGCTGTCCTGAAAGCAGACGGACTTGCCCTGGGAAAGGGTGTCCTGATCGCTAAAACCGAAGAGGAAGCTGTTGAAGCCGTCAAGGAACTGATGGTGGACAAGGCATTCGGCGCATCCGGAAACAGGGTCGTCCTGGAGGAATTCATGATCGGCCCCGAAGTATCCGTACTGGCATTTACAGACTCACATGTGATCTGTCCGATGGTATCCTCCCAGGACCACAAACGTGCCCTGGACGGTGACAGAGGACTCAACACAGGCGGCATGGGCACGATCGCACCGAGCCCTTACTATACGGAAGCGGTCGCAGAACGCTGCATGAAGGAGATCTTCGTGCCGACCATGAACGCGATGAACGCGGAAGGCAGACCCTTCAAAGGCTGTCTGTACTTCGGACTGATGATCACTCCTGACGGACCGAAGGTCGTTGAATACAACTGCCGCTTCGGAGACCCGGAGACACAGGTTGTCCTGCCTCTGCTGGAAACAGATCTGTTCACGATCATGAAGGCAGTACATGACGAAACACTTGCGGATGTGAACATCGAGTGGAAGAACGCTGCCTGTGCATGCGTCATCGAAGCCAGCGGCGGATATCCTTCTTCCTACCAGAAGGGCTTTGTGATCTATGGTCTGGATGGATCGGGACAGTATCCCGGCGTAACGGTTTACCATGCCGGAACAGCCCTGAAAGACGGACACTATGAGACCAGCGGCGGCAGAGTGCTTGGCATTTCAGCAGTCGGTGAAACTCTGCATGAAGCACTGGACAAGGCATACTCCGTAGTCGGCAAGGTCGGCTTTGACCATATGCACTACCGTACGGATATCGGCAGAAAGGAAAAGGATCTTTGATGACTGTATACCGCTGTTTTGTTGAAAAAAAGCCGGCATATGCTGTTGAAGCAGCTGCCGTGTTCAATGATCTGACGATCGCCCTGCGCAATGACCATGTAAAGTCCGTGCGCGTGCTGAACCGTTATGATCTTGAAAATATACTGGAAGACGATTATAAAGCTGCCCGCTATACGATCCTTTCCGAACCTCAGGTAGACGACCTTTATGAAGAAACGATGCCTGAGCCTGCAGCTGATGAATATGTACTGGCAGTTGAATATCTGCCCGGACAGTTCGATCAGCGCGCGGATTCCTGCTCACAGTGCATCCAGCTTGCCACATGCCGGGAACGTCCGGAAGTGCGCAGCGCCACGATCTATTTCATCAAAGGCGAACTGACCGAAGCTGACAGAAAAAGGATCGAGGAAACACTGATCAACCCGGTCGAGGCAAGGAAGGCAAAGCTTTCCAAGCCGGAAACGATCCGTCAGTCCTATCCGCATCCGGAGCTTCCGATGATCGTCGAAGGCTTCCGTGAACTGGATGAAGCAGGTCTGGAAGAATTCCTGCATCAGTATGGACTGGCAATGGATCTGGCTGACATCAGATTCCTGCAGAAATATTTTATTGAAGAAGAAAAGAGAGATCCCAGGATCACCGAGATCAAGGTGGTCGATACCTACTGGAGCGACCACTGCCGTCATACGACATTCGGCACGATCATCGACAATGTCGTGATCGAACCGGAATACGCGAAAGAAGTCTATGACGAATACCTGGATCTGAGAAAGCATGTCCTGAAGAAGGACAAACCGGTCACCCTGATGGATCTGGCTACGATCGGCGTCAAAGCGCTGAAGCAGTCAGGCAGACTGAACGACCTGGACGAATCCGAAGAGATCAATGCCTGCTCAGTCAAGATCAAGGCAGACATCAACGGAAAAGAAGAAGACTGGCTGCTCATGTTCAAGAACGAAACGCACAACCACCCGACGGAGATCGAACCGTTCGGCGGCGCTGCGACATGTCTTGGCGGAGCGATCCGTGACCCGCTGTCCGGCAGAAGCTACGTTTACCAGGCAATGCGCATTACCGGCGCCGGCGATCCGCTGACACCGGTCGATGAAACACTTGCCGGAAAACTCCCGCAGCGCAAACTCGTTACGACGGCAGCTGCCGGCTACAGTTCCTACGGAAACCAGATCGGTCTGGCAACAGGCGAGGTACATGAACTGTATCATCCCGGCTATGTTGCCAAGCATATGGAAGTCGGTGCGGTCATTGCGGCAGCACCTGCGGAGAATGTAGTACGTGAACGTCCTGAGCCGGGTGACGTCGTCATCCTGCTTGGCGGCAGGACCGGAAGAGACGGCATCGGCGGCGCAACGGGATCTTCCAAGGCGCACAGTGTTGAATCACTGGAAACATGCGGTGCTGAAGTACAGAAGGGTAATGCCCCGGAAGAACGCAAGCTGCAGAGACTGTTCCGCAATCCGGAAGCTACCAGACTGATCAGACGCTGCAATGACTTCGGCGCAGGCGGTGTGTCCGTAGCGATCGGAGAACTGGCAGACGGCCTGCTGATCGACCTGAACAAGGTTCCCAGAAAATACGAAGGTCTTGACGGCACGGAGCTTGCAATCTCCGAATCACAGGAGCGTATGGCTGTCGTTGTCAGGAACACAGACGCAGCTCATTTCCAGGAGCTTGCGGATGCTGAAAACCTTGAATCAACGATCGTCGCAGCGGTCCAGGCAGAACCGCGCATGGTCATGACGCTGGAAGGCACGGAGATCGTCAATCTCTCCCGCGCATTCCTGAATTCAAACGGTGCAGAAAAGCATACATCCGTCAAGATAAAGACACCGGAACCCAGGAAACAGGAACTCCCGGCAACGGCCAGGGAAGGCCTCCTGAAGACTGCAGGCGACCTCAATGTCGCATCCCAGAAGGGTCTGGCAGAACGGTTTGACTCCACGATCGGTTCCAATACCGTACTGATGCCTTTCGGCGGAAAGACACAGATGACACCGGCACAGGCAATGGCTGCGAAGCTGCCTGTTCTGGAAGGCAATACAAATACCGTTTCACTGATGAGCTGGGGATTTGATCCTTATGAGTCGGAACATTCACCGTTCCATGGCGCACAGACTGCCGTGATCACAAGCGCGGCGAAGATCGTCTGTGCCGGCGGAGACCTGAAGCATACCTGGCTTTCATTCCAGGAATACTTCGGCAGAATGACATCCGATCCTGCCCGCTGGGGCCTTCCGTTCAGCGCGCTGCTCGGCGCCCTGAAGGCACAGCTCGAGCTGTCGCTCGGCGCCATCGGCGGTAAGGACTCTATGTCCGGTTCCTTTGAGAACATCGATGTGCCTCCGACACTGATCAGTTTCGCGGTCTCCGTAACGGATACGGAACATGTCGTATCCGATGAGTGGAAGGGTGCGGGACATTACCTGTACATGCTGAAACCCGCTTATGACAGCAATGGTCTTGTTGACTGGGAAAGCCTGAGACAGGTATTCGGCAGAGTCAGCGCATACATCAAAGAAGGCAGAGTATGCTCGGCCTATACGCTGGAGCGCGGCGGTCTGGCAGAAGGACTGCTGAAATGTTCGCTTGGCAACCGCATCGGATTTACCGGAACGCTGAGCATGGAACAGCTGTTCACAAAGTGCGCTGGTGCGATCGTTCTGGAAACAGCGGAACAGCTGGATGAAGAACTGCTCGGCATGACAACGGATGAATTCATATTCCGTATCAATGACGAGGTCATCCCGGTGGATGAACTGCAGAAGGTATATGAAGACAAACTGCAGAGCGTATACCCGTACCTGAACAAAGCAGACAACGTCATTGAACCTGTTACCTGGACAGAACGTTCCAATGCACACGCATCATATATGGTAAATAAACCGCATGTACTGATCCCGGTATTCCCCGGAACTAACTGTGAATATGATACTGCCAGGGCATTTGAAGCCGCTGGCGCGGAAGCGGAGATCTACGTGATCCGCAATCTGACGCCGCAGGCGATCGAAGGATCCGCTGCAGGATTTGCTGAAGCAATCAGACGCAGTCATATCATTGCGATCCCCGGAGGCTTCTCGGGCGGTGATGAGCCGGACGGTTCCGCCAAGTTTATCACAGCGTTCTTCCGCAACCCGGAAGTCAGTGAAGCTTTATCAGATCTGCTCGACAACAGGGAAGGTCTGATGTGCGGTATCTGCAACGGTTTCCAGGCGCTGGTCAAACTCGGTCTTGTACCGTACGGAAAGATCATCGATACCGATGAACATTGCCCGACGCTGACCTACAACAAGATCGGCAGACACCAGTCCATGCTGGTAAGGACAAGGATCGCATCAGTCAAGTCACCGTGGCTCAGATATGCTGAAGCAGGTGATATCCAGACGGTAGCGATCAGCCATGGTGAAGGAAGATTCGTTGCGGAAGAGGATGTACTGAAGCAGCTGATCAAAAACGGTCAGATCGCAACACAGTATGTTGATCTGGAAGGAAATCCGACTTCCGATATCCGTTTCAACCCGAATGATTCCGTAATGGCGATCGAAGGCATTACATCTCCGGATGGAAGGATCTTCGGTAAGATGGGCCATTCCGAAAGAAGCGGAGACGGCCTGTATCAGAATATCCCTGATCTGAAGCTGCAGGAAATGATCTTCAAAGGTGCAGTGGATTACTTCAGATAATCAGAAACACCCAAAAAAATGACTGAAAGGACAGAAAACACGATGGTTCTGTCCTTTTTCATAACACAGTGATCGGTTTTTCGGCTGTTTTTGATAACAGCGGTATGAATTCGGCGAAATTTTTATGAAATACGAAAAAAACTTCTTGCAATGCTGAAGTGATAGTGATAAATTAAGAAGGCACTCGGGAAAACGGGGTCAGCATTGAGAAGAAATTCGAAAGAATTGAAAAAAAGATGTTGACAGGGAGCCTGAGATGCGATAGAATCTTGATTTGCTCGAAGCCGGAGAGGCGAGGGCGAGTGATCTTTGAAAACTGAACCAGAAATTAAGCAACAGACGTCAATAAATTTATGGAATACAGTCTGCTGAGCAGACTGAAATACAGCAAAAAATAATGAGCTAAATCAAATGGAGAGTTTGATCCTGGCTCAGGATAAACGCTGGCGGCGTGCCTAATACATGCAAGTCGAACGGACATAGCTTGCTATGTCAGTGGCGAACGGGTGAGTAATACATAAGCAACCTGCCTACAGGGACCGGGATAACACTTGGAAACGGGCGCTAATACCGGATAGGCAAAGCGGGGGCATCCTTGTTTTGTTAAAGTTGAGAGACACAAGTAGATGGGCTTATGGCGCATTAGCTGGTTGGTAGAGGTAACGGCCTACCAAGGCGATGATGCGTAGCCGGCCTGAGAGGGTGAACGGCCACATTGGGACTGAGACACGGCCCAGACTCCTACGGGAGGCAGCAGTAGGGAATTTTCGGCAATGGAGGAAACTCTGACCGAGCAACGCCGCGTGAGTGAAGAAGGTCTTCGGATTGTAAAGCTCTGTTGTAAGGGAAGAACGGTCTGTGGGGAACACAGGAGTGACGGTACCTTACCAGAAAGCCACGGCTAACTACGTGCCAGCAGCCGCGGTAATACGTAGGTGGCGAGCGTTATCCGGAATTATTGGGCGTAAAGGGTGCGCAGGCGGCCTGTTAAGTTTAAGGTGAAAGCGTGGGGCT
>JAILCN010000168.1 GCA_024680365.1 Solobacterium sp.
AGTGTCGCGGAAGGATCCATAAAGCTGCCGAGCACTTCCAGCAGAAGGCTGCGGTATGTTTCATAGTAGGCGGCGATACTGACATTTTCACTGCGGATCTGGTTCAGGAGGATCCTGATCCGGTCGATGGAAAGAACATTCTTGGTCATGATAATGAAGATCAGAAGGGCGATCTGATCCTGCGTATATGTTTTTTTGTTGACGCGGTCAAAGAGCTTCTGCTTGGCGTAGTTTGAGATCATGGAAGGCGTCACTTCCATTTCCGGGAAGTCCGTCAGAAAACCATTGATATAGCGGGCTACCTGTTCAAGGTACAGACCGACATCAGGGATCTGACTGTATTCCGGAAGCCGGAACTGCTTCAGCGCAGCTGTCACTTCATCGTTTTTCATGATTTCATTCTATAACAGATATATAAGAACGTCAAACAGCAGATACCAGAACTCTTGACAGGATATTCAAAAACCGATAGAATGTATTTGTAATCGGATAACGAAAAACCGATAAGAAGTTAATGGAAACGGAGGGTGAAATATGACTGTGTTGAAACATAACGACAAAATACTTGAATCTATGATCTTTCCGGAAGGGAAGGCAGTCTTCAGGCTCAAGGATAAATGGAGTGCGCTGACCCATATCTTTGGCTTTCTTGCGTCGATCATCGGCATGCCGCTGCTGCTGATCAAAGCGTCGAGGATGGCAGATTCGCCGCTTTCTCTGATCAGCTTTGCGATCTACATGATGAGCATGATCCTGCTGTACGGAGCGTCTTCCGCATATCATTCATTCAATATATCGCCGTCGGCCAACATCCTGCTGAAGAAGACGGATCATATGAGCATCTTCATTCTGATCGCCGGGACCTATACGCCGGTCTGTACGATCCTGATGAATGATATATACGGCAAGGTGCTGCTGACTGCAGTATGGACGATCGCAGCGGCAGGCATCCTGTTCAAAGCCTGCTGGGTCACCTGCCCGAAATGGGTGTCTTCCGTCATGTATACGATGATGGGATGGACCTGTGTCGCAGTTCTTCCGCATCTTCTGAGCGTTCTTGACAGGACCGCGTTCCTGTGGCTGCTGGCAGGGGGACTGCTGTATACGGTCGGGGCATTCTTCTACGCCGCAAAGCCGCGCATCTTCAGAAATCCGGAATTCGGACCGCATGAGATCTTTCACTGCTTTGTGCTGGCGGGAAGTCTCTGCCATTACATTCTCATGTTCTGCTGCCTGACAGCAGTCGGATAAGAACCTGAAGGACACGAAAAAGTGTCCTTTTTTTGATGGTGTACACTCCCATGTACACATATTATTTTTTACCGGTGTATACAGTATGCAGGAGGAACAGAGAATGAGTCCGAAAGAAAAACATGACGCCCTGTGCAGATACGCTGCCGGGCAGCTGAACGATCCTGCAAATACCCTGAACGCTGATCAGTGGGTCAGCATTCTCAACAGCTACGCCAGAAAAGAAAGCGCTGAAGTGTGCGCTGTCAGAACCGGTCTTGATCCGATCCAGGTCAACATCAGATTCTGTGATCTCAGCATTGAACTGCTCAGGAACGCGGTAAACAGACTGAACCGGAAACCGGCTGCGATGGTATAGTAGTATCATCGGGAGGCAGGATGTATGAAAGTGGAAATACTGCATTTGCTGGAAGGCGCTGCGAAAGCGAAGGGGACGGTCGTTGTGATCGATGTGTTCCGGGCATTCTCTCTGGAATGCTGGATGTATGCGCGGGGCTGCAGCAAGGTGATCCCTGTCGCAACAGAAGAAGATTCCTTTGCGCTCCACAGAAAACATCCTGATTATGTTCTGGCAGGTGAAAGAAACGGCATCAGGATCAAAGGCTTTGATTACGGCAATTCACCGTCTGAATTCGAACATCTTGATCTGCACGGAAAAACCGTGATCCACACGACGAGCGCCGGCGTGCAGGGACTTGCGGCGGTAAGCGGGGCTGATGAGATCCTGACCGGAGCGCTGGTCAACGCAGCCGCCACGGCAGAGTATATCAGACAGAAAGATCCTGCCTGTGTTTCACTGGTAGCGATGGGCTGGAACGGTCTGCGGGATACCGAAGAAGATGTTCTCTGCGCTCAGTACCTGCGTTCTCTGCTTGCGGGCAGCCCGATGGGAGACATTCGTCAGAAAGCTCTGGAGCTTCGTTACACGGAAGGAAAGAAATTCTTTGATCCGGCCAATGCCGGCGTGTTCCCGGAACGTGATTTCTGGCTGTGCACGGAGCCGGACCTCTTTGCCGGCGTGATCCGGGTCAGCGGAACAAGGGATGATCTGACAACGGAATGGATCCCTGTCAAAATGAAGTAATTTACAGATTGCATGAAACCTTTATTTGTGATAACATCTTTTTTGCGCGAATGCGCATCACTGTTCCGCTGGCCGGTTCTGAGACTATGAACAGATGATCGATCGTATATAAAGGAGAAGAAAGATGAATCTGAGTTTAGTTGACAAAATCACAAAAGAACAGCTCCGCAACGACGTACCTCAGTTTAAAGTCGGTGACACACTGAAGGTCAATGTCCGTATCAGAGAAGGCGAGAAGTCCCGTATCCAGGTCTTCGAGGGTGTCTGTGTTGACCGCTCCAACGGCGGAATCGGCGCTTCCTTCACGGTTCGTAAGATTTCCGGCGGTGTCGGTGTCCAGAGAACCTTCCCGGTTCACTCCCCGATCATCGAAAAGATCGAAGTGGTCCGCCGCGGTAAAGTCAGAAGAGCGAAGCTGACATATCTGAAGGGTCTGTCTGCTAAGAACGCACGTATTAAGGAAGACCGCCGTTAATCGGCATTTCCTGATACCGGGTTCACACGGACCGCAAACGGTCCGGCAGCCGGCTGAAAGTTGGCAGAAAAAAGGTGAGATGCGAAGGCATGCTCACTTTTTTTTGTTTCTTATAATTCTGTGAAGCGCCGGCATCCTTCTGTGTCCATCCAGTGCAGCAGGAAGGCTGATGCTGCAGCCAGTACTGCTGTCCAGAGGATCAGATACAGCAGACTGCCGTACTGATATGCAAACAGGAGATAGACACCGATAAACACGGCACTTAAGAGCCAGCTGCCGAAGAGGATCAATGAGACAGCACCGCTCTGCTTGACCGGGGCAGTCTCATTCGTCCATTGCAGCATCGGCATTTTAATGCCGAAGTACATGCCGGTAAGAGCTGAGAAAACTGTATAGGCAAGCGGCAGCAGGATCATCAGAGCTTTGATGATCAGGGATGCATTCAGGATGAAGACTGCGCATACTGACGCGAACAGCATCGGAATTGCGGTCAGGATCAGCTGGACAGATACCTTGGCGCGCAGAACCGTCTTTGTTTCGACCGGAAGTGACTGCGGGATCCACAGGCTCTTTCCTTCCAGTGATACGGAAGGAACGCACATGTCATTCATGGAGGAAAGCAGCATCAGCGAGCCGCAGAAGAGAACTGCAGAAGCATCCGGCACTGTCTGGAATACCGCATCCAGTACCGTCAGGATCTCTCTGCCTTTCAGCAGGATGGCAATGCCGACTGCCGGAATAAACAGGATGCCCAGACCGGTATTGAGCATATAGTTCGCGCTGGAGGTGAAGCGGCGGAATTCTTTGCCGAGCAGAGCACCGAAGGCTGTTCTCTGTTTTGCGGTCTTTTCGACATATCTGACTTTTTCGGATGTTTCACCGGAAGCTGCGATGCTCAGGAAGGTGTGCGACATGACCGCAAACACGATCGTGCAGGCCAGCACGGTGAATGATGTGAAGATCAGGGCTGCCGTCAGGCTTCCTTCACCGATCGTGCCGAAGAGATACAGACCGTAGGCAGCTCCTTTGATCTTTTCTCCGAAATACACGGCATTGAGCAGAAGCTGCTGGATCAGACCATTTGCCTGGAAGTAGAAATAATAATATGCACCTAAGAAGAGCAGTGACAGAAGCACTGTAATGAAGCTTTTGTTCTTCAGCTTCAGACTGATCTTTGCGACGCACCAGCCCAGGATGCAGGATAGAAGCAGCACGATCACCGTCACAAGCACCAGCAGCATGATGCCGCCGGCCAGATGGGCGGCTGAGAAGCCGGCTTTGACGCAGTACACGATCATAGCCGGGATCATTACCACAGCGGAGTAGATCGCTCCCAGCAGATAAACGGTCGCCAGCCGGGATGCCATGATCGTCCGTACCGGGATCGGCAGTGACAGCAGCTGATCGTTGTCCTTTGCCAGATACAGGACGGAATAGGTGTTGAATACGCTGCCGAAGGCACCAAGCACAATGGCAACGATGCTCATGATAAGGTAATACATCCAGCCGAGATCCAGCGCAAGCATGGGTTCGCAGAGGCTGAGGGAAAGCATAGTGAAGATGCCTCCGAGCATGCCTGCAACGATCAGTACAAAGAACACGAACCATGCGGCGATCTGCCATTTTGGCCGCATCCGGTTCTTTTTTGCGTCAAAGAAGTAGCTTTTGAATATCTCCGTCAGCTGTTTTTTCAGAAGGAGTTTCAGCATGTTATTCTGCCTCCAGTTCCAGGAAGACTTCTTCCAGGCTGTCGTCTCCTCTGACTTCCTCCATCGTACCCACTCTGATCAGGCGTCCCTGTTTGATGATGGCAACTTTGTCGCAGAGCTTTTCCGCGACTTCCAGCACGTGGGTGGAGAAGAAGATCGCTCCGCCCTGATCGCAGTGTTCGCGCATCATTTCCTTTAACAGATGGGAAGCTTTCGGATCAAGACCGACGAACGGTTCGTCCATGATGATCAGCTTCGGGGAATGGATCCATGCGGCAATGACAGCCAGCTTCTGCTTCATGCCGTGCGAGTAGGCGGAGATCGGCTGAGCCAGATCGGCGGTCAGCTCGAGCATGTCAGCGTAGCGGCGGATCTTTTCCTGTCTTTCGGCAGGAGATATGCCGAAGATATCAGCGATAAAATTCAGGTAGCTGATGCCGCTCATGAATTCATAGAGATCCGGATTGTCCGGGATATAGGCAAGTTCTTTCTTGCAGCCGATCGGATCATTCTTCAGATCTCTGCCGTTGATCGTGATCGTTCCGGAATCAAACTGCAGAATGCCGACAGCGCTTTTCAGCGTCGTGCTCTTGCCGGCTCCGTTGTGGCCGATAAAGCCGAAGATCTCTTTTGGCTGGATATGCAGCGACAGATCATCCACTGCTTTTTTTGATCCGTATGTTTTTGTCAGATGTTCAATTTTCAGCATTTCATATACCTCACTGCTTTTTAATGACTATCCGCATGCTCATACAGTTCCAGAGCCTCGGTCATGACGATTCCCATGCATATGCCAATGGAAACATTTTGGAGTGCGATGACAAAGGCAGCGCACCAGATGAGAACAGAAGCCAGCACCGTCAGGATCTTTTTCATGATCTTTCACCTGGTCATCTGTTTACAAGACTGCGGAAGACCGCGTCTTTGTCATACGTGCCTTCAGTAAATCCCGGGATCTCTTTGTAGGCCTTGTACAGGGCCAGACTGATCTCAGAACCGATCGCCAGGATCTCTTCATCACTCCAGGGACAGCTGCCGCTGACGATCAGGGACGCAACGCCGCATGCGCTCAGCCACATGCTGCGGAAATAACTGTCTGCCGTTAAGGCGTCAATGCGATAGTTCTGCATCAGGGAATCCCGCACAAGATCCTGAGAAAAGTGCATCGCTTCGATCGCGCCCTGGGTGCCGCTGCCGGACGGCATCAGAAACAGCAGGCGGTACAGCTCCGGTTCTTCCCGGGCAAACTGCAGGTACTGCCGGAAAACACCCTGGAAGGGGATCTCAGCCTGCAGGCCGCGTTCAATGTATTTCCTGTAGTGTTCTTTTGCCTGTTCACAGACATCCCTGCGCAGCGAGTCCATAGAATCATAATACGTAAAGATCGGACGGGGAGAAACGTTCAGTTCAGCAGCGACTTCCCGTGCGGTGACGGCACGGATGCTCTTCTTTCTGACGATATTCAGAGCAGCCTGAACGATCTCTTCTTTCTGAAATTTCACTTTAGGCGGCATGAACAGTCTCCTTTCTGATATGCAACATATGTTGCATAACAATTGTAATTTTAGTATCGCATACTGCATTTGTCAACCGGACAGGATGTGATGCGCATTATTTTTATCACCAAATTTCCTCTTTTGTATCCGCGTGATATAATAGGCACTGCCATGAGTGAAAATAAATACGAAAACAACAGTTCAGTTCCTGAACAGAAAGAAGAAAGCGCTGCGTTCTCAGAGACACAGGTTTTTGAAGCGCTGACGGATGAAGGCAGGCTGAAGAGAGATGAAGCGGAAAGTCTTTCCGAGACCCGGGCAATGGAAAGGATGACGGATCCTGTGCCTGCGGTAAAGACGGAAAAGGCGGAGCCGGAGAAGAAGGGCAATTCAGCGGTTAAAGAGATCCTGCTGTTCGCCAGAGATCTTGTGATCTGCATGTCGATCGTTCTGGTCCTTGTAAACTACGTGATCCGGCCGGTGCAGGTAAAGGGAACTTCGATGTATCCGACGCTGAAAGACAAGGCGATCGGTCTGTCCAATCTGCTCGGCTACAATATGGACGGCATCAACCGTTTTGATATTGTGATCATCTACCTTGAAAACAAGGATGAATATCTCGTCAAGCGTGCCATTGGTCTGCCGGGCGAGACCGTTTCCTATCAGGATGGTGTTCTGCATATCAACGGAGAACCAGTGGAAGAACCGTTCCTGAACTCTGAATACCGTGATTCTTACGGAGGAAGGTTCATGTCGGATGTCAGCGAGATCACGCTTGCGGATGATGAATACTACTGTCTGGGCGACAACCGTCCGGCATCCAGTGATTCACGTTTCTACGGCCCGTTTGCGAAAGACCAGATCATTTCCAAAGGCGTTTTCATCCTGTTCCCGTTTACTGAATTCGGGGTGAAAACATGGTGGTAAAGGTACAGTGGTATCCGGGTCACATGGAAAAGGCACGGCGGGAAATGGCGGAACGGCTGAAAGCAGTCGATCTGATCATTGAACTGCGGGATGCCAGGATCCCGGCAGCCAGCACCAACCCGCTTCTGAATATGCTTGCCGGCAAAAAGCCGCGGCTGATCATCCTTTCAAAGACTGATATGGCAGATCCTGCCGCAACGGCAGAGTGGGTCGCCGCGCTGAAGAAGCAATATGATTCCTGCCTGGCTGTCGATCTGATGCGCGATCCGCATTCCGGACGGAAGATTATCCGGGAAGCGATCCGCGTCATGGAACCGATGCGGGAAAAGCAGCGGGCAAAAGGGATCCGTCCGCGGGCGGTCCGGGCAATGGCCTGCGGTATCCCGAATGTCGGAAAAAGCACGATGATCAACCGGATCGCCGGAAAGAATACGGTCAAAGCCGCTGACAAACCGGGCGTTACCCGAAGCCTGACGTGGATCCATGCCGATCCTGAGCTGGATCTGCTGGATACCCCGGGTGTTCTGTGGCCGAAATTCGACGATGACCGGACCGGTGCGCTGCTGGCAGCGTTCGGTTCGATCAATGACGATATCCTCGATATCAAAATGATCGCAATGGACGCGATCCATGAAATACAGACGCTGTATCCCGGCTGTCTGGAATCCATCTATGATTCAGGTGAGGTGAATCCCAACGGCATGCTGAAGGCGATCGCTGTCAAACGCAATCTGGTGCGGGAAGACGGCGTTCTGGATACAAGACGCGCCGCGGAGATGTTTCTGAACGAACTGCGGAAAGGAAAACTCGGAGGTCTGACACTGGAACATGTGCGCAGCGAAGAACAGGAAGATCTGCCCGAATGACTTTGAACACGCCTGCTGGGAGAAGGGCAGTCTGCTGGCAGGGATCGATGAAGCCGGAAGGGGGCCGCTTGCCGGTCCTCTTGTTGTTGCCGGCGTCGTGTTTCCGGCCGGTTATGAGAATCCGGATATCTATGATTCCAAAACACTGAGTGAAAAGAAGCGGGTGATGCTGTTTGATCTCATTCAGGAAGACGCTCTCTGGTTTGAGATCAGGATCGTATCGGAAGCGGATATTGACAGATATGACATCTATCATGCCGATCAGATGGCGATGGGCGTGATCGCCGCCAATGCTCCGGCTGAGACCATCGTCACAGATGCGATGCCGCTGCAGATCGACGGGAAGGAAGTTTTCTCTGTCGTCAAGGGCGATCAGAGATCTGTTTCAGTCGCCGCCGGCAGCATTCTTGCCAAAGTGACGCGGGACAGAATGATGAAAGAATATGATCTTCTCTATCCGGAATACGGATTTGCGAAGAACAAAGGGTACGGTACAAAAGCACATATGGAGGCAATTGACAAATACGGGATCACGCCGATCCACCGCCGCTCATTTGCGCCTGTGCGGGCTGTACAGATGAAACTTGATCTTTTCTGAAAGAAAAACGGTGTTTCCGGCATATATGAATACGGAGGCACCGCTTATGATCACAAGAGAGATGATTGCGCAGTATGCGTATGAATATGATGGAAACTGGAGCCGGATGTCCCGGGCGATCGCGGAAGGGACAGAGGTTCCTTTTCATCAGGTGAAGGAATCATATATTACGATCCTTGACGAAGAATATCCGCCTGAACTGAAGGCACTGCGCTTTCCGCCCTGGATCTTGTTTTATCAGGGGGATGTGTCACTTCTGAGACAGCCGAAGGCAACCATCGTCGGTTCCCGGCAGCTGAGCAGATACGGGTATGAGATGACAAGATACTGTGCGGAAGTTCTCCGGAAGAACCATGTGCTTGTATCCGGACTGGCGGCCGGAGCGGACGGCTGCGTGCACCGGACAGCGATGGAAGGCGGTCATACGATCGGCGTCATCGGCAGCGGTCTGTCTGTCAGTTATCCTGCTGAGAACCGGGATCTCTATGCAGAGATGCGGAGGCATGAGCTGATCCTGAGTGAATACCCGTATGAGACCGGCGTCAGAAAATATCATTTTCCCTGGCGCAACCGCATCCTTGCGGCCCTGGGAAGTTTTCTGGTCGTCACCCAGGCCAGGATCCGTTCCGGCACGGCATTAACGGTGAGCGAAGCGCTGACGCTGGGCCGGGAAGTCTGGTGCGTACCCCATCCGTTCGGTGAAGAAAACGGCGCCGGATGCAATAAACTGATTGCGGACGGAGCATATATCCTGTATGATACCGGACAGCTGGAGATTCTCTCTTCACAGAAGTGAGACGGTTGATATTTTTAAAAAATTCAGCTATGTTTTAGATTGCATCTGCATTTGGGAGTGTATGAATATGAAGAAACTTGTAATTGTAGAGTCCCCGTCCAAGTCCAAGACGATCGGCAAATATCTCGGCAAAGATTATACCGTTGTCTCGAGCAAAGGACATATCCGCGATCTTGCGATCCGCGGCAAGGACGGACTCGGAGTAGATATAGAAAATGATTTCACACCGGTCTATGAGATCTCCAAGGATAAAAAAGACACGGTGAAGGATCTGCGCGCGCAGGCAGCCAAGGCATCCAGTGTCTATCTGGCAACCGACCCGGACCGCGAAGGTGAAGCCATCAGCTGGCATCTGGCCCAGGAGCTCGGTCTGGATGAAAACACTGCTGACCGCGTCACATTCCATGAGATCACAAAGAACGCGGTCATTGAGGCGTTTGACAATCCCCGCCGCATTGATATGGATCTTGTTCATTCCCAGGAGACACGAAGGATCCTTGACCGGATCATCGGCTTCAAGCTTTCCAAGCTGCTGAACAACAAGATCAAATCCAAGTCAGCCGGCCGCGTGCAGTCAGTTGCCCTGAAGCTGATCGTTGAAAGAGAGAAAGAGATCGAAGCGTTCGTTCCGCAGGAATACTGGACGATCGACGCTTTATTTAAAAAGGATAAAAAGGAATTCTCAGCTTCCCTTGCCAAAGTAGACGGTGAGAAGGCGGAACTGCACAGTGAAGAGGAAGCGATGGCGGTCTACAACCGCTGCACCGGTCCCTTCACGGTCAGTGATATCCGCACCGCGAAGCGCAAAAGAGATCCCCGTCCGCCGTTCATCACCAGTACGCTGCAGCAGGAAGCCAGCACCAAGCTGTCCTTCAGCGCGAAGCGCACCATGTCCGTTGCCCAGCACCTGTATGAAGGTATTGATATCGGCAGCGGCCAGGAAGGTCTGATCACCTACATGCGTACGGACAGCACCCGTCTTTCCGATGTGTTTATCCGTGACGCAAGAAACAGGATCACGGAAGAATACGGCAAAGAGTATCTTGGCTATTACCGCGTCCGCAATGATGAAGGCGCCCAGGATGCCCACGAGGCGATCCGTCCGACCAATCTGAGCAACACGCCGGAAAAGATCAGGGAATACCTGACATCCGAACAGTACCGTCTGTATAAAATGATCTATGCAAGAGCGCTCTCATCACTGATGGCGTCTGCCCAGTATGACGCGACGACTGCGGTCCTGAGCCAGAACGGCTGTGAATTCAATGCCCAGGGCAGTGTTCTTGTCTTCGACGGTTATCTGAAGGTATACGGTGAATATGATTCCGGCAAGGATGTGATCCTGCCGCTGCTGGAAACAGGAGAAGTTCTGGAAGCGAAGGAACTGAAAGCCAACCAGCACTTTACGGAACCGCCGGCAAGATACACGGAAGCGCGGCTGATCAAGGTGCTTGAAGAAGACGGCATCGGACGTCCTTCCACGTACGCGATGATCATCGATACGATCCAGCAGCGCGGCTATGTCACACTGGAAAAAGCAACGGAGAAGAGCCGCACCAAGGTCTTCAGACCGACGATGCAGGGCGTTCTGACAACAGAAAAACTGGATGACTATTTCTCCGACATCATCAATGTCGACTATACCGCCGCGATGGAAGTCAAGCTTGACAGCATCGCCGAAGGAGAAGCGCAGGAAGTCAGCGTTCTGAGGGATTTCTATTCAAGATTTGAACCGCTTCTGGAAAAGGCCTATGAGGGCATGGAAAAGATCCAGCCGGAAAAGACCGGCGAAGTATGTCCGGAATGCGGCGGTGATCTTGTCTACCGCACCGGCAGATACGGCAAGTTCATTTCCTGTTCCAATTTCCCGAAATGCCGCTATACAAGTCAGATCGGGACACCGGAAAAAGAAAAACCGGAGCCGGCCGGAAAGACATGTCCGCGCTGCGGCAGTGAACTGCTGAAGAGGAAGTCACGCTATGGAACGTATTTCCTTGGCTGTTCCGCGTTCCCGAAGTGCAATTACATGGAAAGCCTGAACGGCGAAGAGATCGTACCGAAGAAGAAAACCGCCCGGACCCCGAGAAGGACCGGCCGGAAGGCGGCATAGCGTATGGAAAAAACAGCGTCTGTAATCGGAGCCGGACTGGCCGGATGCGAAGCTGCCTGGCAGCTGGCGCAGAGAGGCGTCAAAGTCCGTCTGTATGAAATGAAGCCGGCAAAAATGTCGCCTGCCCACCATTCGTCAGGATTTGCCGAGCTTGTCTGTTCCAATTCCCTGCGTTCCAACGCGCTGAGCAACGCGGTCGGACTGCTGAAGGAAGAAATGCGTCAGATCGGTTCGCTGATCATGACGTGCGCTGATGCCACGAAGGTGCCGGCAGGCAGCGCTCTGGCGGTCGACAGGGAAGGGTTCTCAGCCATGGTGACGGAGAAGATCCGCGCCTGTGCAGATATTGAGATCATCTCAGAAGAGATCACGGAGATCCCGGAAGGACCGGCAGTCATCGCGACCGGTCCGCTGACCAGTGAAGGAATGGCGGATGCGATCGGCAGACTGATCGACGAGAAGTACTGTTATTTCTATGACGCGGCGGCGCCGATCGTGACCTTTGATTCGATCGATATGAGCAAAGCGTATTTCAAGTCCAGATACGATAAGGAAAGCGCTGACTACATCAACTGTCCGATGGACCGTGATCAGTTTGAGGAATTCTACCGGGCGGTGATCACAGCGGAAACAGCAGAACTGCATTCATTTGAAAAAGAAGTGTTCTTTGAAGGCTGCATGCCATTCGAAGTCATGGCGAAGCGGGGCAGGGATACGCTGCTGTTTGGACCGATGAAGCCGGTCGGCCTGGAGAAAGACGGCAAACGTCCTTACGCAGTCGTTCAGCTGCGGCAGGACAACGCCGAAGGCACTCTGTACAACATCGTCGGATTCCAGACACATCTGAAGTGGGGCGAGCAGAAGAGAGTTCTCGCGCTTGTGCCGGGTCTGGAAAATGCGGAGTTTGTCCGCTACGGCGTGATGCACAGGAACACCTATATCAATTCACCGCTCATGCTGAGAGAGACATATCAGTACAAAGACCGGGATGATCTGTTCTTTGCCGGACAGATGACCGGCGTGGAAGGATATATTGAATCGGCAGCGTCCGGCATGCTGGCGGGCATCAACCTCGCCCATGTGCTGCATGAGGAAGAAGCAGTGATCTGCGGCAGTGATACGATGATCGGGGCGATGGCGCACTATATTACCCATGCTGATCCGGATCATTTCCAGCCGATGAACGCGAACTTCGGCATCATGCACTTAAGCGCGAATGTGAAGAAGAAAGACCGCAAGGCGGCATATGCGCCGCAGTCACTGGCGCTGATCGCCGGGATGAAAAACGATGGAAGACTTTGAGAGATCCCTGGACAGATATCTGGACAGGCTCAGCATGTCGCATACTGGTTCCGCGGATACGGAAGAAGCCTACCGGCGGGACATCGAGCGGTTTCTGGAATACCTGCGCGAAAACAGCATCACGTCTTTTGAAGATGTGAAAAAGGAAGACGTCGCCGACTACATCACAAAGCTGCGGAGCGGCGATATCGGCGGCACGGCGCTGTCCAACGCGAGTTTTTCAAGAAATCTTTCAGCATTGAAGTCATTCTGGCGCTATCTCAACAGCAATGAAGGCGTCATGTCCAATCCGGTGCGGCTGTTCAAAGGCGCCCCGTCAAGACGGAAGCTTCCCGAGTATCTGACGTTTGATCAGATGGAAACGCTGCTGTCTTCATTTGATCTGAGCGATCCGGTGCAGATCCGCGACCGCTGCGTTCTGGAAGTCATGTATGCCTGCGGCCTGCGTGTTTCTGAATGCGCTTCGCTTGAGACAGCCAGGATCGATCTGAGAGAAGGTTTTCTGAGCGTGATCGGAAAGGAATCCAAGGAACGGATGGTGCCGTTTTACAGAAGATGCGGACAGCTGATCGCGCTGTATCTGGAACAGTCCCGTCCGGTCATGATGAAAAAGGAAACGGAGCACGGCATCCTGTTTGTTTCCCAGAAGGGGAAGCCAATCTCATCCCGGGCGATCCAGAACATCTGCGAAGCGGCAGGAGAGAGGGCCGGACTGCCGGTCCATCTGCATCCGCATATGATCCGCCACAGCTTTGCAACCCATCTGCTGGACAACGGCGCTGACCTGCGTACCGTACAGGAACTGCTCGGTCATGAAAATCTGATGACGACGCAGATCTATACGCATGTGACGCAGGACAGACTGCGGTCTGCCGTGGAAAATGCGCATCCTCATGCAAGGAAAAATGAGAAGAATTAATTCTTGCAATCTCGATCTCATATGTTAGAATCATAACGACGAAGGACAATACATAGCTGAAGCGTGTGTAGGTTGTCCTTTTTTCGAGAAGGAGGCATTTATGAACAAGAATTCCCTGCTCTCAATGCGTGACTTAACGAAAGAAGATATCATGAATATCCTCAATGATGCTTTGCTGTTTGATGATTGTTATCGGGATTGGCAACTTCCGCTGAAGAAAGCCCTGGTTGCCAATCTTTTTTTTGAAGCATCGACACGTACGCATTATTCTTTCGAAAGCGCTGAACTGCAGCTTGGCTGCAAGGTGGCGGACGTTCAGACATCCGTCAGTTCCATCACAAAGGGTGAAACACTGTATGATACCATCCGCACACTCGAGGAACACGGATATGACGCATTTGTCATCCGTCATTCCGAAGATGAATACTATAAACAGCTGGAAGGCGTGAAGGTGCCGATCCTGAACGCGGGCGACGGCAAGGGCGATCATCCGACCCAGTGTCTGCTCGACCTTCTGACCATGTATCAGGAGTTCGGCACGCTGGAAGGTCTCAATGTCGTGATCTGCGGCGATATCGCGCACAGCCGCGTGGCTGCTTCCAATAAAACGGCTCTTGAGCTGCTCGGTTCGACAGTCCGCTTCAGCGGTCCGAAGTTCTGGGAACGCGAAGGATATCCGATCATTGACTTTGATGAAGCAATCAAAGACGCGGACGTTGTCATGATGCTCAGGATCCAGCGTGAGCGCGGCGCGAAGCTGGAAGCGATGAGCGACAGCGAATACCTGGAGACTTACGGCCTCAGCAAAGCCCGCTACGCAAGAATGAAGAAGAATGCCATTGTCATGCATCCGGCTCCCTTCAACCGCAACGTTGAGATCGATACCGATCTTGTGGAGGCGGAAAAGAGCAGGATCTTCAAGCAGATGGCCAACGGCGTTCTGGTCAGAAAAGCGGTCCTGAAGCGTGCGTTTGGATTTGCGCCGTTTGAGGTGAAATGATGCGGCTGATCAGAAACGGCACGGTCCTGTACAAAGGATCCCTGCAGAAGAAGGACATCCTGTTTGATGAAAATGCGATTCTGCAGATCGCGGATCAGATCGACGCTGACTGTGAAGTCATCGACGCGTCCGGTCTGTATGTACTGCCCGGACTGGTCGACGTGCATGTCCATCTGCGGGAACCCGGCTTCGAGAAGAAAGAAACGATCCGCACCGGAACGACGGCGGCTGCGGCAGGCGGCTTTACCAGCATCTTCGCCATGCCGAATCTGAACCCGTACCCGGACAATGCGGAAACGATGAAAGAATATCTGGCTCTGATCGCCAGAGAAAGCGTTGTGCATACCTATCCGTACGGAACGATCACCTGCGGTGAAAAGGGACAGAATGTGTCAGATCTTGCCGGCATGAAGGAACTCGGCATCCGCTGGTTCTCTGATGACGGCGTCGGCGTTGCGGATGAAGCGGTCATGAAAGAGGCAATGGAAAAAGCTGCTTCGCTGAACGTGATGATCGCCTGCCATACCGAAGACATGAATTACCGGAAGCCCGGGGCCAGCGTCCATGAATCCCCATACGCTGAAAAAAACGGCTGGAAGGGAATTCCGTCTGCCTGTGAAAGCGAACAGCTGAAGCGGGATCTCATGATCGCCTGCACCGTACCGGTGAAATACCACGGCTGCCACATCTCGGCGAAAGAAAGTGTGGAAGCGCTGCGCGACGCAAAGAAGAACGGCGCTGACGCAAGTGCGGAAGTCACCGCGCATCATCTGCTTCTGGAAGACAAAGACGTGAAGGGGACGAACTGGAAGATGAATCCGCCCCTGCGCTCGCACGAAGACCGGTTGGCGCTGATCGAAGCGCTGGAGGACGGAACACTGGACTTCATTGCCAGCGATCACGCTCCGCATACAAAGGAAGACAAGGAGAAACCGATGGCTGAAGCGGCATTCGGCATCGTTTCTCTTGAAACAAGCTTCGCAATGCTTTATACAGAGTTTGTAAAAAAAACCGGACGGTGGACACTGCCCCAGCTCGTCAGCTGGATGAGCGAGAAGCCGGCGGCGCGGTTCGGACTGGAGAAGACCGGAAAGATCGAGGAAGGCTGGCAGCCGGATCTGATCCTTGCCGATCTTGACAACCCGTTTGTGATCAGCGCTGAAAAGTTTTATTCAAAAGGAAAAAACACGCCGTTTGACGGCGAAACTGCATACGGCCGCGTGAAGGAAACGATCTGCGGCGGCAGAACTGTATGGAAGGAGAAACAGGAATGAAGCGTTATCTTGTACTGGAGGACGGCAGCTTCTATGAAGGAGAAGCGATCGGGTCGTCTGACTACCGCATCGGTGAACTGATCTTCAACACCAGCGTTACCGGAACTCAGGAGATCCTGACGGATCCGGCATGCTGCGGACAGATCGTCCTGATGACGTATCCGCTTGTTGGCAACACCGGCATCAACCGCGATGACAATGAAGGCCTGAAGCCTTATGTATTCGGCGTCGTTGTCAAAGACTGCTGTGAATTCCCGAGCAACTTCCGTTCGGAAGAAACACTGAACGAATACCTTGTCAGAAACAGGATCCCCGGCATCAAGGGTGTAGACACCAGAGCGATCACCCGGAAGATCCGGACTGCCGGATCCATGAAAGCTGTCTTCTGTGATGAAGAAAGCCAGATCGGAGCGTTCGCGGAAACACTGCGCAGCAAGGCTGATATGACCGGTCTTGTGGACAGCGTCTCCACCCGCAATGTATATCCGATCCCCGGCCGCGGCAGAAAGGTCGTCGTAGTCGACTTCGGCGTCAAGCTGAGCATTCTGCGTGAACTGTCCGACAGAGGCTGTGACATTACAGTCGTTCCTGCCCGCACTTCAGCAGAAGAGATCCTCGGCTATTATCCGGACGGCGTGATCCTTTCCAGCGGCCCGGGCAATCCCGAAGATCTTCCGGAAGCAGTCAATAGCATCCGTGAGCTCATTTCCAGAACGGTCGTCTTCGGCATTGGCCTCGGCATGGAAATGCTGGCGCTTGCCTGCGGCGCGAAAACATACAAGATGAAGTACGGCCAGCACGGCGAAGCTCCGGTCGTCGACCTGAGAACTGACAAAGTGGAGATCACATCCCAGAATCACAGCTATGCGGTCGATATCGAGTCCCTGAAAGCGACCCGTCTTGAGATGACGCACAAGGCTCTGAATGAAGACTGCTGTGAAGGCATCCGTCATCTTGACTATCCGTG
The DNA here is from genome assembly GCA_024680365.1 of Solobacterium sp. Taxonomy (GTDB): domain Bacteria; phylum Bacillota_I; class Bacilli_A; order Erysipelotrichales; family Erysipelotrichaceae; genus Bulleidia. The sequence continues at coordinate 16,775 of JAILCN010000168.1, forward strand.
CTTCGGCGTCCAGTACAATCCGGAAGCCAACGGCGGACCGCACGACGCTGCCGGTCTTTTCGGCAGATTCATGGAACTGATGAAAAAGGAGGACGCAGAAAATGCCTAAGCGTACGGATATTCACAAGATCATGGTGATCGGCTCCGGTCCGATCGTGATCGGTCAGGCAGCTGAATTTGACTATGCCGGATCCCAGGCCTGCCAGGCGCTGCGTGAGGAAGGCTATGAAGTGATCCTGATCAACTCCAACCCGGCGACGATCATGACAGATACTGCCATTGCCGACCGAGTTTATATCGAACCCCTGACACTGGAATTTGCCAAGCGTGTCATCTTCAAGGAACGTCCGGATGCGATCCTCGGATCTCTGGGCGGTCAGACCGGTCTGAACCTGGTCGTCGAACTTGACAAAGACGGCATCCTGGATGACTTTGGCGTAGAGATCCTTGGTACGGATATTGACGCCATCAACAAGGCAGAAGACCGTGAACTGTTCCGTTCCCTGATGCAGGAGATCGATATGCCGATCCCTGAATCCGCGATCGTTCACAGTGTGGAAGGCGCTCTGGAATTTGCTGAGAGAGAAGGATATCCGCTTGTCATCCGTCCTGCATATACGCTCGGCGGCACCGGCGGCGGCTTTGTCCACAATGAAGATGAACTCAGAAGGATCGTTGACACCGGTCTGAAAATGTCTCCTGTTCATCAGTGTCTGGTCGAAAAATCGATTGCCGGCTACAAGGAGATCGAATACGAAGTCATGCGTGACGCGAAGAACAACGCGATCGTTATCTGCAACATGGAAAACGTCGATCCGGTCGGTATCCATACCGGTGACTCGGTCGTTGTCGCACCTGTGCAGACGCTGACAGACCGTGAAAACCAGATGCTCAGAGACGCGTCTCTCAAGATTATCCGTGCCCTGAAGATCTGCGGCGGCTGCAACGTGCAGCTTGCGCTGGATCCGAAGAGCTTCAATTATTTCGCGATCGAGGTCAACCCGCGTGTTTCCAGATCGTCTGCGCTCGCTTCCAAAGCAACCGGCTATCCGATCGCCCGGATCAGCGCCAAGCTGGCAGTCGGCCTCTGCCTGGATGAGATCATCAACCCGATCACCGGCACAAGCTATGCCTGCTTTGAACCGGCGGTCGACTATGTCGTAACAAAATTCCCGCGTCTGCCGTTTGACAAGTTCCCGAACGCAGACCGTCAGCTCGGCACACAGATGAAGGCGACCGGTGAAGTCATGTCGATTGGCAGAACATTTGAAGAATCACTGCTGAAGTCGATCCGCTCACTGGAGATCAAGGTCGATCATCTGGAAAAGGCTGAACTGAGCCGTCTTTCCAAAGATGAGCTGTATCTGAAGATCAAGGCCAGAGACGATGAGCGCTTCTTCGCGATCGCTCAATGGATCCGCAACGGCTATGACATTGAACCGGTCAGAAAACTGACGAATATCGACAGTCTGTTCCTGAGCCATATCGCAAGGATCGTTGATCTGGAAAAAGAAATGGCAGCTCATCAGGGTGACCTGGAAGTTCTGAGAAAACTGAAGAAGTTCGGCTTCTCCGACAGCTATATCGCCAGAAACTGGAAGATGGCAGAGATCGATCTGTATAACCTGGAAAAAGAAAACGGCATTACACCGGTCTATAAGATGGTCGATACCTGTGCCGGTGAATTCCCGTGTGAAACACCATATTTCTACAGCACATACGAAAAAGAAAACGAATCTGAACCGAGCGACAAAAAGAAGATCATCGTTCTCGGTTCCGGTCCGATCCGCATCGGTCAGGGTGTTGAATTTGACTACGCGACCGTTCACTGCATCGAAACACTGCACGCGGAAGGATATGAAGCGATCATCATCAACAACAACCCGGAAACAGTTTCCACTGACTTCTCGATCTCTGACAAACTGTATTTCGAACCGCTGACAACAGAAGATGTCATGCACGTTGTTGACCTGGAAAAGCCGATCGGCATCATCGTTCAGTTCGGCGGACAGACAGCGATCAACCTCGCTGACTCACTTGAAAAACACGGCGTGAAGATCCTCGGCACGACTCTGGATTCCATCAATAAAGCAGAAGACAGACATGAATTCGAAACGATGCTGGATGAACTGCAGATCCCGCAGCCGGAAGGACAGACAGCTGTAACGGTCGAGAAGGCTCTGGAGATCGCCCGCAAGATCGGCTATCCGGTCCTCGTCAGACCCAGCTACGTTCTCGGCGGCAGAGCGATGGAGATCGTTCACAACGATGACGAGCTGAAGATCTATATGGCAACAGCGGTCAAGGAGATCAGTCATGATTCTCCGATCCTGATCGACAGATACATCTACGGAAAAGAACTCGAGATCGACGCCATTGCTGACGGTGAAAACGTATATATCCCGGGTGTCATGGAACATATCGAGAGAGCCGGCATTCACTCCGGTGACTCCTTCTCTGTATACCCGCCGCAGAAGATCAGCGAAGAAGTCAAGAATGTCATTATTGACTACGCTGTCCGCATCGGCAAAGGATTCAAATTCGTTGGTCTGTATAACATCCAGTTCATCGTTGACAGCAATGACAAAGTATATGTGCTGGAAGTCAACCCGAGATCTTCCCGTACTGTACCGTTCCTTTCCAAGATCACCGGCGTTGCGATGTGCACTGTCGCGACCAAGTGCATCCTCGGTGAAAGCCTTGCTGAACAGGGCTATACAACTGTCTACCATCCGGAAAAGGAAGGACATGTCTATGTCAAGGCTCCTGTCTTCTCCTTTGCGAAGCTGCGTTCCGTCGACACCGTTCTCGGTCCGGAAATGAAGTCCACCGGTGAAGCGCTCGGCGGCGATATCGATCTCGACAAGGCGCTCTATAAGGCGCTGGTCGGCTCCGGCGTGAGGATCCCGCAGTACGGCAACGTTCTGATGACGATCGCTGATGCGGACAAGCAGGAAGCACTTGCGCTGGCGAAGCGGTTCTACGCGATCGGCTTCGGCATCTACGCAACATCCGGAACAGCACGTCTGTTCACAGAAAACGGACTGTTCGTTCACGCTGTAGAGAAGATCTCACAGGCAGATGAAGGCAGCACCAGCGTTCTCGACATCATCCGTCAGGGCAAGGTTGCCTTTGTCGTCAACACCATGGACAACAGCAGCCGCACAACGAATCTGGACGGCTTCCTGATCCGCCGTGTATCGGCTGAAAACAATATTTCCTGCATGACTTCACTTGACACCGCTCAGGCGCTGCTCAGCGTTCTGGAATCCCAGAGTTTCTCCATGGTCTCCATGAATGAGAAGGGTACCTTCTGATGCGGACTGCAGAAGCGCGCATCAGCGCGAATCAGCGGATCGCGGAAGAGATCTGGTGCATGAAGCTGGATACTGATCTCTGTGCTGAAGCAGAATGCGGTCAGTTCCTGCAGGTGCAGGTTCCCGGATTCTATCTGCGCCGGCCGATCTCGATCTGCCGCTGCGGAAAAGACTACGCGGTCATCGTGTACAAGGTCGTCGGTGACGGGACCCGGGCAATGTCGGAAATGAAAGAAGGCGAAACAGTTTCACTGTTTGGTCCGCTCGGCACACCGTTCCCGGTAGAAGACAGAGATGTGCTTCTGATCGGCGGCGGCGTCGGTGTTCCGCCGCTTCTGGAGACAGCCTACCGCTACCGTGCAAAAGGCAGAAACGTCACAGCGGTGCTGGGCAGTGCGGATGCAGCGTCACTGATCCTGGAAGATGAATTCCGGGCTCTTGGCTGCCGCGTATACACAGCTACGATGGACGGCAGCAAAGGCACGAAGGGAACGGTTCTCGACGCAGTAAAGGAAAACGGCATTACGGAAACCTTCGTACTGTCCTGCGGCCCGCTCGGCATGCTGAAAGGGGTCAGCGAAGCATATACAGACGGATATGTGTCTCTGGAAGCCAGAATGGCCTGCGGCATGGGCGCCTGCATGGGATGTGTCGTAAAGAGCAGAGACGGCGGCAGCCTGAGAGTCTGCAAGGACGGTCCTGTCTTCAGGATCGGGGAGGCTGTATTATGATCGATCTCAGCGTAAAACTGCCGGGCCTGGATCTGAAGAACCCGGTGATCCCAGCCAGCGGCTGCGCTGGCTACGGACGCGAGCTTGCCGAACTGTATGATCTTTCTGTTCTCGGCGGCATCGCGATCAAAAGCGCAACGCTTTCCGAACGTTTCGGAAATCCGACGCCGCGCATCGCGGAAACATCGATGGGCATGCTGAATGCGATCGGCCTGCAGAATCACGGTGTGGATTACATTATTGAAAACGAGCTTCCGTTCCTGAAACAGTACGATACGGAAGTGATCGCAAATATTGCCGGAGCGACAGAAGAAGAATATGTCGAAGTCATCCGCCGGATGAACAGCTCTGATGTCGTGAAGGCGTATGAACTGAACATCTCCTGTCCGAATGTCCGTCACGGCGGCATCGGACTCGGCACCGATCCCTCACTGGCAGCACATGTCACAAAGCTGGCGAAGGAAGCTGCTGAAAAACCGGTCTATGTCAAGCTGACGCCGAATGTCACGGACATCACGGCTGTCGCGAAGGCAGTGGAAGAGGCCGGCGCAGACGGTCTGGTGCTGATCAATACGCTGCTTGGCATGCGCATCGACCTGAGAACAGGAAAGCCGCTGCTTGCCAACCGGACCGGCGGTCTGAGCGGACCAGCGATCAAACCGGTCGCGGTCAGAATGGTCTGGCAGTGTGCCAGAGCTGTTTCGATCCCGATCATCGGTGTCGGCGGCATCACCTGCGCCGAGGATGTTCTGGAATTCCTGTATGCCGGTGCTTCGGCAGTCGAAGTCGGCGCCCAGAATTTCGTTGATCCGTATGTATGTCCGAAGATCATTGAAGATCTTCCGAAAGTGCTTGAGAAGTACGGTCTTGGCTCACCGCAAGAAGCCAGGGAAAGGGGTATGTTATGAGCAGAACAATTATTGCACTCGACTTTTCTTCCAAAGAAGAAGTCATGAATTTCCTGAAGCAGTTCCCGGAGCCGGTCTATGTCAAGATCGGCATGGAGCTGACATATGCATGCGGTCTTGACATCGTAAAGGAAGTCAAGGCAATGGGACACAGGATCTTCCTGGATCTCAAACTCCATGACATTCCCAACACGGTAAAAGGCGGCATGAAGAATCTGGCTGCCCTCGGTGTTGATATCGTCAACTGCCACTGTGCCGGCGGCATCGAGATGATGAAAGCCGCAAAGCAGGGCATTCTTGAAGGAACACCGGAAGGACAGACGCCGGCAAAGCTGATCGGCGTTACGATCCTGACAAGTACATCAAAAGAAGCGATGAACAGTGAGCTGGGCATCGAAGGCGAAGTCATTGACACGGTGATCCATTACGCAAAGAACGCGAAGGAAGCAGGTCTGGACGGCGTTGTGTGCTCCGTTCATGAAGCGAAAGCGATCCATGAGGCATGCGGTGAAGACTTCCTCACCGTTACGCCGGGCATCCGTCTGGCCGGCAACAGCGTGGATGACCAGAAACGTGTTGCGACGCCTGCGCTGGCAAAAGAGCAGGGATGCGATATGATCGTTGTCGGCAGATCGATCACCAAAGCAGCGGATCCGTACAAGACGTATCTGCAGATCGAGGAGGATATGAGCAATGGAACAGTATAAGAGAGATTTTGTAGAGTTCATGCTTTCCTGCGGGGCGCTGAAGTTCGGCGATTTCACGCTCAAGTCCGGACGCAAGTCACCGTTCTTCATGAACGCAGGCGCCTATGTGACAGGCGGTCAGCTCCATGAGCTTGCCTGCGCGTATGCCAAAGCGATCCATGACAATTTCGGCCTTGACTTCGACGTCCTCTTTGGACCGGCATACAAGGGCATTCCGCTTGCGGTAGCGACGGCGATGGCGATCCATGAACTGTATGGCAAAGAAGTCAGATACTGCTCCAACCGCAAAGAGATCAAAGATCACGGCGACACCGGCATCCTGCTGGGTTCGAAGCTGAAGGACGGCGACCGCGTGATCATGATCGAAGACGTCACGACTTCCGGAAAATCCATGGAAGAGACAGTACCGATCGTCCGCGCACAGGCAGACGTCAGGATCATCGGCCTGATCGTTTCCCTCAACCGCAATGAAAAGGGACAGGGCAGCAAGACAGCGCTGAAAGAGATCACGGAACTGTACGGTTTTGAAACGGCAGCGATCGTTTCGATGCCGGAAGTTGTTGAGATCCTGAAGGAACAGAACCGTCTGGATGACGACACACTGGCAAGGATCAACGCTTATTACGAACAGTACGGCGCAAAAGAGTAAATAACTATTGTAGAAGATGCCGGGATGTGTTATTATCCCATTTGGCATCTTCTTTTTATGTCTTTTTGTGCGCAGAAAGACGAAGATGTACTTCTCACACAGCGGATTCACTGTCCCGTGCATGCGGGGCCTGTAAGCAGGGCGGACGCATGTTGACGGTGTTCGAAACTGTGGCGGAAAACAACGGAAAGTGAGGTAAATAAAAAATGGCTGTTGTTTCAATGAGGAAAATGCTTGAAAACGGAGTTCATTTCGGACACCAGACACGTAAGTGGAATCCGAAGATGAAACCATTCATCTACACCGCGAAGAACGGTGTCTACATCATCGATCTGGAAAAGACAACTGAGCAGCTTGAAAAAGCTTACGCAGCAATCAGAAAGATCACTGAGGACGGCGGAAAGATCCTGTTCGTCGGCACAAAGAAGCAGGCACAGGCTACGATCCTGGAAGAAGCGCTCCGTTCCGGTTCCTTCTATGTCAACCAGAGATGGCTCGGCGGCACACTGACAAACTTCCGTACGATCCAGAAGTCCATCAAGACACTTCTCGACATCGAAGAGATGGAAACAAACGGAACGATCAATGTCTATCCGAAGAAAGAACAGTCCCAGCTTCTGAAGAAGAAGGACAGACTCGACAACTTCCTCGGCGGCATCAAGGAAATGAAGAAGCTCCCGGATGCGCTGTTTGTCGTAGACCCGCTCGAAGAGCACAACGCTGTTGCTGAAGCAAGAAAACTGGGTATCCCGGTATTCGCGCTGATCGACACAAACGCAGATCCTGATACAGTCGATTTCCCGATCCCTTCCAACGACGATGCAGTCAGATCCGTCAAGCTGATGGTCAGCCTGATCGCAGATGCTGTTGTTGAAGCAAAGGGCGGCGTTCTCGAGAATGCTTACCAGGAGGAAGAAGAAGCTGACATCACAATGAAGGATGTCATCATCAACGTTGAGCAGCAGGCTGCTGAATACGAGCGCAAGAGAAGACAGAAGTACGAAGAGAGACGTGCTCAGATGCAGCAGAGACGCTACAACGGCGAGCGCCGCGTCTTCAAGAGAGACGGCAACGGCGGCAAACCGGCTTATGGAAACAACAAGCCTGAGAATAAGGAAGAAGCACCGGCAGCTGCTGAAGCAGCTCCCGCTGCAGAAGCTGCTAAGGAGGAGAAAGAATAATGGCTGTTACAGCTGCTATGGTTAAAGAACTGCGCGAAATGACAGGCGCAGGCATGATGGACTGCAAAAAGGCGCTCGTTGCGACAGACGGCGACATGACTAAGGCTGTTGACTGGCTCCGTGAAAAGGGAATTGCAAAGGCAGTTTCCAAGGGCGGACGCGTCGCTGCTGAAGGTCTGGCAAAGATCATGATCGAAGGCAACAAGGCAGTTCTTGTTGAGATCAACTCCGAAACAGACTTCGTTGCAAAGAACGACAAGTTCCTTGCTCTTCTGGACGAAGTATGCAAGACGATCATCGCTTCCGATGCGAAGACACTCGATGATGCACTGGCTCTGGCTACAGCTGAAGGCACACTGAAAGACACGATCGTCAACGCGATCGCTACGATCGGTGAAAACATCACTCTGAGAAGATTCGAGATCATTGAAAAAGCTGATGACGAGCTCTTCGGTGCTTATACACACCAGGGCGGCAGCATCATCGCTGTTACAGTCGTCAAGGGCACAGATGATCCGCAGATTGCCAAGAACATGGCTATGCAGGTCGCTTCCATGAACCCGACATATATCAGCCGCAATGACATGCCGAAGGATGTCATCGATCACGAGAGATCCGTTCAGGAAGCTATCGTTGCCGGTGATGAGTCCCTCGCCAGCAAGCCGGACAAGGTCAAGGCTGGAATCGTTGAAGGCCGTGTTTCCAAGTCCCTCCAGGATATGTGCCTGGTCGATCAGGAATTCTTCCTGGATACAAACATGAAGTGCGGTGCTTACCTGAAGCAGTTCGGTGCTGAAGTCATCAAGTTTGTCAAGTACAAAGTCGGTGAAGGCATCGAAAAGAAGCAGGACGACTTCGCTGCAGAAGTTGCTGCAATGGCACAGGGCAAGTAATACCTCAGACAAAATGAAAAGGCAGTGCGCAGGGCATTGCCTTTTTTAGTCGTTCATGTGACGCTTTTTACTGTCATCCGCTGCTTCCAGCAGGGCGTCTTTTTCTGCCAGAGCCATCTTCAGACCGGTGTAGATCCGGTCGGCTGCTGCAGCTGTGACAGTCTTGAGAGTGCTGTCATCCAGCTTCATGCCGTGCTCCTGCAGCATGTACAGCGGGCCGCCGTCAAGCAGCAGATCCGCGGTGCAGGACGCCATCGTCCGGAAGTCTTCTTCCGACATGTGGTGGAAGTGCATGGATGAAACAGTCTCTACGATCTCCGAGGGATCCAGAGGAACTTCCTGCGGGTCCGGAAGAGATTTTGATGAAACGATATTCTTCGTGACGGAAGCGACCATTGCGGCTTTGTCAAAGACATTGCCGAGGATCGCTTTTTTCAGATAACGGATGAATTCCTGAACAGAGCTTTCTTTCATCTCATCAGCACCAGGTACAGAACCTGTATGTTTCTGCAGAGGACGGCGTACAAACGTGACTGCCAGTCCCCGGGAGAGGCTGCGGAGATCTTTGTCTTTCAGGTGGTCCAGGTCAAAGCCGCTGAGCAGATCGATAATTTCCATTTCGTTCTCCTGAAAAACAGCATGTGGATCATGCTGTTATTTTGCAATGAATTTTCTGTAGAGCCAGACAACGCAGCAGGCGCCGATGACTGAGAAGATCAGGTTGCCGATCAGACCGTTTGCGCCGATCTGGAGAAGACCTCCGATGATGCCGCCGGCGATCGCGCCGACCAGGCCAAGCACGCAGTTGAATACCATGTTTGAGCTGTCCATATTCATCAGCTTCGTAGCCATCCATCCGGCTGCCGTGCCGATCAGAAGATCAATTAAGATGTGTACTAAATTAAACATTTGATTACCTCCGTGTGAACATTGTTCACAATACTATGATAACACTGTTTTGCTAAAAACAAACACAATTTGAACGCCGGTCAGTTTTCGATGTCAGCTGTATGTTCCAGTGTTTCCAGAAGGAAACCTTCACGGATGCCGGTTTCCGACACATAGATGAGTTTTGCCCGGTAGATGCGGATGATCTCCAGGATCATATGAATGCCGGACAGGAAGACCGGCTGTCTGGCCGGATCGATCGTTTCCAGGAATGCCTGCATGCAGGCTTCTTCGCCGGCCTGCAGCTTCCGGAAGATATCAAGAAATTTAACTGCCGGGATGATGTTTCCGGTCCCGTACAGCCTTGTACAGAGCCGGGCTGCCGCTCTGACAGTGCCGCCGATGCCGATCAGTGTATCGGAAGAAACCGCAAGCTCCGGATTCTCTCTGCGGCACTTTTCTATCATTGCCGCGCATTCCGGCGTATCCAGCGGCAGACGGAACAGGCGCACGCAGCCAAGCGGGAAACTGACTGCGGCCGTGCATTCACCGTTTTCAAAGGCAATGAGTTCAGTTGAGCCGCCGCCTACATCAAACGCGATGCCTTCACTGATCTCAGGCCAGGAGAGGCGGGATCCTTTAAAATCAAGAGCAGCTTCACGGGAACCGCTGAGCGGCCAGATCTCAAAGCCGCTTTCGGAAAATGCAGCGACAAGTTCATCCCGGTTCTTTACCCGGCAGGGTTCTGTAATGCATGCCCAGCAGCTGGTGATGCCGCGCTCTTCGGCGGTTTTCCTGTAGCGCATCAGAACGGCAGATGCTTTCACAATGCCTTCTTCAGACATGATGCCGTCTTCAACGTAGCTGATCAGATGCACGGGATCTGACTCGTAGTATTTCTGCACAGGCTTTCCATTGCAGATCTCATAGATGATCATGACGATCGTATTTGAACCTATGTCACACACTGCATATTCTTTCATGAAGAATACCTCCGGCAATATCATATCCCTGTGTCTTAGAAAAAGGAATGAAAAGTAACAGAGCCTTTGATATAATGTTTTATGGAATATTCCTGGAGGGTTGGACATCATGTATAAACGTGTATTGTTAAAACTCAGCGGTGAAGCACTGTCTGGAAAAGAAAAGAACTTCGATACGGAAGTTCTGCACAGCCTCGCCGAAGAGATCAAAGAGGCAGTCAGCCTCGGTGTCGAGATCGCAGTTGTTGTCGGCGGCGGCAACTTCATCCGCGGCAAAACACTTGCCGAGATCGGCATGGACCGTGTGCAGGGCGACTATATGGGAATGCTCGCTACGATCATCAATGCGCTGGCGATCCAGGCATCGCTGGAAGCTGTCGGACTTGAGACGCGCGTACAGACAAGCATTGAGATGAACAAAGTGGCTGAACCGTTTATCCAGAGAAGAGCGATCCGTCATCTGGAAAAAGGCAGAGTTGTCATCTTCGGCGGCGGGACCGGAAGCCCGTATTTCTCCACCGATACGACAGCGGCGTTAAGAGCCAGCGAGATCAAGGCAGACGTCATCCTGATGGCGAAGAACGGTGTTGACGGAGTCTATTCCGCTGACCCCAAGAAAGATCCGAATGCAGTGAAATATGATCACCTGACATACATGGATCTTCTGAACCAGGGACTGCAGGTCATGGACAGCACGGCAACGAGCATGTGCATGGACAACAACATGGAACTGATGGTATTTAATATGAATGAGACAGGCAATATCGTCAGAGCAATAAAAGGTGAAAAGATCGGAACGATCATCAACAAGGAGGAATTATAATGGCATACGAAATTGTTGAAAGTACAAAGACAAAGATGGACAAAGCCGTCGACTGGCTCCAGAGCGAACTGAATACCGTGCGCACAGGCATGGCAAACGTCAAGATGCTTGACAGAGTAAACGTGAACTACTATGGTTCTCCGACACCGCTGAACCAGATCGCTGGTATCTCCGTGCAGGAAGGCCGTACGCTGGTGATCAAGCCCTATGACCCGAGCTCCTTAAAGGAGATCGAAAAAGCATGCAACCAGGCTGACCTGGGCATCGCACCGAACAACGACGGCGCAGTGATCCGTCTGACAGTTCCGCAGCTGACCGGCGAGACAAGAAAGGAAATGACAAAGAAGGTTTCCAAGCTTGCTGAGGAAGCAAAGGTACAGGTCAGAAATGTCCGCAGAGACGCAATGACAGTGATCAAGAAGGACGATACAGCTGACGAAGATATCCAGAAGGATATGCAGAATGAAATCCAGAAGCTGACTGACAAGTTCGTCAAGAAGATCGATGAGATCGCTGACGCGAAAAATGCAGAAGTTCTGAAAGTCTGAGGATGCAGGAACAGCATCCTTTTTTCGGTGAGATATGCCATCAGTAAGACTGGAAGGTATTACAAAAGCATACGGTGGAAAGAAGGCATTGGATCATGTCTCTTTTACTGCCTCCGGCGGCAGGAGAACAGTGATCATCGGTGCCTCGGGTGCCGGCAAGACAACGATCCTGCGGCTGATCGCCGGATTTGAAGCACCGGATGAAGGAACGCTGCTGATCGATGAAAAGGACGCTGCCGGGATCTCTCCGTCCGCAAGAGGGATCGGGATGATCTTTCAGGACGGCGCCCTGTTTCCACATTCGACAGTCTTTGAGAATATCTCCTACGGGCTCTACAGGCTAGGCTATCAGAAAGAAGAGATCCGGCGGATGACGGAAGAAACAGCTGAGAAGCTGCATATCCGCGATCTGCTGAACAGATATCCGGCTTCGCTTTCGGCCGGCGAAAGACAGCGGACCGGCATTGCCAGGGCACTGGTCAGAAAACCCGGGCTGATGCTGCTGGATGAACCGTTTGCCAATCTTGACGTCCGGCTGAAGGAAGAACTTCTGCAGGAAATCATTTCCCTGCAGGAGGAAAACGGAATTACAATGATACATGTAACGCATGATCAGAGTGAAGCGCTCGCTGCTGCCGAAAACCTGATCGTGATGGAAGGCGGCAGGATCCTGGATGCCGGCGATCCGGAGCGGATCATCAATGATCCGAAAGATCTGAAAGCGGCCATGTTCCTGGGTACGCCTGCTCTGAATATCCTTGCGGCGGAAGTCAGGGACGGCAGACTGCACTGTTTCGGCAGAACGTTCGCAGTGCCTACCGGCTTTGCCGGACATGTCACGGCGGCAGTCCGTCCGGAACACCTGTATGTGTCTGAGGACGGCATTATGTGCCGCGTTACCGGAGTCGTGCAGCGCTTTGCGGACCGGATCCTGGAATGCGAAAGCATGTACGGCGCCATACGGACGCTCTCCGCAGGAAATGAACAGCCGGGCAGCACGATCCGCCTGGCATTTGACGAAAAGGACCTGATGCTGTTTGACGCAGCAACGGGAAAGAGGGTCAGAATATGAACGGAATGAATGAGCTGAAAGAATGCAGACATGTTGCGATCATTATGGACGGCAACGGAAGATGGGCAAAGGCGCAGGGGAAGCCCCGCACAGCCGGACATCTTGCCGGCGCTGACAATGTCAGAACGATCGCTATCGCGGCAGACGCACTTGGTGTGAAATACCTGACGCTGTACGCATTTTCAACAGAAAACTGGAAACGGTCTGTTGATGAAGTTGGTTATATCATGAAGCTGCCGGCAGTGTTCTTCAGGAAATACATGCAGGAATTCCTGGACAGAGGTTTCCGGATGAATATTATCGGCGAGCTGGACCGGCTTCCCGCACCAACAAAGAAAGTGCTGGATGACGCGATGGAAGAGTCCAGAAACAATACCGGCCTCAATCTGAATATCTGCATGAACTACGGTTCACGCAGTGAGATCACACTGGCGGCAAACGCGTATGCAAAAGATGTTCTGGAAGGGAAAGCACCTCTCGGCATCAGTGAAGAGGAATTTGAAAAATACCTGATGACAAAAGACTTTCCGCCGGTCGATCTTCTGATCAGGACCAGCGGCGAGCTCAGGATCTCAAATTATATGCTCTGGCAGATCGCTTACGCAGAGCTGGAATTCGTTCCTGAAGCATGGCCGGAGTTTACCCCGGAGGTGCTCAGAAGATGTCTCGAAGAGTATTCAATGAGGGACAGAAGATTCGGAGGTATCAAAAATGTCTAAGAAAATGCTGATTAAAACATTGACCGCCTTTGGCATGATCGCAGTGTTTCTTCCCTGTGCGATCTACGGAGGATGGCCGCTGAAGGCCGTACTGGCTGCCATTGCCGTGATGACAGCGCATGAAACAGCTTCACTGACGGACGGGCAGACGCATCTTGCGATGACGGCGCTGAATTCCGTCTTTCTGCTGATCCTGCTGTTTACGCCGAAGACATACTTTATCGCCATCATTTCGATCTTTCTGCTGATCCTGTTCGGCATTGAGCTGGCAGATGAAAAAGTGACGACAGATTTTGTCGCATATACATTCCTGATCATGAGCATGATGGCGATCGGCCTGACATGCCTGCGCGATCTGTATGCGGCAGGCAACGGCTTCCTGAAGTTCCTGTATGTTGCGCTTGCCTGCTTTGGCTGTGATACCGGTGCGTATTTTATCGGTGTCTTCTTCGGCAAGCACAAGATGATCCCGCGCGTCTCTCCCAACAAAACTTGGGAAGGCTCATTCGGCGGATATGTGACAGGTCTGGTGCTCTCACTGGTCTTCGGTCTGATCACGCTGAAGATGCTGCCGTCTTCGCTGATCTTTGCGGGCAGCTTCCTGATGCCGCTGACAGCACAGCTTGGTGATCTGAGCTTCTCTTCCATCAAAAGAAGATTTGCGATCAAAGATTTCGGCAATCTTTTCCCCGGTCACGGCGGCGCGCTGGACAGAATTGACAGCATCATTTTCTGTCTGATCACATTCTCGGGACTCTTGATCCTCTGGGGGTTCTGATCTATGAAGAGACTTGTACTGCTTGGTGCGAGCGGCTCCATCGGCCTGCAGACGATCGATGTTGTGCTCAGCCATCCTGATGAATATTCACTGCGGGCGCTCGGTGTCGGAAACAACATTGACGCGCTCAGGAAGATCCTGGAAAAAGTCAGCGTGGATACCGTATCTGTCAGTAAAGCGGAAGACGCGGAGAAGCTTGCGAAAGAATATCCTGCGATCCGTTTCCTGAGCGGGGAGGAAGCGCTTGTTGAAATGGCGCGCCTTGACGGGTATGACGTACTGGTCAATGCGCTTGTCGGCTTTGCCGGTTTCCGGCCAACGGTTGCGGCGATCGAAAGCGGACATGACGTTGCGCTGGCCAACAAGGAAACACTTGTGGTCGGCGGCGAGATCGTTTACGAAGCACTGCGCCGCTGCGGACGGAAACTGTATCCGATCGACAGCGAGCACAGCGCGATCTTCCAGGCACTGCAGGGCAATGATCCTGCTTCGGTCAGAAAGCTGATCATTACGGCGTCCGGCGGCTCCTTCCGGAATCTTACGAGGGAGCAGCTGAAAGATGTTACCGTAGAGCAGGCGCTTGCCCATCCGAACTGGAACATGGGAGCGAAAATCACCATCGACAGCGCCGATATGATGAACAAAGGCTTTGAAGTGATCGAAGCGCACTGGCTGTTTGATATGGATTATGACAGGATCGAGGTTGTGATGCATGACGAATCCGTCATTCATTCGATGGTCGAATACTGTGACGGCAGCATCATTGCCCAGATGGGAACAGCTGACATGCGTCTGCCGATCCAGTATGCCCTCAGCTGGCCGCAGCGTCTGGAACGGAAAGACGGACCGTTCCTGGATCTTGCGGCGATCGGCACCCTGCATTTCCGCAAGCCGGATGTCCGCAGATTCCCGCTGCTTTCCCTTGCCTATGAAGCAGGCAGAAAAGGCGGCAATCTGACTGCTGTGATGAACGCTGCCAACGAAGCGGCCAACCTGGCGTTCCGTCAGAAGCGGATCCCGTTTACAGCGATCGAGGATATCGTGATCACAGCGGTAAACAAAGTGCCTTTTGAAAAGGTGACATGTGCGGAAGATCTGATCCGTGCCGATGCGTGGGGCAGAGATTTCGCTGAAGATATGATAAGGAGAATCGGCGGATGACATTGATTTATTTTCTGCTTCTGCTTTCTGTGATCATTGTGATCCATGAAGCGGGGCACCTGTTTGCCGCAAAGGGATTCGGCGTATACTGCTACGAATTTTCCTTCGGCATGGGACCGGTCATCTGGAAGAAGAAAAAAAAGGAGACACAGTACTCCATCCGGGCAATTCCGATCGGCGGGTTTGTGGCGATGGCCGGCGAGCAGGACGGCGACGCTCTGTATGAGGATGTTGAAGTTCCTGATGACAGAAGACTGACAGCCAAGCCGTGGTGGCAGAAGATCATCATCATGCTGGCGGGCGTCTTCATGAATTTCACGCTGGCATATCTGATCTTTACGTTTGTACTGCTTTCCATGGGCGGCATCAGACTTTCACCGGAGCCGGTGATCGAAAGCGTGATCCCAGGATCTCCGGCTGAAAAAGCAGGCATGCAGGCAGGAGATGTCATCACGGAAGTCATCTGGGCAGACGGCACGTCCGTCAGGCCGGAAACGTTCCTTGATATTCAGTCGCTGACGACTGAGCCGGACAGGGAAAGGACCTATGTGATCCAGCGCGGTGATCAGGAACTGAAATTCGAGATCACACCGCAGTATTACGAGGAAGAGGATGCCTGGCTGGCCGGCATTCAGGGACCTTCCGGAACAGTACAGGAAGTCAATTTCGGCAACTGCTGGTATTACGGCTGGTATGAAATGAAACAGATCGTCAGACTGATGCTTACGATGATCGGGTCTCTGCTCAGAGGCCGCGGTCTGAATCAGCTTTCCGGTCCGGTGGGGATCTATGAAGCAACCGAAACATACGCTGCCCTTGGCTTCCAGAGCTTCATGTTCCTGGTTGCCCAGATCTCGCTCAATATCGGGATCTTCAATCTTCTGCCGCTTCCGGTGCTGGACGGCGGACAGGTGGTGATCACACTGTGTGAAGCGATCGCCCGCAGGCCGCTGAACGAAAAGGTAAAGACCGGAATTATGGCTGTATGCTGGGTGCTGCTGATCAGCCTGATGCTGTACGCGACATGGAATGATATTTCAAGAATTTTTGGAGGAAGATAAAATGGCAGTGATTCTTGTAACGGGCGGAACCGGTTATATCGGTTCTCATACCTGCGTGGAACTGATCCAGGCAGGCTATGAAGTGATCGTGCTCGACAATCTTTACAACTCTTCGGAAGCGGTACTGAACAGAATTGAAACGATCACAGGTACGAAGCCGAAGTTCTACAAAACAGACATCCTTGACAAAGAAGGTCTGCGCAGGATCTTTGCGGAAAACAAGATCGATGCCGTGATCCACTTTGCCGGATACAAAGCGGTCGGTGAATCTGTGCAGATCCCGCTGACATACTATGAAAACAATATTTCCGGTTCTGTGAATCTGTATGAGGCAATGAAGGAAGCCGGCTGCAAGACTCTGGTCTTCTCTTCCAGCGCGACTGTTTACGGTTCTCCGAAATCCTGTCCGATCCGTGAGGATTTCCCGGTATCCACGACAAATCCGTACGGCTCGACAAAGCTGATGAATGAAATGATCCTGCAGGATGTATGTGTTTCTGATCCTGACTGGTCTGTCATGCTGCTGAGATATTTCAATCCGATCGGCGCGCATCCGAGCGGACTGATCGGTGAAGTGCCGAATGGCATTCCGAACAATCTTGTGCCTTACATTGCCCGTGTTGCCAATGGAACACTGGAATTCCTGCGCGTGTTCGGCAATGATTATCCGACACCGGACGGCACCGGGGTCAGAGACTACATCCATGTCGTCGATCTTGCGAAGGGTCATATTTCCGCGCTCCGCTATGCGATGGAGCACAAAGGCGCTGAGAAGATCAATCTCGGGACCGGCAACGGCTACAGTGTTCTGGAAGTGCTGCATGCATATGAAGAAGCATGCGGAAAAAAACTTCCGTACAAGATCATGGAAAGACGTCCCGGCGATATCGCAGAATGCTGGGCAGACACGGAAAAAGCGTGGAAGCTGCTGGGCTGGAAAGCAGAGTATGATATCCAGGCCATGTGCGAGCATTCCTGGAATTTCACGGTAAAGAATCCGGATGGAATCAGATAAGACAGGCGGCAAGCCTGTTTTTTTTGTATGCATGCATATATCCTTTTTGACTATTGTGCTATATAATAACAAAATAGGTGAAATGATGAGACGGCTGAAAAGAACTTCCTTACTGACATTACTGATCTTCTGCATGAGCATTCTGCAGGGGGTTTTTGCGAATACATATGAAGTGAAGGCGGCAGACCGTTATCCGATGGCCTGCGGCGTGTATGAAGTTGATACGGTCAGTGACGGCTCCGAGTTTGTGAAGCAGGGGTGCTACGATACCTTTGCGGCAGCGAAGAAAGCCATGACGGAAGCAGGAAACGACGCTGTCGTCCGTCACAAGTCTTCCTTAAGTCCGACGAAGATCATTGCGATGACAAGAGGGATCGTGTATTCCTATCCGCAGCGCAGCAACTCCGTAACGCTGACGATCAAACAGTACAACGGGACCAAGAGCACGTATATGATCAAGCACCGCGAACTGGCGTACTTCGGGACCGAGTCTTATGACGGTTCCGGAAACGGAGAGGTCAGGGGAACGATCGCCGGCTTCCCGGGCGTTGTAAAGCTGAAAGATGTTGACCTTGTTCCGTATAAGTTTATCGAAAACGGAAAGGGGATCTGGCTTGGCGGCAATGACGCAACATCACAGAACGAACAGCCGTTCTTTGTATATGTCAAACAGAACTATTTCACTGTTGAGCAGAATGGCAATTATCGTGATCTGATGATGTATGTCTTCTCCGGCTGGGCGTCTTCCTCTACGGACAATGTTCCGGTCACGAAGGACCGTGTTGCGCTCGGTCCGGCGCCGGACTGGATGGAAACAGGTCAGAAGTATTACAGCTACAACTTCTATGATTTCTATACAGACCGCTATTACTCCAAAAAGGCGGGAACGCATCACAGCTATTATATGTATCTTCCGCTCCGCACAAAGTCCAGCGTGACGGCGGAACAGTTTGATTCCTATCTGAAGAAAAGGGGAATCGTTTCCACCAGCGTCATGTACGGTGAAGGCGGCAGCTTTATCCGCTCCGGTGAGACATACGGCATGAACGCGATGCTTGTCTACGCCCAGGCCTGCATTGAATCCGGCTTCGGTCGTTCCAATTTCGCGATGAACCGGAAGAATCTGTTCGGCTGGGGCGCTGTGGATTCCAATCCCGGTCAGGCTGCGTATTATGACTCTGTAGAAGAAGGCGTGAAGGTCCATATCGGTGTTCAGCTCAGAGGCTATCTGTATACGCCGGATTACCGCTTCTTCGGCAGTCATTTCGGCCATAAGGGATCGGGCATCGGCGTGGAATACGCATCAGACCCGTATTACGGCGCGGTGATCGCCGGCATCTGCTATGCGATCGACAAGAACCTGAACAACTACAGCGGCAAGCTGACTGAATACAACAAATACGCGCTCGGTGTCGTCAACGAGTTTGATACATATTTCTATGACAAGATCAACGGAACACCTGTATACTCTGCCCGCTACGGCAAAACGTACCAGCAGAGCCACACGGTCGTCCTGCTCGGTGAAAAAGACGGCTGGTACAAAGTCCAGTCAACGAACTATCTGAATGGTTCTGAACTTGTTGCAGTATCGAAAACAGTTGCGCCGATGAAGTACAACTGGGATACCAATGTTGTCTGGATCCCGAAAGAAAAGATCACCAGGATCAATGACGTGACGGTGAAGGATCTCTCCGGCAAGCCGAATCCGACGCCGACACCGACATCTTCTGCAACTGCCGAACCGTCGCCGTCCGCGGAACCTTCTCCTTCGGCTTCGGCTGAACCGACACCCTCCGCTTCCACAGAGCCGACACCGACGGCATCAGCGGAACCGACGCCGACACCTGAAGCGGCTCCCAAAGCGATGTACCGTGTCTACAACCCGAACACAGGCGAACATTTCTATACCGCGAAGAAGGCGGAGAAAGACGCGCTGGTCAGCTATGGATGGCAGTATGAAGGTATTGGCTGGTACGCGCCTGCCAAGAGCAAAACGCCGGTATACAGACTGTATAACTCCATCGGCGGAGAACATCATTACACGGTGAAGAAAAAAGAACGTGATGTTCTGGTTGAGGCAGGATGGACGGCTGAAGGCACCGGCTGGTATTCGGATGATGAAAAGACAGTTCCGATCTACCGGGAATTCAATCCGAATGAATTTTCCTGCAATCACAACTATACTGCCAGCAAAAAGGAACATGATGCTCTGATCGAACTTGGCTGGGTCGATGAAGGCGTCGGCTGGTACGGTGTGAAGAAGCCGGAAACCAAAAAGTAAACAGGGATCCCGACAGGCGGTCCCGCAGGAAAGTTATATAGTTTTCTGGGAATGGCATGATCTTCGGGTCATGCCATTTCCTGTTCCGTCCGTTCACTCAGCGGGCTGAACCTGGTCAGATCATGAGCCGCTTCTTTTTGGGAAATATCACACGGAAACGATCCATGTTATAGTATACACATGCCGGAGCTGAAGACCCTGCAATACGGGATCTATTCTTTCTGCTGAAACAAAAATGGAGTTGTATCATATGATCAGAAAAGCAGTCAGTCATGATGTATCACGTATTGCAGAAATACTGGTGTTCGTGAAAAGGATCAGATATCGCCCGATTTTTCAGGACGATGAGTATTCATTTGGTGTGCTCCAGGTACTGCCTGTTGCCAGGGAATACTCAGAGTATATGACGATCATGGAATCGTGAAAGGCT
Source organism: Solobacterium sp. (assembly GCA_024680365.1). Classification (GTDB taxonomy): domain Bacteria; phylum Bacillota_I; class Bacilli_A; order Erysipelotrichales; family Erysipelotrichaceae; genus Bulleidia. Next base: position 36,920 of record JAILCN010000168.1, read on the forward strand.
TCATTCATATAGAGGGAAAAGAAATCAAGGAACTGTATGTTGATTATTTCTTTCAGAACATGGGAATAGGATCTGAACTGATCGGGTTTGCCAGGGAAAAATATGATGTCAGGTTCTTATGGGCGATTGAAAAGAATACTGATGCGAACAGATTTTACGAAGCGCACGGTTTTCTTCAGACAGAAGAGAAAAAGCTCGAAAAAGGAACAACAGAATATATTGTCAGGATGGAATGGAGAACAGGAAGCTGATCATAAAAATTCCGGATGACCGGATCTTCAAATTTAATTCTCAAATTACATAGCCGGGAACTGACACGCGAATCAGTCCCGGTTTTTTTCTGCCCGGCTAGTTCAGACATATGCCGGAAAGCGGATTTTTATTCATGAAAAAAGCAGACATTTCTGTCTGCCGGTACAGTTCAGAACTGACGGATACCTTTGACGAACGTGGTGATGACTTCGAAGCGGCTGTCCAGTACAGCAAGGTCGGCGTCATAGCCGCTGCGGATCATGCCGATGTGATCAGCCAGGCCAAGCATTTCCGCCGGATTGACGGTGCAGGAGCGGATCGCTGTATCGATCGGGACGAGCGCTTTTTCAATGATGTTTCTGAGACCTTCGTTCATCTTCATTGTTGAGCCGGCGAGATTGCCTTCTTTGACAAGATGAGCGGAGCCGTCCGGATAGATCACGACTTCGTGACCGCCGAACAGGAACTTTGAGCCGGGCTCTGATCCCTTGCACATCAGGGAATCGCTGATCATAATGCACTTGTCTCTTGCTTTGGAATGGAAGAAGATATGCAGTGCTTCCGGCGTGCTGTGATTGCAGTCGCAGATCACTTCGCTGTAGAGATCATGCAGCCGCAGCGCAGCGCCGGCAATGCCGTTCTCCCGGTGGGTGAAGGGCGTCATTGCATTGTATGTATGGGTGACGGAGGAAGCACCGTTGGCAACAGCCAGCAGCATCTGTTCACAGGTTGCGGAAGAGTGTCCGACGGAAACGCGGATGCCGTTCTGGGCGCAGTATTTTGTCAGCGCGAAGCCATCGTCATGTTCAGGCGCAAGGGTGATGATCCTGATCCGGTTTCCGGATGCTTCATTGTACTCCCGGAATTCTTCAATGCTGGGTGCTGCGATCGCTTCCGGCGGCTGGGCGCCTTTGTATTTCATGTCAAGATAGGGACCTTCCAGATGAACGCCGAGGATCCGAGCACCTTTGTAATCTCCTCCGGCGACGTGATCAACATTTTTCAGGGCTTTGACCAGCGTTTCATGACTGTCTGTCAGAGTGGTCGCAAGCAGTCCGGTGACGCCTTCACGGACGATGCCTTCCGTCCATTTTCTCAGGCCGTTTTCATCCGCGTAGTTGGTATCGAAGCCGTATGCTCCGTGGCAGTGCACATCGATCATTCCGGGAATGATCATCGCATCCCCGAAGTCTTCATCTGCTGATCCGCTGCCGCACGGTTCAGCAGAGATGATCCGTCCGTTTTCAATGACTAAATCAAGCGGAAGAAAACATCCGCATACATAGACACGACTGCTTCTGATTCTCATATCGTTTTAAAACCTCCAGGTAATTTCACTCTAACACATTTCATGGTATTTGCGTGATTATCATTGTATGGATTTGGTATAATATAGGCATTACGGAGGTTGCTTATGATTGGAATGATCGTTACCGGACACGGCAGCTTTGGAACCGGCATGGCCAGCGCGGTGAAACTGCTGGCAGGGATTCCGGAGAAATTCATGGCGGTTGATTTCCGCCAGGAAGACAGTGCTGATGATCTTGAAATGAATCTGAAACACGCAGTCAGAGAGATTGGAAACGAAAGCGGGATCCTGATTCTCTGTGATCTGGTGAATGATACGCCGTACAGAACTGCAGTTGAGCTGAAAGAGAAGCTGGCGGAAGAGTACAGGATCGAGATCGTCGGCGGCGTGAATCTCGGCATGCTTGTGCAGATCAATCTGGCGAGAGGATATGTTGCGAATGTTTCAGACCTTGCGGATCTAGCAGTCGATGAAGGCCGCAAACAGATCCTGAAATATGAAGAAGAGGAAGAGAATTCCTGATTAGGAAGGGTTGAGTTATGAATGTATTATTGATCTTAACTGTATTTCTGCTGGCTGCGGATCAGTTCCTGTTTACAGGGTTTCTGAGCAGACCGCTGCCTGCCTGCACGCTGATCGGCGCGGTATGCGGCAATACAGGCGCCGGCGTCATGGCCGGAGGTGCTCTGGAAATGCTGCTGGCAGGGCAGGATGTGTCGGTCCGCGTCCTTGACCGCAGAAGCTATGTTCTGTGCAGCTGTGCGGCTGTGATCCTTGTTTCCGCCGCCGGTCTGAAGCCGGAAGCGGCAGCCGGCATCGCGGCAGTGCTGATCGCTGCCGGTACGGGACTGAATCATCTGCTTTCCATTCTGTTCACATCGTTCCTTGCTCCGGCAAGAAACGCTGCCGAAACAAGAAACGAAACAAAACTGGCAGTCACGCATTTCCTGCCGGTCGTACTGGCTTCCGCTGTCTTTGCGGTATGTGCGGCTGTTCTTTACGGCATGATCCAGACAAAGAGCGACAGCATTGCTGCTCTGGCGGCAGATTACCGCTGGGTATACAAAGGACTCTGTGCAGCGGGAAGCCTGCTTCCCTGCGTCGGTCTTGCGATCCTGCTGAGAAATCTTTCCGTGAAGGACATGAAAGGGGCGTTCTGGGCAGGTGCGGCATCTGCTTCGATGATCACGGCAGCTCTGAGTCCGGCATCTGCGCTGGCACTCTGTGCGGCGATCGCCTTTGGCGCGGCAGGGTATGATTATCATCGTCTGACAGAAGGACAGACACCGGCAAAAACACAGAAAGGAGGCGCTCAGAAATGGTGGTAGGAACTGGCTCATATAAAGATAAAAATGAAGCGTATCCTCTGGACAGAAAGACCCTGCGTGCCATCGCACTGCGTTCTTTTCTGATCGATGCTTCCTTTAATGCTGAAACAGGTGAATCGATCGGCTGGCTGTGGGCGATGATGCCCGGTCTGAAAAAGATCCATACGAATGAAGAAGATCTGTCTCTTTCGATGGGACATAATCTGGAATATGTCAATACCGGCGGACATCTGTCAACGCTTGCCATGGGTGCGGTCCTTTCCCTGGAACAGCAGAAGGCTGATCTGGAAGCGATCCGTTCCCTGCGGACAGCAGCTTCGGCAGCGTCTCTGGGACTTGGTTCAATTCTGTTCCACTGGCTGCTGATCCCTGCGGTTTCCCTGACTGCTGCGGTGTTTGCACTGGAAGGCAACGCACTCGCTGCTGTGCTTGCGTTTGTGATCCCGGCAGCCGTTTCCGCCGCGCTCAGGATCATTCTGATCAATGTCGGCTACAGCAAAGGAACAAGAGCCTTCGAAGGGCTGATCCGTCAGCGTGAAGCACTGACACATGCGGCAAGGATCGCCGGCATCTTCATGATCGGCGCACTCTGCGCTGTGTTCGCAGCCGATACGGCGCCAGCTGTTTCCGTCACTATGGCAGAAACAGCGTTCGATCTGAACAGTACAGTCGCTTCCGTGCTACCCGGCATCATGGGCGTCGGCACTGTCTGGCTGTGCTATGACATGCTGACAAAGAAGAACAGATCCATCTTCGTCTGTGTGCTGACAGTGATCGTCATTGGCATGGTCTGCGGCGTCTTCGGAATTTTCTGATCGATCCTGAATCAAAACCTCCTGCCTGGAATATATAAATGCAGGAGGTTATTTTTTTATGAGACTGATCAAGGAAATGCCGCTATCCGAACGGCCAAGGGAAAAAGCGGTCCGTTGCGGGATCCGCACCCTCAGCAACAGGGAACTGCTGGCGGTGATACTGAGAACGGGAAGCCGGGGCATGTCGGCTGCGGAAACAGCGGAAGAACTGCTGGAAAAGGCCGGATCGATCGGCAGGCTTGCCCGGATGCGGATGGAAGAGATCATGGAGATCAAAGGGATCTCAACAGTCAAGGCGCTGCAGCTGCTTTCCTGCTTTGAACTGTCACGGCGCTGCGCATTGGAATCCACACAGAATGTCAGAGTCGCGGATGATCCGGCCAGACTTGCCGAGTGGCTCAAGAGTGAGATCGGATCCAGCTGGCAGGAACAGTTTCTGGTCGTTTACCTGGACGCTGCGCTGCACGTGATCAGCTACCGTACGCTGTTTGTCGGAACGATCGATGCCAGCGCGGTGTTTCCCCGCGAGATCTTCAAGGAAGCGCTGCTGCTCAACAGCACGGATGTGATCCTCGTGCACAATCATCCCAGCGGTGAACTGGCGCCGAGCGTTCAGGACATCTATATGACAAAACGCATTGTCAGTGCCGGAAAGCTGATGGGGATCACGGTACTGGATCACCTGATCATCACCCAGTCTGATTTTTTCAGTTTTGAGAGACAGGGGATCATGGAAGAATGCGTGGAAGGAAACCGCAAAGATTGATATAATATTCTGAAAGGAGAACGGCCATGAATCTTTTGAACAGGATCAGTGAAAAAATCAAAGAAGATCTGAGCATGAGTGCTCTGATCAAACTGGCACTTGTTTTTCTGATCGTCTGGCTGTTCCAGGAAACGACCGGCATCTGGCAGGCGGTGCTGGCGAAACTGTGGCAGATCCTGAAGCCTTTTACGATCGGCTTCGTCATTGCCTATGTCCTGCGCTATCCGATCAAGATCGGTGAAAAATACGGTGTTCCCCGGAAGGTCATGATCCCGCTTCTGTACATTGTGATCATTCTGATCTCGGTCTGGATCCTTTCTTCGCTCGTGCCGATGCTGATCGACCGCTCCGGATCGTTCATCAACTCGATCATTGAAGGTGTGAACTGGCTGACGAAAACGCTGGCGAATCTGTCTGAAGACGGCCTGCCTGACTGGATCAGCAGGTTCATGAACAATGCTGTGGATATTCTGAGCGACCTGAAGGGACTGATCCCGAATCTGCCGGTGCTGCTGACGCAGACGCTGAGTGCTCTGACGACTGCGCTGATCTCGGTGATCCTTTCTGTCTTCATGCTGTTTTCCTGGGATAAGATCCGCCATAACGTGATCCGGGTATCACGGCGCATCAGCCGCAAATGTTTTGAAAGCATCTTCGCGATCAATGAAGAAGTCAGTGATTATGTCCGTTCGATGCTGATCCTGATGATCATCAAGGCGGTCGAATACTCACTGCTGTATTTCCTGATCGGCAACAATGACTGGCTGATCCTCGGCATCATGACGGCGCTGTCGCTGTTCGTGCCGTATATCGGTCCGACGATCGTCAACTGCATCGGCATCGTATCGTCTCTGACGCTTGCGCTGCCCAACATCATTGCTCTGATCATCCTGATCCTGATCCTCTCCAATGTGGATGAGTATGTGATCTCGCCGATCGTGCATGCGAGAAATACAAACATTACACCGCTGATGGCACTGTTCAGCCTGTTTGCCGGCAGTGCGCTGCTTGGCGTGGCAGGCATCATCATCGCGATCCCGGCGATGCTCTCGATCCGGGTGCTGATCAGAAAGTATTCCGATCAGACGTCCGCGGCAGACGGAACAAAGGAGGAAAGCACAGTATGAAGCATCTGATCAGAATACTGACAGTCTGTCTCTGCGCATGCCTGCTTTCCGGCTGCTCAGCGATCAAAAGGGGTATCGTCTATACTGTTTATCCGATCGGCTATCTGATCAGCAGACTGGCCGGCAATACGGTCAGCACAGCGTCTCTGCAGGGAGAACATGTCATGGTGCAGAGAGCGCAGATCGTAGATAACTACATGGAACTGCTGGAAAACAGCGAAGTGTTTTTCCATATCGGCTCCCTGGAACCGTATCTGACTGTATACGGAGAGGACATCCGCTCTTCCGGCATCAGCCAGACGGACCTGTCGACGCTCAATGCTGTCTATGCGTTCAAGCGCTACACCCAGGTCATTACTGACGGTGAAGTGAATTTTGTGGAAGGTCCGTATTACCGCGGTGAAGAATTCGATACCATCGACACGGATCCGCTGGATCTGTATCTCTGGAACGATCCGATCGCGATGCTGTCAATGGCAAAGAACATTTCCGGCTGGCTGACGCGTTCGTATCCGGAGGACAGTGATAAATTCAGCGAAAACCTGAAGCGGCTGGAGACAGATCTGATCAATCTGGACGCCCAGTATCAGGCGCTTTCCACCAATCTTGTCAACAACAACCAGGAGATCCGGTTTGTGTCCATGAGCGCAAGCTTCGGCAACTGGCAGAAAACATACGGGTTCCAGGTCTATCCGGTCATGCTGTCAAAATACGGCGTGCTGCCGGATGCGGCACAGCTTGCAGCGATCAAGGCAAGGATCCTGCAGGATGGTGTACGGTATATCGTATATGAACCCAATATGACACAGGATATGATCGACCTGTTCAATCAGCTGCAGGAGGAACTCAGTCTGACCCGGGTCGAGCTGTGCAATCTTTCCAGTCTGACGGAAGCGGAAGAAGATGCCGGAAAAGACTATCTTTCGCTGATGTATGAAAACCTCAGTGTTCTGGAAACGATGAAAACTGCTGTGACATCTTCTCAGGATTAATGACTGCCGGCAAATGACCGGCAGTTTCATACGGAAAAAGGAGTTGAACATGAAGAAACTATTGCTGACAGACGGAAACTCAATGCTGTTCAGAGCATATTATGCAACTGCGTACGGCAAGCCGATGACAACAAAGCAGGGACTTCCCACCAATGCTGTTTTCGGTTTTGCTTCCATGTTCCAGAAAGCGCTCGATATCGTTTCGCCGGATGCCGTGCTGGTGGCGTTTGACGCCGGCAAGCATACATTCCGGCATGATCTGTATCCGGACTACAAAGGCGGAAGGAAACCGGCGCCGGATGATCTGGTGCCGCAGTTTCAGATGGTCAGGGACATGCTGGACGCGTTCGCTGTCAGATGGGTGGAAATGCCGGATATTGAAGCGGATGATCTGATCGGCACGGTCAGCGCGAAGCTGGCAGATGATTATCAGACATACATTCTGACAAGCGACCACGATATGCTGCAGCTGATCGATCCGACGACGACCGTTGTCCTGATGAAAAAGGGACTGACGGAAATGGATCTGATGACAGAAGAAGCGCTCCGGGAGGAAATGGGAATCAAACCGTATCAGATCATTGAACTCAAGGGTCTGATGGGTGACAAAAGCGATAATATTCCCGGTGTTGCCGGGATCGGCGAAAAGACAGCTCTGAAGCTTCTGCAGGAATATGACACGGTCGAGAATGTGATCGCTCATGAAGATGAGCTGAAAGGCGCACTGCAGAAGAAGATCATGTCCTCGCACGATCTGGCGCTTCTCAGCCGGAAGCTGGCGGAGATCCGCCGTGATGTTTCGCTTGATCTGACGTCTGAAGATCTGCGCTTTGCGCCGGATTATGAAGGCATGGTGCGCTTCCTGAGATCGCTGGATATGAACGCGTTGTCAGAACGCTTCGCAAAAAACATTGCGAAGGAAGAAACACCTGCGGAAGCGGAAGAAGAAACACCGGCTGCAGCCGCAGTGCGGGTGACGAGGATGCCGGCGGAAGCGCTGAAAGCTGACTGCGCTGTATATATTGATGAAACAGGCGGTTCATTCCTGAGTGCGGAGCCGCTTGGCATCGCGCTGTGTTCGGCAAAAGGAAAATATTATATTTCACTGGCGGATGCGGAGCAGGATGAAGACCTGCTGGCATTCCTGAAGTCTGATGCGTACGGAAAAACCGGATTTGACATCAAGCGGAACATGCATCTTCTGCAGAATACAAAGATCAGTGTCAGCTGGCAGGATGACGCAATGATCCTGGCGGCGCTTGCGGATTCCACACTGACAAGCACCGAAAAGATCTTTGAACACTATCAGCTGAAACCTGCTGTCAGCAGGGAAGATGTCTATGGCAAGCCGAACCGTCCGGTGCTGTTTGCCGATGAAGCGCTGCAGTGCGAATATGCCTGTTCCATGGCAGACTGCATCATGAAGCTGAAAGAAGCTGCGATGCCGACTGTTGCGGAAAACGGAATCGAAAAGCTGTACCGGGAGATCGAACTGCCTCTTTCTGCGATCCTGTGGAAGATGGAAAACGAAGGCATCCGCTGCGAAGAGGGGATCCTGAACCGGATCGCGGAAGAAACGATGGAAGAGATCCAGAAGGAACAGACGGCGGTCTTTGCACTGGCCGGGAAAGAGTTCAATCTGAATTCTCCCAAACAGCTTGCGGAAGTCCTGTATGACGACCTCGGCCTTCCTTCCGGCAAGAAGAGAAGTACATCCGCTGACGTGCTGGAAAAGTTTGCCGGCATGTATGAGATCATTGACCACATTCTTGTTTACAGAAAGCTCTCCAAGATCTACAGCACATATGCGGAAGGCCTGAAGAAGTATATTCAGAAGGACGGCAGGATCCATACGCTGTACAATCAGTGTGCGACCCAGACCGGAAGACTTTCTTCCAGTGAGCCGAATCTGCAGAACATCAGTGTCAGAGATGAGCAGGGCAGAGAGATCCGGAAGGCATTCCTGCCGGATGAAGGATGCGTGCTGATCTCCAGTGACTATCATCAGATCGAACTGCGCATGCTGGCGCATATGGCTGATGAGAAGAGTCTGATCGAGGCATTCAACGAAGGCATCGATATTCATACAAAGACAGCGATGGATGTCTTTGACAAGACGGAAGAAGAGGTGACCCCGTCAGACAGAAGACAGGCCAAGACGGTCAACTTCGGTATCGTCTACGGCATCAGTGATTTCGGTCTTGCCGAACAGCTTGGCGTATCCCGGAGAGAAGCGGCTGATTTCATCGAAACATATTATCAGAAATATCCCGGCATCCGTACATACATGGAATCGCTCGTCACATTCTGTGAGAAAAACGGATATGTAAAAACACTGTGCGGCAGAAGACGTGACATTCCCGAGATCCGCGATAAAAACCGCATGGTCAGGGAATTCGGCAAGCGGGCAGCCATGAATGCGCCGATCCAGGGCTCAGCCGCGGATCTGATCAAGATCGCGATGATCCACATTGATGAGGCAATGACGAAAGCCGGCGTAAAGAGCAGAATGATCCTGCAGGTCCATGATGAACTCATATTCAATGTTCCTGAAGAAGAAACAGAGGCCATGAAGAAGCTGATCACAGACGGCATGGAGCATGCGATGGAACTGAAGGTCCCGCTGAGCGCAGAGTGCGCTGTCGGCAGGACCTGGTACGAGGCGAAGTAAGGTATGCCTGAGCTTCCGGAAGTAGAGACCGTCGTCAGAACACTGGAGAGAATGATCAGCGGAAGAACGATCATCCATGCGGAAGTCAGATATCCGAAGATGATCGAAATGGATCCTGAAGCCTTTGTCAGAAAGATGGAAGGACAGACATTCCGTATTTTTTCGCGAAGAGGAAAATATCTTCTCTTCGGCATGGATGACTGCATTCTCTGCGTGCATCTGCGCATGGAAGGCAAATTCTTTGTAAGTGAGCCTGAACTGCCGCGGAACCGGCATATGCATGTGATCTTTGATCTGGATGACGGCAGGCAGCTGCGTTATCAGGACACCAGGAAGTTCGGCCGGATGGAGATCCTGGAGAAAAACATTGATCTGTGTGCGTTTCATGGCCTTGGTCCGGAACCGTTTCAGGATGCTTTCACACCTAAATACATTCATGACTGGCGGAAACGGCACAGCACTGCGCTGAAGACGATGATGCTCGATCAGAGCTTTGTAGCCGGCGTCGGCAATATCTATGCCGATGAGATCCTGTTTGCCTGCAGACTGCGTCCCGGACGCAGCTGCAAGCGCATCACGAAAGCGGATGAAGAAGCGATCGTCAGACATACCCGCAGGATCCTGAATGAAGCAATCAGAGCAGGCGGAACGACGATACGTTCCTATACGTCCTCGCTCGGCGTCACGGGACTGTTTCAGAACGACTGTTTTGTGCATGAAAAGAAGATCTGCCGGGTATGCGGCAGTGAGATCCGGATGAAGCGGATCGGCAGACGAAGCAGCTATTACTGCCCCGTCTGTCAGAAATAACAGAAGGAAGAAGAACATGAAGATCGGATTGACAGGAACAATAGCATCGGGCAAGACAACAGTTTCCATTCTGCTGCGCAGAAGGGGAATGGCAGTTTTCAACTGCGATAATTACGCGAAGACAGCGCTGTATGCAGGCAGTCAGTGCTTCGGTAAGATCGTTGCAGCGTTCGGTGAGGAGATCGTCGGCAGAGACGGTGATATCGACAAAAAGAAAATGGCTGATCTGATCTTCAGCGATGAAGAAAAGAGAAAACAGATGAATGCCATCGTGCATCCTTATGTACTTGCCGGAATGCGCAGATTTTTCCGGTCGCATGAGAATGACCCGATCGTTTTTGCGGAAGTGCCGCTGCTGTTTGAAGCAGGCTGGAACGACGAGTTTGACCGGATCTGTGTCGTGACATGTTCAAAAGAGACAGCGATCAGAAGAATGATGGAAGACCGCGGCTACAGTGAAGAAGAAGCAGCCGCACGGTATGAATCACAGATCGACCCGGAAAAGCAGAAAGCAATGGCGGACCATGTGATCATGAATGAAACATCACTGAAGGATCTCGATCACGAGATCAATCTCTGGATCAGAGATCTGCGAAAGGAGAGTGCCCATGGAACTGAAGCCTAGAGACAGCTACCGGACAGAATGTTCCTTTTCGCTTTCCGATTCCATGATGCGCTCGCTTGTGATCCTGTATCAGCCGCTGATCACGCCGGAAGCGCTGGTCGTCTATCTGACGCTGCAGGCGGAAGCAGGCAGAAGCGTGATGGAAACACACTCCCGGCTGTTTGCCCTGACCGGCATCAGCGCTGACGTGTTTGACCGCGCCTGCGCAAAGCTGGAAGAATACATGCTGCTGAGACGGTATATCAGAGAAGCAGACACGAAGAACAGTTATATCTATGTGCTCAACGCGCCGCTGAATCCGAAGGATTTCATGGCCAGTGCGATGTATATGAACCGCTATGCCAAAGTGCTTGGGATCCGCCAGGCAGAGTCTTCCGCTGTGCTGCTGAGAGCGCATGATGTATCAACGCAGGGGTACCGTGATATCACCCGAACGGTCCGCCATATGCCGGAAGAACATGAGATGGACAAGACGGTTGAATACGTTACAGTCAAACCGCGGAACAATTTCCTCAATGATGATTCCACGATCGTGTTTGACTATGACAGGTTCACCGCAACGACAAGTTCCCTCGTGTTTCCGGTCGAGCTGAGAACGCAGGAGAATCTGTATCTGATCGGCAAGCTGGCGACAGTCTACGGGCTGGGACCGGACCGGATGCGGGTCCTGGTCAAAGAATGCGTGAATCTTGCAACGATGGAATTCGACGGTGAAAAGCTCAGGCTGAAAGCATCCCGGGAAAAGCCGGAACAGACATCTGCTGCGGATCCCTACAGCCTGGCGCCGGTTTCCTTCCTGCAGTCAAAGCAGAACGGAGCCCAGGTTTCCCGGGCAGACCAGAAGATCCTCGAGCATCTTGCCATGGATATGCATTTCCCTTCCGAAGTCATCAATGTGATGATCGAATACATTCTTTCTGTCAGTTCCAACCGTCTGCATCCGAACTTTGTCGACATGGTTGCCGGCGAATGGGCAAGAGACGGCGTGCAGACAAAAGAACAGGCCCTCCTGGAGACGAAGAAGAAGCTCAGATCGGCACCTTCCGGAAAACAGAACGGTGTTGTTGTTCCGCTTCCCGAGATCTTCCAGAAGCCGCAGGAAGAGAGTGCTGAAACGGATGACAGCCGTGATATGATAGAAAAGATCAGATCGATGCAGGAGAAGTTCAGTGAGTGATATGCAGAAAGCGGAATTTAATGTCAGTGTCACTGACAGACAGAAAGAAGAAACGGAAAAGCTGATCGAAGCGCTGAGAAACAATCCGGCGATCCGGTATCTTTTCAAAGCGAACAATATCCCGGAAGAATATCTGCGGAAATCACCGTGGAAGCTGCGTGACTGGCTGGTTGCCTACAAGCCGTGTCAGGGCTGCAGGGGACTGGAAAACTGCGGACAGAAAAAAAGAGGCTACTACAGCAGCCTTGTCTATGACGGTCTTCTGCATACGGAATTCAAAGCGTGCAAGTACATGCGGAGTGAGCTTCAGCAGACAGCGCACATGAAGAATTATCTCGTTTCCGATCTCGGCAGTTCACTGCACAGAGTCGTTTTCAAATCGATCGATCCGGAACAGGAAACACCTGCCTACCGGTCGGTGCTGCTGGCAGCGATGAATCATACCGACAGCGAAAGAGGCCTGTTTATCTACGGCACCATGGGCGTCGGCAAAACATACCTGGCAGCCTGTGCCGCCAATGAGCGGGCGAGAAAAGGCGATAAGACAGCTTTTATTCACTATCCGACATTTACCATGCGGATGGCTGCGCAGGTCAATGAGGGTGAATACCGGACGGAACTGAAGCGTCTGATGTATGCGGACTTCCTGGTGATCGACGACATCGGTGCGGAAAACTGCACGGAATGGAATCGTGACCAGCTGCTTCTGCCGCTGCTGAATTATCGTTACGAGAATAAGAAAACAACATGGTTCACATCCAATCAGGATGAGATCACTCTGAAGATCCATTTCACTTTTTCCAGCAAAGGCAAGGAAGAAGCGCTGAAAGCGGAACGGATCATCGAGCGCATCAGAGCGCTTGCGGAATTTGTACCGCTGAGCGGCAAAGACCGCAGAAAGCCGCTCTGACCGGCAGGATGGTGAACCTGGATTCAGAGGAGGATAAAATATGGTCAGAAAAATAGGTGTTCTTACTTCCGGCGGAGACGCGCCGGGAATGAACGCGGCGATCCGTTCTGTCACGCGGATCGCACTGAATAACGGGATCGAGGTCGTTGGCATTCATGACGGCTATCGGGGGCTTCTCGAAGAAAGCTTTGAGCCGATGACCCGTCAGTCTGTTTCTGAGATCCTGAACAGAGGCGGTACAAAGCTCGGCTCCGCGAGACTGCCTGAATTCAGGGAAGATGAGGTCCAGGACCAGTGTATCAAAAACCTGAACAGGGCCGGGATCGACGCGCTTGTCGTCATCGGCGGCGACGGATCCTACCGCGGCGCGCTGGCGCTGACCCGAAAAGGCATCAACTGCATCGGACTTCCGGGAACCATCGACAATGATATTGCCGGTACGGATTTTACGATCGGTTTTGATACAGCGCTGAGGACCTGTGTCGAGAACGTCGATAAACTGAGAGATACATCAAGCTCTCATCACCGCTGCTCCATCGTGGAAGTCATGGGAAACCACTGCGGAGATCTTGCTTTATATACAGCTGTCTCCTGCGGCGCAGAAATGGTCATTACGCCGGAAACAGGCTATGATGAGCTGGAAGTGCTGGAACGTCTGAGATATCTTGGCAGCGCTGTAAAGAAAAACCACGCAATCGTCATCATCTCTGAAAAGATCTGTGACGTCGAGGAACTGGCGAAAAAAGTTTCCCTGAATACAAACTTCAGCGGACGGGCAACGGTTCTCGGACATATTCAGAGAGGCGGATCACCGACACCGACGGACCGTATGCTGGCAAGCCGGATGGGTGAGAAAGCAGTCGATCTTCTGATGGAAGGGATCGGCGGACACTGCGTGGGCATCATTGACAACCATATTACTTCTGTTCCGATCAGTGAAGCGCTTGAAAGACCGCGCGCATCACGCAAGCAGCTCTATCGTCTGTTCGATCGTCTGGTATAAAAAAATGGCTGATCAGCCATTTTCTTTATCTTTCTGCAGAGCCGCTTTCCGGTGCGCTGCTGTCTTTGCCATGATCTCGGCGATCGCCGCTTTCTGGTTCAGGATGACAGGGATGACGATCGGGTTGCGGTTTGTTTTCTGGAACAGGAACGGTTCCAGCGAAGAACGGATGCAGTTCTTCAGTTCTCCAAAGGTGGTTCTCTGGGCCATCTTTTTCTTCAGCGCGTCATAGACAAGGAGTTCTGCTTCCTTGAGAAGCGTCTGTGAATCCCTGATAAAGACGAAGCCGCGGGAGACGATGGATGGACGGCAGAGGATCTTGTTGTAGCGGGAATCGATCGTGACAATGACTGCGACGAGTCCGTTTTCAGCCAGGATCTTGCGGTCCTTGATGACCGATGTGCTCAGGCCGCTGGCGTCGTTGCCGTCGACGTAGATCGCGTCGGTCTGCACTCTTTCATTTGCGATGAAGCAGGTCTCATTTCTGAGGACGACGATATCTCCGTTGGAACAGATCAGACAGTTCTCTTTCGGGATGCCGGTTTCCTGCGCTGTCGCGGAGTGCTGGACAAGCATTTTGTATTCGCCGTGGTTCGGCATGAAGAATTTCGGCTTGATCAGATTCAGCATCAGCTTCTGTTCTTCCTGCGGCGCGTGTCCGGTCGTATGGAAGGATGTCAGCGGGGAATTCGTGACGACGTTGGCGCCGACTCTGGTCAGCTGGTTGATGACGCCGCCGACACTGACGCCGTTGCCCGGGATCGGGTTGCTCGAGAAGAGAACAGTGTCACCGGGAAGGATCTTGATGAATTTATGCGTTCCATTGGCGATCCTGCTCAGGGCTGCCATCGGTTCACCCTGGCTGCCGGTGCAGACGATGCAGATCTTGTTCGGCGGCAGGGTATTCAGCTCGTTGCCGGTGATGAAGCTGCTGTCAGGAATTCTGATAACACCCATGGCGCGTCCGATCTCGCAGACATTTTCCATGGATCTTCCGAAGACCGCAACTTTTCTGCCGCAGGCAACCGCTGCTTCCAGGATCTGGTTCAGACGCAGGACGTTCGACGCGAAGGTCGATACAAGCAGACGGCCCGGTGTTTTGCGCATCTGTTCATTGATCGCGATCGCGACTTTCCGTTCGGAAATGGAGAAGCCGGGAACGCTGGAGTTTGTTGAGTCACTCATCAGAAGGGTGACGCCGGTCTGACCCATGAATGCCATTTTCTGATAGTCACTGTTTGTTCCGACCGGTGTCAGGTCAAACTTGAAGTCGCCGGTCTCGACGATCCTGCCGTTCGGGGTGTTGATCAGAACCCCCAGGGAGTCAGGGATCGAATGTACGGTATCGAAGAAGCCGACGGAGAAATACTTTGTCTTGATCCGGCTGTCGCTGTTGATCTCAATGACCTTGCAGCTGCGGGACTGCCGGTGTTCTTCCAGTTTTTTCTCGATCAGCGCTTTGGCAAAGCGCGGTGCGTAGATTTCCTTGATATGCACTGACTGCAGAAAGAAGGGGATCCCGCCGATATGGTCTTCGTGACCGTGCGTGATGATCAGCGCTTTGACCTGATCATGTTTTTTGACAAGGTAGGAATAGTCAGGAATGACATAATCAACGCCGAGCAGGTCGTCTTCGGGGAATTTAACGCCGCAGTCTACAATGATGATCTCATCATTGTGTTCATAGCAGTACATGTTTTTGCCGATCTCGCCCAGACCGCCAAGTGCATAGACAAGCGTATCATTTTCATGATCGATCGTATTCACATTAAAATCAGGGTCGGAAATCTGAGAATAGCGGAGCCCTTTTGCGGGTCCGCTTCCGTATCTTGTTTCAGTCATTATGGTGATTACCTCACTTTTCAGGGGGATGTTCTCTTATATAGTTTATTATACCATCTGCGGATGGAAATAAAAGCCTTCTCAGATCTCAATTGCTCCGGGAGGATGGCTGAAAGGATCATCGTGATTGATGTGATCGTAGAACAGAATGCCTTTGAAATGATCCAGCTCATGCTGAAGCACGATGGCCAGATAATCTCTTGCTCTGATCTCGATGTTTTTGCCGCTGATCAGATCGAATGCCTTTACCTTGATGCGGGCGCTCCGGACGACATATCCCTGGTGTTCTTCTTCGACCGACAGGCATCCTTCTCCTGAGGACAGATATGCTTTCTGCACAGAGGAGGAAATGATCTTCGGGTTGACCAGCATATATTCATAATGAACGGGGTTTCCGTTCTTGTCTTCGTCGTCAACGACGACAGCTGTCAGCTGCTTCGGAACGCCGACCTGGATGGCACTGATGCCGACCGCTGGCCTGAGGTTGTATTTTTCCGCTTTTTCTTCGTCTGTGGAATCGACGACATACTGGAACATTTCTCTCAGAAGCGTTTCATCTTCCGCTGAGAGGGGAAGTTCTACAGGTACAGATTCATGACGAATAAAAGGATCATTGTCTTTCAGTATCGTATCATTATTTATTACCATATCAGTATTACCTCGCTGATATTCTAGCAGATGGAAAACAGATGTCAAAAAGAAAATGAGGTGTATGCGGTTACATTGAAAGATTTTTTGAATCCTGCCTCGGCAGACATATTTCATGATAGAATAATTGCGTTATGACAGGTTCTGTGAAAAAGAAAAAACTGATCTATTCAAGGATGCCGAAAGGCTATGACAAAGTGATCCATCTGATGATCCTCATCCTGATCGTTTTCGGTACGATCATGATCGCCAGTGCTTCGATGGGTCTGCGGACAGGCGATAACCGGTATCTTCTGATCACGATCGTCAAGCAGATCGTGTATGTGGTGTTCGGCTATCTGCTGATGACAGCAGCTGCCAATCGTTTCAAGTTTGATTTCCTGCGGGGAAGTCTGTTCCCGTCTCTGATCATGTGTACATTCCTGGCGCTGTTTGCCTGCCGTCTGTTCCGTCCGGTCAATGGTTCCTATGCGTGGATCCGTATTCCGGTCCCGGGCACGCAGGTGACGATCCAGCCTTCGGAATTTGCGAAGGTCGTCGGCATTCTGATCGTTGCGGCATACTGCGGCGATTTCAAACGGAAGTTCAAAGGCTGGTGGGACATGCTGTGCAAGCCGATCCTCATTGCTCTGGGCTTTATCTTCATCATCCTGCTGCTTCAGCATGACCTGGGTTCGGCAGTCGTTATATTCCTTGTAACATGCGTCTGTTATCTGATTCCGGATCATCCGCAGATGAAGGTGTTCCAGATCATTCTGAAGGTGCTGTTCTGGCTGACGGTCGCGTTTGCGATCTTCATGCTGACAACGGATACAGGCAGAAAGATCATAGAAGCGCTGCCGATGGAAAACTATCAGAAGATGCGCTTTATCGTTGCGATCGATCCCTGGGCGGATAAATATGACTCCGGCTATCAGCTGATCAAGGGACTGACGTCATTTGCTTCCGGCGGGCTGTTCGGCAGGGGATTCGGCAATTCTGTATTTAAATACACGGATTTCCCGGAAACCAACACGGACTATATCCTTGCCATTCTTGTTGAAGAGTTCGGCTTTGTCGGCTTCCTGCTGCTGATCACGGTGTACGCTGTCATCCTGTGGCGGCTGTTCTATTTCGCCCTGAAAATGAAGTCTGAACGCGGCCGGATCATTCTGATCGGCACGGCGACATATCTTCTTGTCCATCTGTTTTTCAATATCGGCGGCGTTACCGGAATGATCCCGCTGACCGGCGTTCCGCTTCTGATGATCTCAGCCGGCGGAAGTTCCACTGTTTCCTTTATGCTTGCGATCGGCATTTCGCAGGCGGTCATCCGTGCGTATACGAGGAATGAGATCGCATGAGGATCGTCGGCGGAGAATATTCATCCCGCAGGATCGAGACGCGGAAGGGGAATGATACAAGACCGACGCTGGACAAGGTGCGTGAGGCAGTGTTTTCCTCGCTTGGCGGACGGTTTGAAGGCGGCGTGTTCCTGGATCTCTATGCCGGCAGCGGCGCCAACGGCTTTGAAGCTCTCTCGCGGGGCATGGATGAGGCGGTGTTTGTGGACAGCGCCTATGATGCTGTCGCGGTGATCCGAAAGAATGCGGCTTCTCTGCAGTGCAGCGAACGGTGTACGATCCTGCATATGAAAGATCTGAAAGCTCTGCAGAAATTCCGTGAGGAAGGCAGAAAGTTCAATATCGTTTATCTGGATCCGCCGTACGCGAAGCAGATCAACAACCGGGTCCTGGAACTTCTGGAAGAATATGAACTTCTTGCGGCCGGCGCCTGTGTTGTGATCGAAAGTCTGAAAGAAGACCATTTTGAACAGATCATCGGCACTCTGAAGCCGGTCCGGGAGAAAGAATACGGCATTACCCGCATTACATATTATAAGAAGGAGGAGCAGATATGAGAGTGTGTTATCCTGGTACATTTGACCCGATCACCAAAGGACATCTTGATATTATTGAACGGGCAGCCCGCAAATTTGATGAGGTTGAAGTTCTGATCATGGTCAACGTCCGAAAGAAATGCCTGTTCAGTGAAGTAGAAAGAAAACAGATGATCATTGACTCACTGCGTGAGATCGGCTGTCCGGAGAACGTGCATGTTCACGTCGGTTCGGGACTGACTGTCGACTTCGCGAAAAAGCTTCAGGCAGGGGCGGTCATCCGCGGCATCCGGGCTGTTTCTGATTATGAATATGAACTCCAGCAGGCAACTGCGAACATGGCTCTGGACAGGGATCTGGAAACGATCTTCCTGATCGCGAAGCCAGAATTCTCCTTTCTGAGTTCTTCCGTCGTCAAGGAGATCGCAATCAACAAAGGTGATATCTCTGAATTCGTTCCGGAAGCGATCATCCCCCGCGTGCTGGAAAAGTATGAGTAGAAGGAGGCAGGCACAGCCTGCTTTTTTATTTGACAGCAAGATTTAGCACTTTAGGCTTGACAGTGCTAAAAGCCGGAAGTAATATATTAGCAGGCAGATAAAAAGAGTGCTAAAGGAGGTGCGGGGAAATGCTGACGCCCAGACGAATAGAGATATTCAAAGCTATCGTCGATGAGTTCATCAAGACGGCAGAACCAGTCGGTTCAAAAACACTGCAGCAGAAATACCATCTTTCGTATTCCAGTGCTACGATCCGCAATGATATGCAGGTTCTTGAGGAAATGGGCTATCTGGAAAAGACGCACACTTCAAGCGGCCGCGTACCGAGTACGCTCGGCTATAAGTTCTACTGTGAAAATCTGCTGGATAACAGTTATATCGATAAACGGATGGAAGTAGCGATCAAGGACGCGTTTCAGCTTCAGAACCTGAATATTGAAGACGCGATCCGCCAGAGCTGCTCGATCCTGTCGGAAATGACAAACATGACGGCAGGTGCGATCGGTCCGGATTCCTCCGAACAGAAACTGGAACACATCAAGCTGTTCCCGATCGATGAAAGAAACTGTGTCTGTGTATTCATCACGAATACCGGTCATACCGAAACAAAGAACTTCCACTTTGACGAAAACATCCCGTTCTCAGACATGGAAACATGTACGGACGTACTGAACCAGAAACTCAAAGGTGTCCGGATCAGTGATCTGCCGGAACGGATGCAGGAGATCCGTCCGGATCTGAACGCTGTCGTCAAACGGCACGATCTGCTGTTCACCGCGTTTGTCAGGGCATTCGTGAAATTCGCCGGAGAAAATGTCTACTTCTCCGGAAAGGACAGGATGCTGTATCAGCCGGAATTTGAAGATATCACAAAGCTGAAGCAGCTGATGAGCATGCTCGAGGATTCCAAAGTATGGAGAAGGATCGGGCAGAATGACAAGGCGCTGGCGGTCACAACGACCCGCGGCGCAACACTGACCTGGTATGACGATCTGGCGGTCGTCCGCTCGTCATTCAAGGTCAACAATTCAGAAGGCGGTGAACTGATGGTGATCGGACCGAGCCGGATGAACTATGACAAAGTAGTCTCCATGCTCGACTACGCCGCAAAGATGATTGAAAAGATGTATATGTCAGGAGGCGGAAATGATGACGGATGAGAAAGAAATAAAGGAAAACACTGAGACAGAAGAAACAGCGGAAGCTGAAACTCCTGACGAACAGGAAACAGAGACAAAGAGTCCGGAGGAAGAAGCTTCGGAAAAGATAAAAAAACTGGAGACGCAGGTAGCGGTGCTGAAAAATGAATACGCAAAAGCGTATGCCGACACCGAGAACATGAGAAAACGTCTTCAGAATGATTTCGATCAGCGCAGCAAATACCAGCTGCAGAAGTTCGCGGCAGAGCTGCTTCCGGTGCTGGACAACTGTGAAAGAGCACTGGCTCAGCAGACAGCTGACGAGAATTACCGCAAGGGATTCGAAATGGTCTACAGTCAGCTGAAAGCAGCCCTCGAAAAAGAAGGCGTAACAGAAATTGAGGCAGAGGGCCAGCCGTTTGACGGCAACTGGCACCAGGCGCTGATGAGCGAGCACCGTGATGACACGGAGCCCGGGATCGTGATCCAGGTCCTTCAGAAAGGCTATAAGCTGAAGGACAGAATATTAAGAGCTGCACTTGTGAAAGTAAGTGAATAAGGAGGACAGGCATATGAGCAAGATTATTGGAATTGACCTTGGTACAACAAACAGCTGCGCAGCAGTTATGGAAGGCAAGGAAGTAAAAGTTATTACAAATCCGGAAGGCAACCGTACAACACCTTCTGTCGTAGCATTCAAGAATGGTGAGCGTATCGTCGGCGATGCGGCAAAGCGTCAGCTGATCACAAACAAGGATACTGTCTATTCCATCAAGAGACTGATGGGTACAGATGAGAAAGTCACAATGGAAGGCAGACAGTATACACCGCAGGAAGTTTCCGCGATGATCCTTTCCTACATCAAGTCATATGCGGAAAGCTATCTCGGCGAGACTGTCACACAGGCTGTTATTACTGTACCTGCATACTTCAATGACGCACAGCGTCAGGCAACAAAGGATGCCGGCAAGATCGCCGGACTCGATGTATGCCGTATTATCAATGAGCCGACAGCATCTGCTCTGGCATTCGGTCTTGACAAAGATACAGCCAAGGAACAGAAGATCCTGGTGTATGACCTGGGCGGCGGAACATTTGATGTTTCCATTCTGGACATCGCTGACGGAACATTTGAAGTTCTTTCGACAGCCGGTGATACAAAGCTCGGCGGCGATGACTTCGACAATGTGATCATTGACTGGCTCGCATCCAACTTCAAGAGAGAGCACGGAATTGATCTGAAAGCTGACAAGATGGCTCTGCAGAGACTGAAGGAAGCTGCTGAAAAGGCAAAGAAGGATCTCTCCGGCATGGTCCAGGCACAGATCTCTCTGCCGTTCATTTCCGCAGGCGCAGAAGGACCTCTTCATCTGGAAGCGACACTGAGCCGTGCACAGTTTGAAGAAATGACAAAGTTCCTCGTTGAAAAGACACTGGGACCTGTCAGACAGGCAATGCGTGACGCCGGACTCTCCAACAGCGACCTGGATCAGGTCCTGCTGGTCGGCGGTTCCACAAGAATTCCTGCTGTTCAGGAAGCAGTCAGAAGAGAACTCGGCAAAGAGCCGAACAAGTCCGTCAACCCGGACGAGTGCGTTGCAATAGGCGCAGCTATTCAGGGTGCAGTCCTTTCCGGCGACGTGAAGGATGTTCTCCTGCTTGACGTCACACCGCTGAGCCTCGGTATCGAGACACTGGGCGGCGTCATGACAGTACTGATCCCCCGCAATACAACGATCCCGACATCCAAGTCGCAGATCTTCTCCACAGCCGCTGACAACCAGCCGGCAGTCGATATCCATGTCCTGCAGGGTGAGCGTGCAAGCGCAGCTGACAACAAGACACTCGGAAACTTCCAGCTCTCCGGTATTGCCCCGGCCCGCCGCGGTGTTCCGCAGATCGAAGTAACGTTTGATATTGATGTCAACGGTATCGTCAATGTATCCGCAGTTGATAAGGCAACCAACCGCAAGCAGTCCATTACGATCACGAACTCTTCCGGACTTTCCGATGATGAGATCGACAGAATGGTGAAGGAAGCGGAAGCGCATAAGGCAGAAGACGACAAGCGCAGACAGGATATTGAAACAAAGAACAGAGCTGAATCGTTCATCAACCAGATCGATGAAACTCTGAAATCCGATAACCCGAACGTCACACAGCAGCAGAAGGACGAAGTAAAGAAGCTCAGAGATGAGCTGCAGGCTGCAATCGATTCCAATGATATGGACGGCCTGAAGAACAAGCTGGATGCTCTGGAAAAGGCAGCCAACGACATGGCTCAGGCAATGTATCAGAACCAGGGCGCTCCGGGAAACGGCGGATTTGAGAATTACCAGAACAGTCAGACAAACGACAGCAGAGCAAACAATGACGATGTTGTTGACGCTGACTTCAGTGAGAAGAACTGAAACAGATGAAAACGGAATGCGGGACGAACCGATCCCGCTTTCTGCACTTTAGAAAGGCAGGCTGAAGCATGGCAGACAAACGAGATTATTATGAGGTGCTGGGAGTCGATAAGAATGCTTCCGAAGCAGATATCAAGAAAGCATACAGGACACTGGCAAAAAAATATCATCCCGATATCAATAAAGAGCCTGGCGCGGCAGATAAGTTCAAGGAAGTCAATGAGGCGTATGAAGTTCTGAGTGATCCTCAGAAGAAGGCTGCCTATGACCAGTTTGGCTTTGCCGGCGTCAATGGCCAGGGCCAGGGCTTCGGCGGATTTGACGGATTTACCAGCGGCGGTTTTGATGATCTGAACGATATCTTTTCCTCTTTCTTCGGAGGCGGCATGGGAGGCTTCTCCTCATCATCACGTTCTTCGCGGAGAAACTCTCCGCAGCGGGGCGATGACAAATTCATGCGGATGAACATTTCATTCCTGGATGCCTGCTTCGGCAAGAAGGAAACGATCAACATTACTGTCGATGAGACCTGTACTGCCTGCGGCGGCAGCGGCGCAGCCAGCGACAAAGACATTGAGACATGTCCGAACTGCCACGGTTCGGGTACGGTCCTGAGTCAGCAGAGAACGGCATTCGGTGTCTTCCAGACGCAGGGCGTCTGTCCTGACTGCCGCGGCACAGGCAAAAAGATCAAGAAGGTCTGCCCGCAGTGCAGAGGCGCAGGATACAACAGAAGAAGAACGGATGTGGAAGTCAATATTCCGGCCGGCATCAACAGCGGCCAGCAGCTCCGCGTCCAGGGCAAAGGCGAACGCGGCACCAACGGCGGACCCAACGGCGACCTGTATATCGAGATCAACGTACAGCCGCATCCGCAGTTTGAAAGAGACGGAAAAAATATCTATCTGAATATTCCGATCTCTGCGGTAGACGCGACCCTTGGCACCAGTGTTGATGTACCGACGATCTACGGTGACGTGACGATGAGGATCCCGGCCGGCACCCAGAACGGAAAACAGTTCCGTCTGAAAGAAAAGGGCGTACCGGATGTCCGTACAGGCAGAAAAGGCGATCAGATCGTTGTCGTGACTGTCCGGGTCGATGAGAACCTGTCCCGGAAAGAGAAAGAACTGTACAGGCAGCTCCAGGAACTTGAAAAGGGCAAAGGCAAGGAAAGTATCTGGGAAAAATTCAGAAACAGTTTTTCCTGATCGATATAAAGGAGGCAGCATAATATATGAACATTGAGCAGATGACTGAGCAGCTGCAGTCTTTCATAATGGCTGCTTTACAGAAGGCACAGACAAACAGAAACAGCGAACTGAGTGTTGAGCATGTGCTGTGCGCAATGCTGGAAAGCGACGCGCTTGACGGCATATTCGAACGAATGAATGTTTCAAAAGATGAAATGCGCAGGATCGCGGAAGAATATATGAAGAAGCTTCCGTCTGTGCAGGGCAGCGGTGATCCCGTCCTGTCGAGATCTCTTTCCCAGGGCTATCAGAACGCGCTTGGGATCATGAAGCAGTTTAACGACAGCTATATGAGCTCCGGCGTGCTTCTGGCAGGGATCATGCAGACAGACGCGGCAGCCGTAAAAGAAATGAAAAAGCGCGGAAACTTTGATGAGAACAAAGTGATCAGCGCGGAAAAAGAAAGAAGAGGAGGTGTTACCATGGATGAAAAAGGAAACGAAAGTCAGCTTGACGCTCTTGAAAAATACGGACATGATCTGGTCCGCGATGTCAGGGACGGCCGCATCGATCCGGTGATCGGCCGTGACGAGGAAATCAGAAGGGTAATAGAGATCCTCTCGAGAAAAACAAAAAACAATCCGGTCCTGATCGGTGAACCGGGTGTCGGCAAGACGGCGATCGTCGAAGGACTTGCCTGGCGCATCATGAAGGGTGACGTACCGCTGGGACTGAAAGACAAGCGGCTGATCGAACTGGACATGGGCGCCATGATCGCCGGAGCCAAGTACAGAGGTGAGTTTGAGGAACGTCTCAAGGGCGTTCTGAAGCAGGTCCAGGAAGCAGAAGGCAGCATCATTCTCTTCATTGATGAGATCCACAACCTTGTCGGAGCCGGCAAGACGGAAGGATCGATGGACGCTGCCAATCTGCTCAAGCCGATGCTTGCCCGAGGTGAGCTGAAATGCATCGGTGCAACGACATTTGACGAATACCGCAAATACATTGAAAAAGACAGGGCTCTGGAGAGACGTTTCCAGAAGATCATGGTTCAGGAGCCGACGGTAGAAGATACCATCAGCATTCTCAGAGGCCTGAAAGACCGTTTCGAATCCCATCACGGCGTACAGATCAAGGATGAAGCGATCATCGCGGCTGCGGTTCTTTCCAACCGCTATATTACCGACAGATATCTGCCGGACAAGGCGATCGACCTGATCGATGAAGCATGCGCCGGGATCCGTGTGGAAATGGATTCCATGCCGGCTGAGCTCGATGAGCTTTCCCGCCGCATCATGACGCTGCAGATCGAAGAGACTTCCCTGAAGGATGAAAATGACTACAAGGCACAGGACAGACTGGAAGAGATCCGGAAGGAACTCGCTGACCTGAATGAGGAAAAAGCAGTCAAATTCTCGCAGTGGGAATCTGAAAAGAAGAAGATGGACGCGGTCAAAGACAGCAAGGAACAGCTGGAAAAGGCAAAGCTGGATCTGACCCAGGCACAGAATGACGCGGACTATGAGCGTGCTGCGAAGCTGAAATATGATACGATCCCGTCTCTTGAAAAGCTGATCGCCCAGGCGGATGCGGAAGGCGAAAACCGGATGATCCGTCAGGTCGTCGACGAAGACATGATCGCCCGCATCGTTTCCCGCTGGACGCATATTGAGGTATCCCGTCTGATGAGCACGGAACGTCAGAAGATCCTGCATCTTCCGGATGTTCTCAGACAGCGCGTCATGGGACAGGAACAGGCGCTTCGCCTTGTGGCAGATGCCATCATGCGTTCCAAAGCGGACATCCAGGATGAAAACAGACCGCTCGGCAGCTTCCTCTTCCTCGGACCGACCGGCGTCGGCAAGACCGAGGTGGCAAAAGCGCTTGCCCAGCAGCTGTTCGATGACGAAAACAAGATCGTCAGGATCGATATGTCTGAGTATATGGAGAAGTTCAGCGTCAGCCGTCTGATCGGTGCTCCTCCGGGATATGTCGGCTATGAGGAAGGCGGTCAGCTGACGGAAGCTGTCCGCAGAAGTCCCTACAGCATCGTTCTGCTTGATGAAATTGAAAAAGCGCATCCGGATGTATTCAATATCCTGCTTCAGATCCTTGATGACGGCAGGATCACGGATTCCAAGGGCGTGACGGTCGATTTCAAGAATACGATCATCATCATGACCAGCAACCTCGGCAGTCAGTACGCCTTTGAGGCAGACGCGGATCTGCGTGAGGATCACTACATGAGTGAAGTACATCGTTTCTTCAAACCGGAGCTGATCAACAGGATCGATGAGATTATCGTCTTCAACGCCCTCGGCAGCGAAGTCCTGAAACAGATCGCTGACAAGTTCCTTGCCCAGCTCAGCGAGCGTCTTGCCCGCCGGGATATCGGTCTGAAGGTAACGGATGAAGCAAAGACCAGGATCATCCAGTGCGGTGCTGATCCGACCTTCGGCGCCCGTCCGATGAAGCGGCATATCCAGAGAGAGATCGAAACAGGAATTGCCAGAGTGATCCTTGAGAATCCGGATATTGCTTCTAAGACGATCTGTGTCGACGCGGATGATGATGGATATGACATCTATATTCTGCAGCAGAATCTTTCATAAATGAAAAGGCCTTCCCGAACGGAAGGCTTTCTTTTACTCGTGACTGTCTTTCAGCAGTACGCTGAGATCCAGATCCAGGTCTTCTGCCAGGCTCTTCTGGTAGAGGGTATTGATCTGCTCATCAATATCATCTTCCTGAACCTGCGGCTCAAGACCGGTATCGAATCCGATGATGGGGATCTTCAATGTATCTTCCCGCACCGGCAGGGAAACCGATACGATCCGTGAGATCATCACTTCACTGTTCATCAGCCCGTTGAGCAGATTCAGTTTTTCCGGCGGATCAGAAAGGTCTTTAAAAGCATCCGGATTTGCGATATATCCGGATTCTTCACTATTGTCATCCAGCCTGACGGTGATGAATTTCTTCAGATAGGGTATGAGCTCTTCTGCTTTCATGATGATTAGTCTTATTATAATCTAATTTTCTCCTGATGCGTTAACATGTATGAATGGAAAAGGAAAATTAAGTCTTTAATGAAAAGGAAAACAGGGTATAATGAATAACGTCTGAATTAACGAGGTGACGGATATGGGCAATACGATGAATATTCTTATCTCAGCGCTGTTTGGAACTGTCTCTGTGGTCATGTTCTATCGCTGGTATAAAGTAAACAGAAAAATCATGATCAAGGACCAGCAGTGGAGCTATCTGCGCATTATGGTCCTGATTCTCGGCATTCTGACAGCTGTTTCCCTGGTGACCGGCGGCGGTACGAATACGGTCTATGACTATTCCCGGATCGCTTTCACATTCCTTGCGGTCACTGCGTTCATGGCGCTGCGTGACGGCGTTGGTGAAGAGGGCATGGTATCGATCGGCAAATTCTATCCGTGGAGTGAAGTGACAGCGTACGACTATACGGAAAAGAAGAATACGATCGAAGTCTATTTCCAGCTGAAGTCGCAGAAGAAAAACAAGCCGGATGAGTACACGACGAAAGTTCTTGAATTCTCAAAGGAAGACAAGGAAAACCTGATGAAGTTCATGAAGATCAATCTCGGCAGAAAATATACGAGAATGAAGAGGAAGAAGTGATTTCACTTCTTTTTTTGTTGACAGGGCAGAAGATCACTTCTATGATGGATATAGTCAAAATGACTACAGGGGAAACAGATGACAATACGAAATGAAAAAGGGCAGACCCTTGAGGAATTCCTTGCGGACTATGACGAGAACCAGTACAGAAGGCCGAGCAACACGGTCGATATGATCCTGATGACCGTCAGTGACTGCAAACTGAAGATCCTTCTGGTGAAACGGAAAGACCATCCGTTCATTCATGACTGGGCAATGCCGGGCGGATTCATCAATTTCGATGAGGACATGGAGACAGCGGTCAGACGGGAGCTTGCGGAAGAAACAAATATTACGAAGAATACATATTTCCGTCAGCTGTATACATTCGGCAATGCCGACCGGGATCCCCGGACGAGGATCATTACGACCGCATATCTTTCCATGACGCCGGAATCCTCCATCCGCCGGACGAAAGCAGGAGATGACGCAGCGGAGACAGCCTGGTTCACGATCTCAAAAGTGAAACAGAAAGCGGACGAGAAAGGACGCACTTCCATTCTCAGACTGGATGAAGATGAGAAAGATATCCATATCATCTACAAAGTAAAAGATACTGCCCGCTACAACTATATCGAGACGCGTTCCATCCTGGATCCTTCATCCAATGCGAAGCTGGCGGCAGATCATGTCAAGGCTGTGAACATGGCGATGGACCAGGTGCAGAACCGGGCAGCTTCTACCGGCATCCTGTTCAATCTTCTGCCGGAACAGTGCACGCTAAGGGAGATGCAGAATGCCTATGAAGCGGTGATCGGCCACAAGACGGATACCGGCAACTTCCGCCGGGATATCCGGAAGATGCTGAAAGAGACCGGAAAAACGAAGAAGGTATCCGGCAAAGACGTAAAACTGTATTCATTCAATCCGATGTACACATATCTGGAGGAAAACTTATGAAAAAGATTCTTGTTGCCGTGGACATGCAGAAAGATTTCATTGACGGCTCCCTCGGCACGCCTGAGGCACAGCAGATCACAGAAGAAGTGGTCCGTGCGATCCGGGAAGGCGGCTATGACAAAGTCTATGCGACGATGGACACACACGGTCCTGACTATCTGAAAACAGAAGAGGGAAGAAATCTTCCGGTGGAACACTGCATCAGAGGAACAGACGGCTGGCAGTTTCCGGCAGAGATCCGGGAAGCACTGACAGAAGCCGGAGCAGAAGTGATCGAAAAACCTGCCTTCGGATCCCTTGTCCTGACTGAAAAGGTACGGGAAGAAGCGCCGGATGAGATCGTGCTGTGCGGATTATGCACAGATATCTGCGTGATCAGCAATGCTCTGCTTCTGAAAGCGGCATGTCATGAAGCGCAGATGAAAGTCATCGCGGCTGCCTGTGCCGGCGTCACGCCGGAAGCGCACGAAGCAGCTCTGAAAGTTATGCAGTCATGCCAGATCGAGATCATCTGAGGAGGAAAGAACAATGGCACTGATCAAAGTAGAACCGTATGTACCTGATGAAGATTATGACAACCCGGCGATGGTGACGGACTTCTATGAGTTCACCATGGCAAATGCCATGTTTGAGCTCGGCTATAAAGACGTCGTCATGGTCTTTGACATGTTTTTCCGCAAGAACCCGGATGATCTGGGATATTCCATCAGCTGCGGTCAGCGCAAGCTGGTCCGTTTCCTGCAGAACTATCATTTCACCGATAAAGATATTGCCTGGCTGCGCTATAAGGGCATGAGCGAAGGCTTCTGTGAATATCTGAGAACGTACCGCTGGAAGGGTGACGTATACATGCTGAAGGAAGGCACGGTCTGCTATCCGCAGGTCCCGATGGTCCGCATTGAATGCGACATGGCCGGCGCGCTGCTGATCGAAACATATCTGCTTCAGACAATGAACTTCCATTCGCTGATCGCCACCAAGGCAACCAGGATCACCGGCCTCAACACAAAGACGCCGCGCAAGGTCATGGAATTCGGCACCAGAAGAGCGCAGGGTGAATCAGCCGGAAACGACGGCGCCTACGCAGCAGTTCTGGGCGGCTGCATCGGCACTGCCAACTGCCTGGCGGAAATGCGCTTCGGACCGGATGTCAAAGCCGTCGGAACGATCGCGCACAGCTTCATTGAATTCTTCCCGAGCGAATATGAAGCATTCAAGGCATATGCGGATACATATCCTGACAATGTCGCGCTTCTGCTCGATACCTACAGCATCTTTGAATCCGGTCTTCCCAATCTGATCAAAGTCGATGACTATCTGATCGAAAAATACCCGGACGATCCCAACAGGCGCGTCAAGAGCGCGAGAATTGACAGCGGCGACCTGGCCCGCGGCTACAAGCGTCTGAGAAAAGCGCTGGACGCTGCCGGCAAGAGCTACATCAAGCTTGTCGCATCCAATTCACTGGATGAGAAGAAGATGTCGAATATGGAAGTGTATGAAGACGCTCATTTCGATTCCTACGGCGTCGGTGAAAAGCTGATCACTTCCGCGACCGATCCGGTCTTCGGCGGCGTCTACAAGCTGGTCGCTGTCAGAGAAGCAGATGGTTCCTATACACCGAAGATGAAATGCTCCGACTCTGTTTCCAAGGCGATCATTCCGGGCAAGCTGATGGCATGGCGCGTCTTTGACGCAGACGGCAAAGGTCAGTGCGACATCATTTCCCTCGACAGTGAAACGATCGAAGCCGGCAAAGAGATCGAAGTCGTCAACCTGGATCCTGACGCATATCCGAGAAACAGACACATCACGCCGGTCAGAGCCGAGAAACTGCTTGTTCCGCATATGATCAAAGGCGAGCTGGTCATCGATCTGCCTTCCATCAATGAGAAGAGAGATTATGTCAGACGTCAGCTGGAAAGCGAAGTCTGGGAAAGTGAGCTGCGTCCGGAATTCCCGCACAAGCATTACGTTGACCTGACGCTTGCGGTTTCCAGAATGCGTGAAGAACTGTACGACAAGCTGCACGGAGGCAGAATTTGAAAGCCCTCGTATACGGCGGCGCCTTCAATCCGCCGACCAGAGCACATATCGACCTCGCTGAATTCTGCATGAAGATGACCGGTCATGACAAAGTGATCTTTGTCCCTTCCAAAATGAGATACATCCAGGAAGATCAGAAAAAGGACTTTGCCTTTGATGATGAAACAAGACTGGGCATGCTTAGAAAGGCAGCGGAAAACAGAGCATGGATGGAAGTGTCTGATTATGAGCTGAACAGTGTCGAGCAGCCGCGTACCTATACGACGCTGTGTTATCTGCGTTCGCTGGGATACACATGTACGCTGCTGTTTGGCAGCGACAAACTGCCGGAGCTTGAGACAGGCTGGCGGTATGTGCGCGGGATCGCGGATGAATTCGGTATTGTCTGCATGGAACGGTACGGGGAAGACTGCGCGGTAATGATCGAAAATGATCCGTATCTGTCTTCTCTGAAAAACAGGATCACACTGATCCAGACCCCTGAAAAGTATCACGGTATTTCTTCTACAGAAGTACGTCAGCGCTTTGCGGATCTGCGCAGAGAATATGAAGAGCTCTGCGAACTGGTTCCGGAAGAGCTGGACGGCCTGCGGGAGTATCTCTAAGATCGAGGAGGAGTTATGAAAAATACACTGCTGAAAGCGGCAGCCTGCGTTCCGGAAGTGAAGCCTGCCGATGTGAAATGGAATACAGCCCGGATCATTGATCTGATCCGTGAGAACAGAGACTGCGGACTGCTGGTGTTTCCCGAGCTCAGCGTCTGCGGCTATACCATCGGTGATCTGATCGTCAGCGAAGTACTGATCAGTGAAGCAGAGAAGGCAGTCCGGGAAATCGCCGCGGAAACAGCAGGCATGACGGCTGTGGTCGGCGTGCCGGTCCGTGAAGGCAATTCTTTCTACAACTGCGCGGCTGTGCTTTCAGACGGAGAAGTCAGAGCGCTGATCCCGAAGACATCCATTCCGTCTTATGGTGAGTTCGCGGAAGGAAGATGGTTCGCGTCCGGAAAGAATATCACCGGAAAAGTTATCCTTTACGGCGGATCCGCTGTTCCGTTTGGCAGCGATCTGATCATTGAAGATCCTGTGTACGGGATCAAAGCCGGCTGTGAGATCGGTGAAGATCTCTGGACGGCGGACGCTGCCGGAATGCAGGCATGTCTGGCCGGGGCTGAGGTGATCTTCAGCCCGGCTGCCAGCAATGAACTGATCGGCAGGGCGGAATTCAGAAGAAAACTGATCGAAACAAGATCTTCTCTCTGCAGCTGCGGTTACGTATATGCTTCTGCCGGCGTCAATGAATCCACGACAGACCTGGTCTTCTCCGGACATGCTCTGATCGCGGAAAACGGACACCTTCTGAATGAATCGGTCTGGACACTGGAAAACAGCGCAGTCAAAGCGCTGATCGATATCCAGATGATCCGTCATAACAGGACCCGCAAAAATACATATGAGACAAAAGATGACTGCCGGATCGTTCCTGCTGCGATGCCGTGCGTTTGCGGAAAGCCAGATATCAGCGCGGATGAAATGGCAGGCGTGCTGAAACAGAGCGGCAGAACGATCAGCCGCATGCCGTTCATTCCTTCTGATCCGAAGGAACTGACTGAAAGATGCCGCACGATCCTGCAGATCCAGGCACACGGCCTTGCCCGCCGCGTCCGTTCGATCGGCCTCCGCACACTGGTGATCGGCATTTCCGGCGGTCTGGACAGCACCCTGGCACTGCTTGTCTGCGGCGAGGCAAAGAAGATCATCCCGGATCTCAGGATCATCGCCGTCACAATGCCCAGTGAAGGAAATACATCATCCCGTACCTATCAGAATGCGGTGGCGCTGATGGAAAGCCTCGGCGCAGAGATCCGCGAAGTTCCGATCCGCAGAGGCGTTGAGAGCCATCTGGAAGATATCGGACACGGGAGAGCTTATCAGGGTGAAGGCGATGTCACATATGAAAACGCCCAGGCCAGAATGCGCACCTATATCCTGATGGATATCGCAAACATGGAGAACGGACTGGTCGTCGGTACCGGCGATCTGTCAGAGCTGGCTCTTGGCTGGTGCACATACAACGGCGATCATATGGCTATGTACGGTGTCAATGCGTCGGTTCCCAAAACGCTTGTCAGATATCTCTGCACAAACTATGGTGACAACTGCGGGGATGAGAAGCTGAAAGAAGTGCTTTACAGCGTCGCTGAAACACCGATCACTCCCGAACTGACACCTTCCCAGGACGGTCAGTTTGCCCAGAAGACAGAAGAAAAGATCGGCAAATACGATCTGAATGATTTCTTCCTGTACTATTACGTACGCTGGGGATTTGCGCCTGAGAGGATCCTTGCCTGGACGATGGCGGCATATCCGGAAATTGACAAACAGACGCTGAAGGACGCGGAATCACGCTTCTTCAGAAGATTCTTCACCCAGCAGTTCAAGAGAAGCTGTCTGCCGGACGGTCCCAAGGTCGGATCAGTCGGACTTTCCCCGCGTGGAGACTGGCATATGCCGAGCGACGCAAGTGCAGCTCTCTGGCTTGAGAATCTTGAAAACGCGTAATACCAAACCTGCTCCGGCAGGTTTCAGCCTGTTGACAAAGTCAAAAGACAAACAGAACCAAAGATGTTAGAATTAGAAAGGCAAGATGAGTACGTATCTATTCTCCTGTCTCCAACAGAGAATTTGTGCCTCTTGCCTTTTATTGTCGGGAAACGAGCATGCATGCATGGTATAATAAAAAAGGCGATAGGAGAATAAGATTATGGCAATGACCAACCGCGGCAATCGTAAGCATGATTGTTTTATCTTCAGTACACTGGAAGAACTTGTACCACAGGATCATGAGGTCAGAAAGCTGGAAGACGCGATCGACTGGATGTTTATCTATCCG
Organism: Solobacterium sp.; assembly: GCA_024680365.1. Taxonomy (GTDB): domain Bacteria; phylum Bacillota_I; class Bacilli_A; order Erysipelotrichales; family Erysipelotrichaceae; genus Bulleidia. The sequence continues at coordinate 69,845 of JAILCN010000168.1, forward strand.
CTCGTAAAGGATCTGTACAGCAATATCGGAAGACCCGGCATTGATCCTGTTGTTTTATTCAAGATGATCATCATCAATTACACATTCGGATACAATTCCATGCGCAGGACATGTCGGGAAATAGAGGTGAATATTGCCTACAGATGGTTCCTCGGACTGTCATACGATGAGAAAGTTCCTGACTATTCCACATGGGCACAGAACTACATCCGTAGATACAGGGATTCAGAAGTATTCGATCAGATCTTCAGCAGAATCCTGGAACAGGCAATCCTGGCCGGTTTCGTTCATCCGGAAACGGTATACGGAGATGCGACTCATATGAAAGCCAGCGCAAACAAGCGAAAGAGTCATCGGGAAGAAGTAGAACTCGCAAAAAAAGCATATGAAGATGATCTGCTGGAAGAGATCAATGAAGAACGGAAGAAGCACAACAAGAAAGAATTCGAAACACTGCGCAGAACAGAACTTGATTTCGATGAAGAGACAGGAGAAGTCATTGAGCACTTTGAGAAAAAGGAGATCAAGGTAAGCAATACTGATCCGGAGAGCGGAAACTATCACAAAGGTGAACACGAAGAATGCTTTGCATATTGCCATACTGTGTTCTGCGACAGCAGCGGTTTTGTGCTGACTTATACAACAGTACCAGGGAACATCCATGACAGCGTATCATTTCATGAGGCATATCAGAAACTGAACGATCGATTTGAAGAAGTAGAAAATGTAGTACTGGATGTAGGATATAAAACTCCGGCAGTCCTGCGTGAGATCGTACTAAACGGACAGACTCCGTATGTTCCATACAAACGCCCGATGACTGGAAAAGGACTTTTCAGGAAATATGAGTATGTATATGACAGTGAACAAGACAAATATATCTGCCCGAACAGCAGGGAATTGAAATACATAACAACAAACAGAAAAGGATACAGAGAATATAAAAGTAATCCGGAAGTATGTAAGAACTGTCCGTTTCTGGATCAGTGTACCAGAAGTAAAAATCATCAGAAGACAGTTACCCGGCATATATGGGCTGAATACGTAGAAAATGCGGAGAAGCTTCGAAACACTGAAAAGTGGAAAGAACTCTATCCCAAACGGAAGGAAACGATCGAGCGGGTATTTGCGGACGACAAGGAAAACCACTGCCTGCGATTTACCAGGATCCGAGGTCTGAAAAAGAACAGTCATCAGGCTGCTCTGATTTTCGCGTGTCACAATCTGCAGAGAATGGCAAAATGGAAATGGAAACATTCCTTTTTTCTTTTCAAATAGACATAAATAACTATCTTGACGAGGCAATTTGATCACCAAATACAGAAAAAGTGGCAGTTTCGATTTGAATCTACCACTTTGTCAACAATCTGAAACCTGCTCCGGCAGGTTTTCTTTGTTTTTGTTTCAATGCTATACTTGTTCTATGAAAACGCTGATATGGGATTTTAACGGTACGATCCTGGATGATATGGATCTGTGCCTGGAAATTGAAAACAGGATGCTGAAGGAAAGAGGACTGCGGGGTCCGGTGACAGCAGAGGATTACAGGGAACACTTCAGGTTCCCTGTCATTGAATATTATTACTGGCTTGGCTATACCTTTGAGAATGAAACATATGAAGATATCTCGGTGGAATGGAACAGGTATTACGAAGAAGGTTTTGCGAAGACCAGACTGATGGACGGCTACCGGGAAAAGATCGCGGAAGCAAAAGAAAAAGGATATCAGAATGTGATCCTTTCCGCTTCCCGTCAGGACGCGCTGCGGAAGCAGTGTCAGCTGCTGGGCATTGAGAATGATTTCCTGGAGATCCTGGGAATGGATAATTTTCTCGCGCATTCAAAGATCGAGATGGCAAAGCACTGGATGATCCGCTCCGGTGTTTCTCCTGATGACTGTCTGTATATCGGAGATACGATCCATGACATGGAGACCGCTGAAGCACTGAATATTGAAAACTATAGTCTGATTGCCTGCGGTCATCAGTCCTATGAAGTGCTGAAAGAGAAAACAGACAGAGTCGTGCACACTCTTTCGGAGGTAAGAATATGAAACACTGCGTGCATGCGGATAAATGCGGAGCATGTGAATATATCCATGTTCCGTATGAGGAACAGCTGAAAACAAAGCAGCAGTATGTCAGTGATCTGTTTGCCGGGATCCCTGTGTCGGAAACGATCGGCATGAAAGACCCGTATCATTACAGACACAAGATCTACGCGTCATTTTACTGTGACAGAAAGGGAAAGATCCGGGCTGGCCTGTATCAGGAGAACTCACACCGTCACATCGATTCCATGATGTGCCTGATCCAGAACAAGGAAGCCAATGAGATCCTGCGCGAGATCTGTACGCTCGCGGAATCCATGAAGATCCCCGTCTATGATGAAAAAAGAGGGACAGGCGTTCTGCGGCATGCCTATCTGCGTGTTTCCGAAGCAACCGGCGAGATCCTTCTTGTGATCGTGATCGGGTCCAGGTCGCTGCCTTCCTCACGCAATCTGGTAAAGGCACTGACGCAGAAATTCCCGAAGATCCGTTCTGTCGTTCTGAATTACAACCATGAATATACATCCATGGTGCTTGGAAACAAGGAAGATATCCTGTATGGAAAGGGATATATTACTGATTCGATCGGCGGCATCACTTTCCGGATCTCATCAAAATCGTTCTATCAGGTCAATCCGCTGCAGACGGAAGTGCTGTACCGTACAGCTCTTGATCTGGCTCAGCTGAAGAAAACGGACATTGTTCTGGATGCGTGCTGCGGTATTGGAACGATCACGCTGCTTGCCGCAAAGGAATGCGCGTTTGCCTATGGTGTTGAGATCAATCCCAGAGCGATCCAGGACGCGAAAGAAAACGCTCTGCATAACGGGATCGGGAATGTCTCATTCCGGGCCGATGACGCAGGTAAGTATATTCGTTCCATGAAACAGAAGCCGGATGTGATCATCATGGATCCTCCCCGTTCCGGCATGAGCGAAGAGTTTCTTTCATGCGCGGCTTCTATGCAGCCGGACCGCATGGTGTATATTTCATGCAATCCGGAAACACAGGCAAGAGACTGCAGATATCTTCGTCAGAAAGGATACAGAGTTTCACGCATCATTCCTGTAGACAATTTCCCGTTTACGAAACACATCGAGACTATAGTGTTGCTACAAAAGTTGAACTCGTAGAAATCCTTTATTTTAAGCACTTTTACGAGCATTTCACCTTCGGTGAGACCGACTGGTCGAAGCGCGGAAAACGCCTCGAAAAGTATGTCCGGGTGGCTA